>CAYJDF010000001.1:0-21021 GCA_964368845.1 uncultured Desulfovibrionaceae bacterium
GCGTTGCTCTCGATTCACGTAAGGCTCGAAGACTCGCTTAACGTGAACGCCTTCGGCGCCCGTTGGGTCGGGCGTTGCTCTCGATTCACGTAAGGCTCGAAGATTCGCCTAACGTGAACGTCTTCGGCGCCCGTTGGGTCGGGCGTTGCTTCGCCGCAGCACATTGCTTAAAAAACCTTCCCCAAACTCACACATTCCCCAAACAAAAAACGATTTCAGTAACCACGTTTTTTAAATCGGAATGACGTGGGGATAAAACGACCATCTTTATAAATAGTTCACAATGTAATATTTAAATATATGTGTATTTGGTTTCATAATTTCATATAAAACATAGTATAATTTTTTTAATATTTATAATATAAGCTATAAATATATATTGCTATATTTGATAATCTAAAATAATATAGACTATTGTATTGTTTTTGTGTACTGTGTACTAAATCTTTTTGTGGGTGGAATTTTTTTATACAAAATTTGTTTTTTGTATTGCTAAGTGCTCAAAATATGGTACAATAGCATGAAAGTCCTCTCATATATTGTATAACTTAATTTAAGGGGTTTAATTATGGTTAACTACACAAAAAAGATGCCTGTTTTGGAAGATGTTCGTACAGTAATGCGTAACAATAACACTTTTTCCGGTGCAGAGCGCAAAAAAGAGTTTTATTATAATCCTGTTTGGATTGTAGATACTTCTCGCGAATGGGAAAGTATGCTTCACCTTGGACGTTATATAACATTTAAGACAAAGGAGTATATCCCACCAAGTTTAGAAGGGCAAAGTGGATTTTATTATTTAAAATACGGCAAGGTTAGAGTTGTGCATAAAACTGATAATGGTAAGGATGTGACACTTTATCATCTTGGTGAGGGCACACTTATGTATGATATGACTGTACATGAATATAGTCCACATTACTCTATTTATGCCATAACACCAGTTGAGGCTTACTTCTTTCCTGAGGTACTTTTTTTAACAGAGAGTTTTGCTCAAGAACAACCACACTTACTGCTAGGTCTCATAAGGGCACAGGCTCTAAAAAACATGTATTATATGCGTAGAATTGCAAGCATTGCTGGAGGGAACGCATTTGCCAATACTTGCAAGCTAATGATGGAATTATCAAGAAGCTATGGCAATGCTTTGGAAGTGCCACTTGGTGTTACACATGAAGAAATTGCTTCCTTATTATGTGTACGTAGGAGCTGGCTTGGCAAGATTTTACGTCGTCTTAAAGATGAAGGTGTTATTTCTCGCTGCACTAAGTCGCGCTTGGTTATTTCTGACCTTGATAAACTAGCTGCATATGCAGCGGGTTAATGTAATTGCGCATTAAAACATTTAATGCATTTTGCCGCCTGAGGTTTTTAATCTTAGGCGGCTTTGTGATTAAAATTGTTATGCATGTAGGGTAAAATTACTATGCTGTGCAAGTGTTTTGAATGCTTGATGTCTATTACTATGGTTATAATCTTGACTCAAAAAATCATCCACTATTTTGCCTTGTTCGAGTACCAATATACGCTCACAAAGGCGCAAAACAGAGCGTAAATCGTGCGATATATAAATTAATGTTATATTAAGTTGTTGTTTTATATCTTCAAGCATATGTAATATTTTTTCGGCAACTACGCTATCAAGATCGGTTAAGGGTTCGTCTAAAATTAAAATATCTGGCTTTAGGGCCAAAGCTCGCGCAATGCAAAGACGTTGAAGTTGTCCTCCGCTCATTTGGTTGGGGTAAGCCTTAGCATAACGAGGCGGGAGTTGGACAATGTTAAGCAATTTTTCTACTTCCAGTGTGGAACAATCCTTGGCTTTGAAACCATGGGCTATTAGAGGTTCAAGAATAATATCTTTAACTTTCATACGTGGATTTACAGACATGCGTGGATGTTGAAAAACGGCTTGAATGTGCTTGCGCCAACCTTGGCAAATAGGGTTTTGATCTTTATTTAAAATATGCACCTTACCATCATCTAGTTTTTCAAGGGCAAGTAGTGCACGAACAAGTGTACTTTTTCCTGCTCCATTATGCCCAACAATACCAAGATTTTGATTGCGACTTACTTCAAAGCTGATGTTATCTAGTGCCAAACCTGTGGAGTAGCTTTTTTTAAGTTTGTTACAAGTTAAGATGGGATTGATATTCTTAATATTATCATATGTATGATTGCTAATGTTAAGCCGTTCTAATGTATCAAGTAAAGCCTTAGTATAAAAATGTTGTGGTTTAGATAATACTTCATTAAGACTAGCATATTCCACCAATTGCCCATCATACATAATGGCAAGATCTTCAGCCATAAACTTTGCATGACTAAGATCATGATCAATATAGAGTAGGGCAAAATTATATTTTTTTTGCAATGTTTTAAGGAGTTTTAAGTTGTTAAGTTTGGCTGTACTGTCAAGCCCGGCAATTGGTTCATCAGCAATAATACAAGAGGCTTGACCAATTTGTACTTGAGCTATGGCAATGGCCAGCATCACTTTATGCAGCATACCTCCGCTAAGTTCAAAAGGATAACACTTGAGGATATTTTGAGCTTGTTCAAAGCCAACTTCTTCTAGTAATTTTACTGTGTTAACTTCATTTTGTTTTGAGGCGAGGGCCATACTAATACTATGATTGATGCTAAATAATTGATCAAAGCAATCAGCTGGATTTTGCATAATGAGGGCTGGGCGAGGGCTGGAAAAATTTATATAGTCTGCCTTACTACATAGGCTTTGGGGCAAGGCATTGGTTAGAGCCATGCTAGTAAGTGATTTACCACAACCACTGGGCCCCATGAGAGCTAAAGTTTGACCAGCCTTGAGGCTAAAGCTTATGTTTTTTACAAGATAATTTTGCCCTTTCTTTGTAAAAACATTAAGATTTTTCACTTCAAGAGCAAGCATTATACATCACCTTCGCGTAAATGTGGGTCTAGGTAGTCGCGTAGACTATCGCCCAAGAGGTTGCATGCGGCTGTGGCTAAGAATATCATCAGTCCAGGATAAATCATTAACTCTGAATTAGTGCGCATTACATTACGTGCCTCAGCAATCATAACTCCCCATTCTGGTGTAGGCGGTTGTATGCCAAGCCCAAGAAAAGATAACCCAGCTACGTGTAATAGCATATGGCCCACATCAAGACTTGCCACAATGACCATTTGTACCAGTACGGCAGGTAAAATGTGTTTTATTACAATGCTAGTTTTGCTAAGGCCCATAGATTTGGCAGCCATGACATAGCCCTGTTGCTTTAGGCTTAGTACATAGCTGCGCACTAAGCGTGTATACCAAGCCAAATGGGTTATGGCAGTGGCAATTATAAGATTGCTAAGTCCTGGTCCTAAAACACCGATGAGAAATAGGGCTAGCACAATGGTTGGGAAAACTAGCATACCATCACAAATACGCATCACAATAGTATCAAACTTGCCACCAAGATAGCCACACATGCACCCAAGGCTAAGGCTTAAAATTAGTAGCAGAGACAGGATTAAAAAAACAGCTCCCAAGGAATAACTGGCACTTACCATAAGTCGTGATAATACATCACGCCCAAGGTGGTCTGTGCCAAGTAGATGTTCGGAGCTTGGTGGAAGTAGTCTTTGCCCAATATCAACCAGAGTTGGGTCATATGGCGCAAGCATTGAACCAAAAAAAGCACATATGAGCAAGGGCACAAGTATGCATAATGATATAATTATTTTAATATTCACTTATTTATACCATGCCTTAGCTACGCTCTATACGAGGGTCAATCTTTGCGTACAATATATCTACTCCAAGATTTAGGAGAACAAAAATAACCGCCATCACCAGAGTAAAAGATTGTATTACTGGATAATCATGATTATAAATGGCTGTAAGTACATATCTACCCACACCAGGCCAGTTAAAGATGTTTTCCACAATGACTGCACCGCCTAGCAATTCGCCAAGATGCATACTAAGAGTGGTTAGTACAGGTATGCTAGCATTTCGTGCAATATGTAGCATAATTTGATGCTTAGGTGCACCGATGGCTTTGGCATAGGCTACACTGCGGCTATGCATGTGCTCAAGCATGCTAGCACGCACTAAGCGTGCATTAATGCCAATGGACATAAAGGAAAGTGTTAAAACAGGTAGAATTAGTGAAGTTGCCCCATCACGACCCATAGCTGGTAAAAATCCAAAATATTTAGTAAAAACTAACATTAATAAAAAACCGAGCCAAAATGACGGTGTTGATACGGCACTAAAAGAGAGTATGCGTATGGCATAATCTGGTAACTTATCTTTATAATAAGCACTAATAATTCCAAGAGGGATGCTAACAACGACTGTGAGGCATATGGCCCAAAAGGTAAGTTCAAGGGTGGCAGGCAGAAAGTATAAAATTTCACCAAGGGCAGGTTTTCCGCTAACATATGAAAGCCCCATGTCACCGTGCAAAGCAGCCCCTAGCCAGTCTAAATATTGCTGCCATATAGGGTTATTAAGACCAAGTTCAATACGTATGTCATCTAAAATTGCAGGTGTAGCTGGAAGGCCAGATATACGTGCATAAGCCATTGCTGGATCGGTTTTGCCAAGGCGTAAGACACAAAATACAAAGAGCGACACTCCAAGCAGTAGTGGTATAAGGGTTAAAAGGCGGCGTACAATGTAGCGTGACATTATATTTTTAACCTAAGATTATGGTCTGCTTAAGCTATTAAACATTAATTCATATGAAACAGGGGCAAATTCAAAGCCTTGTAATAATTCTTTCTTATAAATTGCTTTGTCAACACTAAAGCTTAGAGGTACATAGACCACTTCATCGTGTAAAATACGCCAAATATCTGTAAAGTTACTTTGTAAAATCTTTTCATCGGTGGCAAATATGGCATTTTGTATGGCTTTATCAAATTTAGCTTTATTTTTAAGACCAAGCTGAGCTTGATATTCAGCATGACCGGGCACACTCATAATACTAAGATAGGAAAATGGTGCATAGGGTGCTCCGCTAGAATTACAAAAAATCAAATTAAAGCTACCATCTACTTGAGATTGCATAAAACTAACTGGTTCTTCCCCTATAAGTTTAACATCTACCCCAATTTGAGCCAGATTACTTTGTGCAGTTTCAGCAATGGCGCGCATAATACTTTCATTGGCAATAAATTTAAGGTTGATTTGTAAAGTTTTACCATCCTTAACACGAAATTTCTGGCCTGCTTCAAGCTTCCACCCTGCAGTTTCCAGAAGGTTTGCTGCTTGTTTAGGATCAAATGGGTATGGTTTTAGTTCAATATCACAATAAGGTATGCTTTTATGCATAAGACTTTGCGCGGGAAGCTCTTGGTTTAATAGTATACCTTTAAGAATGGCCTCGCGATCAATGGTTTGCACAATGGCCTTACGCACTGCTAAATCATTGGTGGGAAATTTAGCAGTATTCATAGCCAAAAGACGCGTGTTTCTAGCTTCAGAGTTAAGTGATGTATATGAATTATCTTTGCTAAGCATAGCATAGGCCGTTGGGCTTATATCTGCGCTACCATGATCACCCATGGCTGTAGCTATAATATCAACATTTTCTGACTCAAGGGCAATGGCGCGTGTTTCAACATCTGGAATTACCTTTACTAATATACTTTTTAGATTTGGTTTCTGACCCCAATAGTTTTCATTACGCTCAAAGCGGTCAAATTCTCCCTTAGCAGTTTCCACAAGTATCCATGGACCAGTACCCACGGGTTTTACGAACTTTCCATTGCTGTTCATGGCTTTAGGCGAAAGAAATCGCAAAGGGCGTACAAAACTAAGCTCTTGCAATGTGGCCTTGTAGGGTCTTTTCAAAGTAATTTGTACACTGTGTGAATCTAAAGCTTTGTAGGACTTGATTAATTGCATAAGAGTTAGCCAAGAATGACGTTCTTTATTGGCAAAAACGGCATCAATATTTTGCACCACAGCCTTGGCATCAAAGGGGGTATTATCAGAAAATTTTACATCTTTGCGTAAATGGAAAGTATAGGTTGTTTGGTCATCTGAAATGTCCCAAGATTTAGCAAGGTGAGGTATGATTTTGCCATTTGGGCCATATTGCACCAGTGGTTCATAAACTAGGGCTTGAGCAAACATCATATTAATTCCATAATCATGCGGATTTAACGGTCCCACATTGGTGCTCCAAGCATAAACTAATGTGCTTGCATCTTCACCTTTGGCGCCGTGGCTAAGAACAGGAAGGCTTATGGTACTAAACAAAAATAATAAACAACTTAACAAGCACACCTTAAAATGACGCATAATAATTCCTTGTTTATGTAATAAAGATTTGATGACTCAATATACATAGAAGTTATATGTGTGTCAATTTTTAAAAATCGTGCTACGATTTTTTTGCAAAAAAAAGCATGGGCTGTATCTTATATACATAGCCCATGCCTTATAATTTATTTTAATTATTTACTGTATTCTTCTGTGCTTTAGGTTTACCCCTGCATAGATAAAATAAGTATGCTCAGCCAAGTTCATGGCTCTGCGCCAAATTCTATTAAGGGAGCGGCTAACCAAGATAACATAAAAAGCACTTTGTGGCTCTATGCCTTTTTCTAATAATTCCATGAGATTATGCATGATACGTACATCAAGTAAGGCCGCATCATCTTCATATTGCCGCACTTTTAAGGCAAGCTCTGGACTTGCTTCACGAAATGACTCAATGGCATCGTCATATGTTTTTCTTGTAATATCCATAAGATGCTTAATGTCATCGTGAAAGACGGTAATTTTCATATCTTCCATAAGCAAAGTTCGCTCAGCCATACTGGCCGCTTCGTCGGCAATACGCTCAAGGTCCACCACCATACGTAAGGCACTAATGACAAGGCGTAAATCTCCGGCAACTGGTTGGGTGCGCGCAAGCAAGCTTAAGGCTTTAGCATCTATTTCATTTTCTAATTCATTGATGGCGGCGTCGCCATCAATGACGGCACTGGCGCGGCCCACGTCACCTTCGCAAAAGGCTTTGCATGAATCATCAAGGGCAATACCAACCATGGCAGACATAACTAAGAGTCTGGTACGCAACGTTACCAACATTTGTTGTAATTGATTTTCGTAAACAGGCATTAACCAAACCTCCCGGTAATATAGTCTTCTGTTTGTTTAATATTTGGTTTTGTAAATATGGTTTCTGTTAGGTCGTGCTCTATGAGCTTACCCATATAAAAGAAGGCCGTATAATCAGAAACACGCGCAGCTTGTTGCATATTGTGAGTTACAATAATGATGGTTAGCTGGTGTTTTAGCTCATGTATACCTTCTTCAATTTTTTGCGTAGCTATGGGGTCTAGGGCTGAGGCTGGCTCATCCATGAGTAGTACCTCTGGGCCCACAGCAAGAGCCCTTGCAATACATAGACGTTGTTGTTGACCGCCTGATAGCCCAAGGGCAGAACTATGCAGTCTATCTTTAACTTCATCAAAAATAGCAGCACGTTGGAGTGATTCTTCCACCATGCCTGCAATGAGTGATTCGTCCTTTATGCCATTTACGCGCAAGCCATAGGCCACATTTTCAAAAATGGTCTTGGGAAATGGATTAGGTTTTTGGAAAACCATACCAACTTTGCGTCGTAAAGCCACCACATCGGCCTGAGGTGAATAAATCTCATCACCATCAAGGGAAATATTGCCCTTAACCTTTGTGCCAGGAATAAGGTCGTTCATACGGTTAAGACAGCGTAAAAATGTACTTTTTCCACATCCTGAAGGGCCAATGAGGGCTGTAACCTGATTAACAGGAAAGTCAATACTTACATCATATAAGGCTTGAGCTTGTCCGTAAAAGAAGTCCACATTGGCAGTGGTAAGTTTGTGCTCTATTGTCACTTTACATCTCCAAGGGCAGTAGGAATGGTAAAATAAAATACTGTGGCATATTCACTTGTGGGACTCTCTACCCAAATTTGTCCCCCAAGACGCTCTACAGTATGTTTGCAAATGGCAAGGCCAAGGCCTGTTGAGGCATGGCTTCTATGTTTTTCGACCCGATAAAAACGCTCAAAAATACGACTTTGATCAGGCTCTGGAATACCAGGTCCATTATCGCATACTGCAAAACTTATCATAGATTTTTCGTGAAAGTCTTGCAATGCTTTAATTAATACTTTGCTCCCAAAAGGTGCATATCGGCTGGCATTTTCCAAAAGGTTTCTAAAAATTTGTGTTAAATCTTGCGTACTTGACATAATATGTAAATTGTCATCCACTTGTATTTCTACCTGAATATTTTGCAAATCAAATTGTCTACGGCATAAGGCCATGGCAGTATTAATACTGTCAATGGCTTGTGTTGCTATAATATTCATGGGTACATCACCACTTTCAAGACGAGCAAGAGCAAGTAATTCTTCAACCATTCGCGCAAGATATGCTCCATTTTTGCGGATAATTTCTGCAAAACGACGTGAATTTTCTGGCATATTATCAAGCTCGGCCAAGGTTTCTGCATAACCTTGAATGGCAGTAAGGGGAGTTCGTAATTCATGTGACACATTTGCCACAAAATCACTGCGCACCCGCTCGAGCCGTACCAAACTTGTAATGTCGTGGAATACAGCAACAGCACTAAAATTTTGATTGTTGCCTCCAGCCCTTGCCAGATGTACAGAAAATACTCGTTCTGAAGCAAGCGTAAATTGCAAAGGGTTATTACTTATATCATTAGTACTGTTTTTATTGTTTTGCACAATATCTTCAATGGCTTTTTGTAATGTAGGCACTGGTATAGCTTCCATTACTTGTCTGCCAATGGCATGGATAATAGTTGGAAACATAAGGCTTAAGGCCTTATTATAACGCCGTATTCCACCATTTGGGCCAAACACAAGCACACCTTCATTCATGGTATCAAGTATGCTTTGGAGTTGTTCTTTTTGCTCCTCAGTTGTGCGAATTTGGCCTTCAATTTGTATGCTCATATGATTAATTTTTTCTGCTAGTGGGGTAAACTCTTTATTAAGTAGCATGCTTAGGCGACGTTGATATTCACCAAGGCCAATAGCTTCAATAATACCTTTAATCTGGCTAAGGTCGCGCTGTAATGGTTTTGTTAATAGATATGTGATAAGTAAGGAGAAAGAAAAAATTAATATGAGAATAAAAATAATCACTTTCGGTTGGCTTTCTATCAATGGCATATAGCCAGATGATGACGTGGATATCCGTAATATATTGTTATTTTTTAGGCGTACTGCTGCAAATACCATGTAACTTTTGATTGCTTCATCGTAACGAATATGTGTTCCTTCACCTAAAGTTTGTGCATTTTGCAGCTCAGGTTTATCGGCATCATTATGAGCTGGTGAAAAATCTTTGTATGGAATATGGCTATCATCAATAAGGTCACCTTGGGCATTAAATAGGCTTAAATGCTGGTTATTAAGTCGTATATCGCTAATTTGCTTGGCATCGGCCATGGGCATAGTGTTAAAAAGATGGGCAATAACTCTTGCTTCGCTTAAAGTTTGGTGATCAATTTCTTTTAAGATGAGTTCTTGTAAATTAAAGCGCGCATATAGCATCACCATAAAAAAGGCTAAAGCAAACCCAGAAAAGACGGTCAAAAATGTTTTATTAAAAAAAGGCATAATATATTTATATTCCAAAATTTTTAAGTTAATTAGGCCTTAAAGCGGTAACCTACACCGCGTACCGTTTCAAGGTTATCTGCATGTGGCCCAAGTTTAGCGCGTAGCCTGCGTACATGGGTGTCCACTGTGCGGGCATAGCCTTCAAATTGATAACCCCATACAGTATTTAATAGCTGTTCACGCGTGCGCACAGTGCCAGCATGGCGCATAATATCTTCTAAAAGCCTAAATTCTGTGGCAGTTAATTCAATAAAATTATTGTTTATAGTAACGGTGTGGGCAGAGGGATCAATATTTATGCCATGCTTTGTAAGGCTTGGAGCTTGTAGCGATTGCTCTTTGCGGCGTAAAATGGCGCGTATACGCAAAATTAGTTCACGCACGCTAAAGGGCTTAACAACATAGTCATCAGCACCTAGTTCAAGCCCTACAATGCGGTCAATTTCTTCACCCTTTGCCGTTAGCATAATTATAGGAATATGGGCTGTTTGTGGTTTACGCTCTAACTCGCGGCACACTTGGAATCCGTCCTTGCCTGGCATCATCACATCTAATAGTATAATGTCTGGCTTGTGACTTTGGGCAAGTTCAATGCCCTTTTGTCCATCTTCTGCCTGAATGGCTGTAAAACCTTCTCGCTCTAAATTAAAACTAAGCAAATCACGAATGTCCGCTTCATCTTCAACTATTAAAACTATGGTCTTGCTCATGTTTTATCCTTAAATTATACTATCAATAGTAAATAGTATTAAATTGCACCAATGCTGGTCAATGGCAAAATTAACTTAATGCTAATTTTGCGCCAAAAATATGTTGTAGTTGTTACAAAATGGTTACAGAAAAGAAATTTTAGCTGTCACCACTCTTTCTAGTTTTCGTCATCTTTTTGTAACATGAACAAGTCATAAACACATGGTCGCAAGGATAAAGCAGCAAGTAAAGCTGTTTTAAATAGCGTAATATGTGTTTATAAGCGACACTTGTACAATTGCATTTACTAAATGAATAGTACAAATGTCTGTTTTTAAGGCAAGGGGCAATGTGACCCCAGCAAGCGAAAATGTTTTTTGCTTGATAACTAAATTTAGGAGTTTTAAAAATGAAATTTACTCGTTTTGTTTTAGCTGCACTTTTGAGCTTAGGTTTGGCAAGTCCAGCTCTTGCTTCTGAGGAAGTTGTAATCAATGGTTCAACCACTGTTTTACCTGTGGTACAAAAAACAGCCGAAGCCTTTATGGAAGAAAATCCCAATGCCGTACTTGCCATTTCTGGTGGTGGTTCTGGTAATGGTATCAAAGCTATTATTGATAACTTGTGCGACATAGCCATGGCTTCACGTGATATTAAATCAAGCGAAGTTAAGCTAGCTGAGTCTAAGGGTGTTAAGCCTATGCGCCATGTGGTAGCCGTTGATGCTCTTTTGCCTGCGGTGCACCCATCAAACCCTGTAAAAAATCTTACTGTAGCTCAACTAGCTGATATTTATATGGGTAAGGTAAAAAACTGGGAAGAGGTTGGCGGACCTGATGCAAAGATTGTAGTAATTTCTCGTGATACATCTTCCGGTACATATGAAACTTGGCAAGAAAAAATTCTTGGCAAAAAACGTGTAACCCCTGCTGCATTGTTACAAGCTTCCAATGGTGCTGTGGTACAGGCTGTTGCTAAGAATAAAAATGCTATTGGTTATATTGGTTATGGTTATGTTGATGGTAGCACCAAGGTGGTTAACGTAGATGGCCTTGAAGCCACAGAGGAAAATGCTCTTTCTGGTAAGTGGCCCATTGCCCGCGAACTTTATTTATTTACTAATGGCGAACCACAAGGCACTGCCAAGGCTTTTCTTGATTATTTGCTTAGCAGCAAAGGTCAAGCCTTAGTTAAAGAAGTGGGCTTCATCCCCTTGTCTAAATAAGTTTAGTAGTGTACAAGGGACTTCTCTTGAGGCTTGCATAATGATATGTGTAAGTTTTAAGGAAGTCCTTTTTTCAAATTAAATTTGTCTTGGGATACTTATGAAAGAAAAAGTTATTCACTTTATATTGGGCATGGCGGCAACCTTCTCCTTGATATCTTTGCTTGGCATCATGCTTTTTCTATTTTATGAAGGCCTGCCCATATTTGACACCGTTTCCGTAACTTCTTTTCTATTTGGGGAATGGTGGTATCCCACCTCTGATCCGCCAGACTTTGGTATTTTTCCTCTGCTTATGGGGTCTTTTGCTGTAACTATATTGGCATCACTAATTGCTGTACCTCTTGGTGTACTCACAGCAGCATATTTAACAGAAATTGCTTCTAGCTCTGTAAGGCGTGTGGTTAAACCTTTTGTAGAATTACTTGCTGCCTTACCATCTGTTGTTATTGGTTTTTTTGGTATGGTTGTGGTTGCACCACTTTTACAAGACTATCTTGGTGCTGCTACAGGCTTAAACCTATTTAATGCTGGACTAATGTTAGCATTCATGAGTGTTCCCACCATTTGCTCAGTGGCTGAAGATGCTCTTTTTGCTGTACCTGTTTCATTACGCGAAGCATCCTTAGCACTTGGGGCTACACGCTGGGAAACTACTATTAAAGTGGTTTTACCTGCTGCTCTTTCTGGCATAGGTACTGCTATTATGCTTGGTATGTCCAGAGCCATTGGCGAAACCATGGTAGTACTTATGGTAGCTGGTGGAGCTGGTCTTATTCCTACTTCTATATTTGATCCGGTGCGACCCATGCCTGCTTCCATTGCAGCGGAAATGGCAGAAGCTCCATATCGTGGCGAGCACTATTTTGCCCTTTTTGCCATTGGTATGATGCTATTCTTATTTACGCTTTGTTTTAACATGATTGCCCAACACATTGCTGAAAAGCATAAACAAGTTGGCAGTTCTAGCCTGTGAGGTTGCCATGAAATTTGCTGTACCTAGTAGCAAGCGTTTAGCGCGTGAGAAATATATGTTTGGGATTTTGCGCCTTGCAGCCTTGGTGAATGTTGGAGCCTTGGTGCTTATCTGTGTATTTTTGGCTGTGCAAGGTTTACCCGCCATCAGTTTTGAATTTTTAACCGAACCACCTAAGCGCATGATGACCGAAGGGGGCATTTGGCCTTGTATTGTAGGCACATTCTTGCTCTCCATTGGTGCTATTTCCATATCATTTCCTCTTGGCGTGGCCTCAGCCATTTATTTGCATGAATATGCTGGGCGCACTAAGTTTGCACGTTATATACGGCTTGGGGTCAATAACTTAGCTGGAGTACCCTCGGTGGTTTTTGGTCTTTTTGGCTTGGCGTTTTTTGTAACTTTCATGGGCATGGGTGTTAGCTTGCTAGCAGGTATTTTGACCCTAGCTGTACTATCCCTACCAGTTATCATTGGTACAGCCGAAGAAGCTTTACGCACTGTACCAGACACATATCGTGAAGCATCGCTTGCTCTTGGTGCTACTAAATGGCAAACCATTGCTCGTGTGGTCATGCCTGCTGCTACTCCTGGTATGTTAACAGGTGCAATCTTGGGTATTTCTCGTGCTGCTGGTGAGACGGCGGCCATTATGTTTACTGCAGCAGTATTTTATACCCCTAAGGAACCAGACTCTATTTTTAGTTCGGTTATGGCTTTACCTTATCATATGTACGTACTTGCTACGGCAGGAACAGAAATTGAAAAAACCCGCCCCTTACAATATGGCACAGCATTGGTGCTTATATTGCTTGTACTTGGCATGAACTTGGCAGCTATTTATCTGCGCGATCGTATGCAAAAACAACGCTAAAATTAAATAATATTTATTTTTATAGTTAACTTAATGGGTGGGTATGAATTAAATACTCACCCATTATTTTGGCTTTTTAAATGCTTTCCATGCAGCTTATATATATTTTGATGTTGAAAAAAGTATATTGATATAGTATACGTTATACAAAGAGGAGTAAACTTATGCATATATTAAAAAATTATTTGTTTTAATCCTTATGTGCATGCTATCAGCCTGTGCAAAAACCGAAGTCTCGGTGATGGACAGTAGTGCTGTTGGTCATAGCAATATTCACGTGGTTTTTGTTAATGATGAATTAGATGATCACTTTGATGTTGGAACGTATTTTGTTGAAGCATTTCAAGAGTATGGTGTGTCTGCTGGTCGAGAAATGCCTAAAGAATCTGCTCCTACTGAAGGTAGTGGTAGCGGATTTGTGGTAGCCGATGGATATTGGGTTACCAACCATCATGTCATTGATAAAGCAAAAAAAGTAACTGTTAGCGTAGTTGGCGCTGTACACCCTGCCACAGTGGTGGCCAGTGACTCGCACCTTGATCTTGCACTACTTAGGGCATCAACAGCAGGATTAAAACCATTTGAAATTAGTGAAGCCAAAGTGGGACAAGAAATTTTTGCCATTGGTTATCCTATGCCAGATGTGCTTAGTAGTAAGGCTCGCATAACTTCAGGTATAGTATCTAGTTTGGAAGGCTTACGCGGTAGTGCAACCGATATTCAAATATCTGCTCCTATTCAGCCCGGTAACTCTGGTGGGCCTGTAGCTTCAAAGGATTGGAAGCTTGTGGGTGTTGCGGTTAGTACCGCTTCTACTTTGAAAATGGCAACACGTTCTGGTACTATTCCTCAAGGACTTAACTTTGCTGTGTCACCCAATCATCTTAAGGGTTTTTTATTGCAAAATGGTGTTACTGCACAAGGTCCATATGTTAGCACTATGAATGAGGCCATTGATAGTAGTGGGCTTATTTGGGCAGGTCAAGGTGAAACAAAAAGTAGAAAACGTACTTACCTAGCTAGGTACAATGCTGCTTATACTTGGGATGGTATAGACTATCACATTAGATTTTTAAGGGTTAAAATTGTTGATGCTGAGACAGGAAAGACCATCGTTACTTCCAAAACAGAAAGTCGTCAAATAGGCATAGAATATCCAGTGGAGCAAGCATCGAAGGATATTTTGAAAAAGCTTGGAATTTTAGTGAACTAATAATCTAAGTACATGCACTTTTTTGCTGCACGGCCCAAAGGGTGCGTGTTGTTTCAGCCACTACATAACTTTGTTCGTGCATAAGTTGCCAACCAAGTTTGCTTAACTCTTTTTTTGGTGCAGATTCTAGGGCCAAGAATATCACTTGGCCCAAGGGGTCTATATGCGCTTTGGTTAAGTTAAGTACTTCAGCCCAAGGCATAAAGGCTCTACTAATAACTATGTTGGCCGCTTTGCTTTGCTCAAAAAAAGCTTCGGCCCTACCATGAAAAACAGTGGTTTGATTAAGCTTAATTCTGGTGAGAACGGTTTGTAAAAAAAGGGCTCTTTTTTCTCGTGCTTCCACTAAGTAATAATGCCCCTCATCCCAAAGCATACGAAGAACAATGCCAGGTAATCCTGCACCTGCCCCTAAATCCCAAGTGACAGGCTTTTGAACTAATGTTAATTCTTTAACAAAATCTGCAACATAGAAAGAATCTACTAAGAGCTTGTTTAGGCATTCTTGCCAATTTTTAGCACCTACAAGGTTCATAGACTTATTCCACTGCATAAGTAAACTTAAATATATCTCTATGTTGGGCAAAACTATCTTAGGAACTGTAAGGCCTAAATTATTGCAACTAGCTTTTATTGCATCAATATTTAAGTGTGGTATTTTTGTGGGCATAACATTTAGGGAGTTAAAGTGTTCAATATAGCCTTATTCACAGCTATAATTTTTATATAATACCTCTATAATTCATCACTTGCAAGCCTGAAAAGACTTGTATATATTGATTGGATAATTTTTAAACTGGAGCTTTTATGTCAACTCTTGCATTACTTTTTCCTGGTCAGGGCGCACAAGAACTTGGTATGGGGCGTGATATTGCTGAACATTCCAAGGATGCCATGCAAATGTGGAAGAAAGCTGAACGCATTAGCAATTTACCCCTACGTGAAATTTATTGGGATGGGGATGATACTGCCATGGCAGATACGCGTGCCCTGCAGCCAGCCTTAACAGTGGTAAATTTAAGTTTATGGCAAGCCTTATCCGCACGCTGCAAACCTATGTGTACGGCTGGGCATAGTCTTGGTGAATATGCTTGTCTTGCAGCTAGTGGGGCTTTGGATCTTGAAAGTGTGCTAGAACTTGTGAGTTTGCGTGGTCAACTTATGGCCGAGGCAGACCCAGATGGTGTTGGGGCAATGGCAGCCATTGTGAAGATTGAGCTTAGTATTGTGCAGAATTTGGTAGAACAGTGTGCTGAAGGTGACCTTTTGCGGGTGGCCAATTATAACACACCAGCGCAATATGTAGTTAGTGGTAATAATGCAGCAGTTGCGCGTATTTTGGAGAGTGTTAAAGAGCATAAAGGTAGGGCCATAGCCCTTAAAGTAAGTGGTGCTTTTCACAGTCCGCTTATGCAAGAAGCAGCGGATGAACTTGCTCCGCGCTTAGATAAAGCTTCGTGGCAAAACCCGCGTTTTGCAGTTTATTGCAATGTACATGGTAAGGCTGTTAATGATGCAGATAGCTTGCGTAAATGCATGGTGGAGCAAATGACTTCATCGGTACAGTGGATAAATACCATGCAAAATCAGTGGAGTGACGGTGCACGTAGCTTTTTGGAAGTTGGGCCAAAGGCAGTATTATCCAAAATGGTTGGGCCATGCCTAAAACCTATTACTGAAGCCGATATTGAAAGCCAATGCCTTAGCAATCTAGAACAAATAAATTCTTGGACTTAGTAGGTTATACAGATATGCAATGCATGCAAATTCGAGAAGCATTACAAAAAATTGTTGAAGATATGGGCCTTACTTGGCCAAACAAAGTTGTTATTGAACCACCGCGAGACACAAAGCATGGCGGTGATTTTGCTGCTAATATTGCTATGGTTTTGGCGCGTGATGCTAAACTTGCCCCGCGTACCTTGGCCGAAAGTATGCTTGAACCCATAAAGGCTTTGCCTTTTGTGGCAGATGTTAGCGTGGCAGGACCAGGTTTTTTAAATATTACCTTATGCAATACAGTATGGCATCAAGCTATTATTGATATTGAAGCTCAAGGTGCAGACTATGGCAAGAATAATCTTGGGCAGGGTAAGAAGACGCAAGTAGAGTTTGTTTCTGCCAATCCTACTGGCCCATTGCATATTGGACATGGACGTGGCGCGGCTGTAGGTGATAGCTTAGCGCGTATTTTACGCTTTTGTGGATTTGATGTACAAACCGAATATTATATAAATGATGTAGGTATTCAAATGAATATCCTAGGTCTTTCTGTATGGTTACGTGCAAGAGAACTTAAAAACTTACCCGTGGAATGGCCGGAACAATATTACCGCGGTGAATATATTATTGATATTGCAAAACAATTGCTTGCAAAGCAAGAAAATTTGCTGGAGCTTGAGGCAGAAGTAGCTCAAGATATTTGCTATGTTTATGCTATGCAAAATATTTTAGATGGCATTAAGCAAGATTTGACTGACTTTAGAGTTGGGCACGATGTTTGGTTTTCAGAAAAATCACTGGTTGCGAAGGGTGCAGTGGAGCAAGGCTTTGCTAAGCTAGCCCAAGCTGGACTAAGCTATGAAAAAGATGGCGCTTTATGGTTTGCTACTACCAAATTTGGTGATGATAAAGACCGTGTACTAAAAAAATCTGACGGATCATTAACGTACTTTGCTTCAGACATTGCTTATCATAATGATAAATATAGCCGTGGTTTTGACTATGTTATTGATACATGGGGGGCAGACCATCATGGCTATATACCTAGAATGCGTGCGGCCATTGCTGCCATTGGGCGCGAGCAAGAAGATTTTGAGGTGGTGCTCATTCAGCTGGTTAACTTACTAAAAAATGGGCAAAATATAAGTATGTCAACACGTGCAGGGACCTTTGAAACCTTGGCCGATGTAGTGAAAGAGGTGGGGGTTGATGCAGCACGCTTTATGTTTTTATCGCGCAAAAGTGATAGCCCATTGGACTTTGACTTAGAGCTGGTTAAACAGCGTAGTATGGATAACCCCGTTTATTATGTGCAATATGCCCATGCGCGTATTTGTGCCTTGTTGCGTAGAGGGCAAGAGCGAGGTATTTTGCTTGATAAGACAAACTCCATGGAATCTTTGGTTTATCTAACTCATGTGGATGATTTGGGTCTTGTGCGTATGGCATCGCGGTTTGGAAATGTATTAGAATATGCAGCTAAAAATCTAGCAGCACATCATATTGGGAGCTATTTAACAGAAATGGCTGGAACTTTGCATAGTTATTATGCTAAACATCATGTTGTGCAAGAAGAAGATATGGCTTTAAGTAAAGCAAGACTTGTGCTACTACGTGCTGTGGGGCAGGTTTTTGCAAGTGGTTTAGATTTGCTTGGTGTTTCTGCTCCTGAAGTGATGTAATATATTTAATATAATAATTGGTTAAGTTATAATTTGTAAAAACTGTGGGGAAAAATGTCACAGAAAAATAAAAATGATGCTCCCAAGGAACAGGAGAAAAAATCTCTCACAGTACAAATCAGTTTTTCAACTGTGACCATAATGTGTGTGATTTTACTCAGTTGCTTTTGTTTGACTTTTATTCTTGGAGTTATTGTGGGTAGGGGTGATAATCCTGAGGCTCACCTAACTAAGTTTACAGCTATTTTACCAAAGGATGCAAGCACCAGTACGGATGAAGTTAAAGAAGAAGTTATTGAATCTAAGGTTATGCCTAAGGAAGAGCTTAATTATTCTAACTCTCTAAAGGATAAGGTGGAGCAAACCCCAGCCGAAGAACAAAATAATGCTAATGTTCCAGATATGAAGGTTCAGGGTGAAGTAACGCCAACTAGCCCACCACCTAAAGCTTCCCTACCAGACACTACTACTAATACTGTAGACCCTGCGGAGGAGTTATTAAAACAAGTCAGTCAAGAACCCATAGCTAAGCCAGAACCTAGTGTGTTTGATTTTACATTTCAAGTGGCTACCTTTACCGATGAGGCATCAGTGGATCGTTTACGTGCCCGTTTAGAGGGTGAAGGATTACGTACCAAGATGGAAAAGAGCGGTAAGTTTTATAAAGTAATGGTGTTAATGCGTGGAAGTAATGAGCAAGCACAAAACTTACGTAAGCTTATGGTAGCTATGAAACTTGGTGAACCTTTACAGCGTAGTAAGCAAGCCGTTGAGTAATTTATGGTAGCTAAAGTGTGTGCCAGTATCGGGCGTATGAGCCTAAATGTTTTAGCAAGTATGGGGAGTTTATTGCTTTTTTTGCTTGCTTCCATACGTCAAATTTTTCATGTGCCACATCTATTTTATAAAACGCGTATGCAGGTGCACACCATTGGTGCAAAATCACTATTTCTTATATTATTAATCGGAATTTTTTGTGGCATGGTTTTGGGTTTGCAGGGTTATTATACCTTGGTAAAGTTTGGTTCAACTGGTTTACTTGGTGCTGCTGTTTCTCTAACACTTATTCGTGAGTTGGGTCCGGTTTTAACGGCTATAATGCTCACAGGGCGCGCAGGGTCGGCCATGACTGCAGAAATTGGAGTCATGCGTATTTCTGATCAAGTGGATGCCTTGGAAGTTATGGATATTGAGCCTGTTGGTTATTTAGTTACACCAAGACTTTTAGCGGCCATTATTTCTTTTCCTCTTTTGACTGCTGTATTTGATGTTATTGGTATTATTGGTGGTTATCTTACAGGCGTGTTAATGCTTGGCATTAATGCCGGAGCATATTTTCATGGTATAGAAAGCAATGTCGTTATGGCAGATGTACTGGGTGGTTTTTTAAAATCTTTAGTTTTTGGTATATTAGTTAATACAGTATGTTGTCATCAAGGTTATTATACGCATTTAAGGCGCGATAGTGTTGGGCCTGCAGCTGTGGGTAATGCCACAACTTCAGCTGTGGTTATAGCTTGCAGTCTTATTTTAGTGGCAGACTATGTGCTTACATCTATATTATTATAATTTAAGTAGGTTATAGGTTAAATGCAGTCATATACCATAAATTTTCAAAATTGTAGCGTAGGTTATGCAGGGCATAGTGTTTTGCAAAACATTAACGCAACACTTCCAGCTGGTAAAATTTCTGTTATATTGGGTTGTTCTGGTAGTGGAAAATCAACCCTTTTGCGCCATATAGTGGGTTTAGCAAGGCCTATAGCTGGTAAGGTTTTACTGGGAGATATAGATTTTTTTGCTTTGCCAAAAAGAGAGTTTAAGCGCGTGCGTAGACGTATGAGCATGCTCTTTCAAGACGGAGCTTTACTTGGGGCATTGAGCTTACATGAAAATGTTGCCTTGCCATTGCGTGAGCATACTAAACTATCTCAGGAAATTATCAATGATGCAGTGCTTAGAGCTTTGCAGTTGGTAGGTTTAGAAGATTTTGCACATTTTTATCCTGGACAGTTATCGGGTGGTATGCGCAAAAGGGCAGGGCTTGCTAGGGCTATTATTACCGAACCTCCTTTACTTTTTTGTGATGAGCCAACTTCTGGGCTTGATCCTATTACAGCGGCCCAGATGGATGACTTACTCCTTGCCATGAAGCAGAATTTTCCTGCCATGACCATGGTGGTAGTAAGCCATGACTTGGCAAGCCTTGAACGTATTGCAGATCATGTATTGGTTTTACATGAGGGTGGGGCAGTTTTTTCCGGCTCATTGCAGGCATTAAAAAATGAAAAAAATGAGTTTTTACAATCATTTTTAACACGTAATCCCATGGGTAATCCCAAAACTAGCTTTAAGGCACAGGATGTGCAAGTAAGTAGGGCACTTGAAAAGTGGATGAAAAAATAGTATTGTCTATGAATTAAAGAAATCAGTGGAATATATTATACACTTGCTTTAAGGCATGATAGGGTAAAAATGAACACACAACGTGATATAATAGTTGGTATTTTTGTTTTGATTGGGCTTTTATGCACGGCATATTTAACAGTAAAGCTTGGGCGCATGGAAGTTTTTGGCTCTAATGGTTATAAACTTCAGGCCCGCTTTAATTCAGTGGCTGGCTTACGCGTGGGAGCTAGTGTTGAAGTGGCTGGAGTACAAGTTGGTAGAGTTTCACTAATTAGTTTAGACCAAAAAAATTCACAAGCCATTGTTACTTTATATCTTGACAATCAGTTAAAGTTTACAGATGATACTATAGCATCTATAAAAACAAGTGGACTCATTGGGGATAAGTTCATTAGCCTTTCTCCAGGTGGTTCTGAAATTTTACTCGAACCTGGTGAAGAAATTAACGATACTGAATCGGCCGTGGATTTAGAGTCCATTATAAGTAAGTTTGCATTTGGAGGGGTATAATGCGTATTTTTGTTGTGTTATCAATGGTGCTTAGTTTATGTTTTGGGCTGTGCAGTCTTAGTTTTGCACAAAACGCACAAGAGCAAGC
>CAYJDF010000001.1:21121-65140 GCA_964368845.1 uncultured Desulfovibrionaceae bacterium
GGTGAGGTTAGTAATAAAGCGGGTAGTCGTGTAGAAGTGCGTACCGTGGTCACTTTGCAGGGCAATCGTGCTGTACCTGTTGCCTATAGAATGCTTGCAAAAAATGGAAATTGGTATGTATATGATGTAATAATTGAAGGCATTAGCCTTGTAAAAAATTATAGGACTCAATTTGGGGACATTTTAACTAAGGAGAGTCCTGAAGTACTTATAGTTCGCATTGGTGAGCGAGGTACAGCATTAAGGAATAAAGCTTATGACAAGGATTAACATATATTTAATGCACTTAATAGTAGGTGCGTTATTAATTATTTTAGGAGTAGGGCAAAGTTTTGCAGCTAGCATTAATGTGGAGGCCTCTGTAGGAGGATATGAAAAAGGACAACTTCAACAATCGCAAATAATTAAAGGGCTTGAGGAGAGTGAGAGCCTTGATGATTATGATAGTCTACCAAAACAAGGTATTTCTGACCCTTTTGAGCCATGGAATAGATTTTGGTTTGGCTTTAATGACATATTTTATATCTATGTGATGCGCCCTTTATACGATGGCTATGACTATGTCATGCCAGATCCAGTGCAGACTGGTTTAAGCAATTTTTTCCATAATTTACTATTTCCAGTGCGTTTTGTTAGTTCACTTTTACAGGGTAAGCCCTTGGCAGCCGGAGCTGAGTTTAGTAGATTTTTTGTAAATACTACTGTTGGTTTAGGTGGTTTGATTGATGTAGCAAAACATAAGAAAACCATTGTTCCTTTAGACCCAACTGGTGAGGATATGGATCAAACCTTTGGCGTATGGGGTTTTGGTACTGGGCCATTTTTAGTTTGGCCTGTAATTGGTCCAAGCTCGGTGCGTGGTACTCTTGGTACTTTGGCAAACCAAACACTTGACCCAACGTTTTATATAGCTACACCTGTTGCTATATCTATTATTGAAGGTGGTTTGCGCTTTAATGATCTTGGTCCAGTGCTTAATTTATATGAAGATTCTAAGGAAATATCAGTAGACCCATATATAGCTATGCGCGAAGCTTATGCTGCTTATAAAAAACAACAAATACTATATTAAGTTGATAAGGCTTTCTGAGTTTAAGTAAAAGATATTTGTATGTGTAAAATCGCTTTTTAATTAAAAAAAATCTTTAAACTATCTTATTTTTTTGTAAATACAGCCCAAAATTTTTTTGGGCTGTTATCATTTTATAACTTTGCTCAAAGCTTCAATATCTTGCAAAACTTTGTGCCAAGCCTCATGAGAGTAATTTTCATTTTGTAAAAATAAATGCACATAGCTGCTAAATGGGCGGATAGACTCAGGTAATTTTTGCCAAAATGTATATTCTAATGTTTGCTTTTGCCCATTAAACACTGCCTTTAGGTGCCTTTGTAATTCATCGCCAAGTTTGATAATGCCTTGAGATAAATCTTCTATAATATTAGGATTGTTTTGTTTTAGTTCATCAAAATATGCACTCTTGCGCATAGTGTTTTGCTGCAAATGATGCCAAAACCAATCTTGCCAAAAGCGCGCTAAAAGGTGTCTTGCGCTTGGCTGGGTATGGTTTATGCGTATTAAATCGTATATGTTACGTGTATCACGTCCGGTTTGATAGATATTTATATCATCTAGCACTAGCTTTTGGAGTTGCTCTGGTTTTTCCATAATGCTTTTTGCAACCAATGCTATTTGCTTTGCCTGAAGTTTTTGTTGGCATGGTGTGTCAAGGCAAGCATGCCAACAGCCAGTGCAATCCATATGGGGTTGAACAATATAATGATTTGGGAAAAATGGTCCTGTTTCCCAAGGGTTAACTGGACCAACAGAAATATTTAAGGTTGGGGTTTGAAGCCATGCCGCCAAATGCATGGGGCCTGTGTCTGGCGTTATAAAAAGTCTTAGATCTTGCATAAATAAGGCAAGGGTATTTAGAGAAAACTTACCACAAAGTGATGCATGTTTAAGATTAGCTAGCTTTGCAGCCTCTTGCCCCAAGTGCACATCTTGTGGGCCACCAAGGAATATAGGTTGATAGCCCTTACGTAATAATTCTTTGGCAAGGTTTGCAAAAAATTGTGGACTTGGGCGTTTTTCTTTTTCACTAGCTCCTACAAAAATGCCCACCTTATCTTTGTTTGGGTCATATTTTGCGCCATTGTATGCGTGTAAGCCTTGCTTTAGGAAGTTTAATGTTTGTAAGTCACTCCAATGGAAGAGGTTATATCTATTATTGTGAACAATACTAGCCCTATATAATGACCATACTCCATCAATATAGTCAAAATTATCCTTAAGATGCGGCCCATAATATTGCTCAGCCTTTAATTGACCAGCAAGTGTAGCTGATTCTGGCCTATGGCTAAGATTTATAACAAATTTAAATTCAACTTTTTGTAGTTGTGCTGAGGCATGAGGTGGAAAAAATGTAGTTTTCGGGGCAAAGTCCATTAATTTTGTAAAAAAAGTAGGCTCTGCCACAGTCCAGATGGGGTGGTCAGGGTAGTTTTTTTGTAATAAAGCAAGCAGAGGAAAACTTAAAATCAAATCTCCCATACGCTGCATTTGCAGTACAAGAATAGGTTTCATTATTTTTTAATTCCGTATACTTGATGCATGTCCTTCAGTAAGGCCTGTAAGCGATGAGCCCATGTGTGCTCAGCTAAAACTCTTTTTCTGGCCGCCTTGGTAATTTTTGCCCTTTGGTTTGGATTATCAAGATAATAGCGAACAAGCTCTGGTATTTCATCAACCTCTTTATATGAAATAATTTCGCTTTGTGGCTCAAATAAAGCATCCATTTGCTCGCGCCAGTCGGTTAGTACAAAAGCATTGCAAGCTGGTACATCAAAGATACGTTGGTTTACAGCCCCTTTCATTTGTTTACTTGTGCAATTAAAGTTTATATCTGAAAGAGGGTAGAAAGCATGTAACTCTGAATAATAGTTAATTTCTTTGTGTAAAGTGAACTCATTTTTACGCGTGGCAAAAACTTTATGCCAGCCATCATCGCCAGCAATAAGAGGATGAAAGCTTAAGGTTTTCTCAACACAGCTTGCACGATAAAGGCGTGTGGCCTCCCACGTTATGGCTGCTTCAAAACCAAGACGTTTTTCCATAGTTTCAAGGGCTAAATATTTTTTATACACATTGGGGAAATTTCTTTCCATAAAGAGCGCAACCGATGGCTCAGAACTTTGATCAAAAGCCTTGGCTACATCTGAAAAATGTTTCAAAATATCTTTGGGAAGTGGGTCTTTTTCTATGCGTTTTATAACCTTGTAATGCATGGAGTTACCAACAAAAGAGATGGGGCTTTTCCATTCTTTTTTGCCAAGGTTATTGGGTTTAAAGTGTTCTGAGTCAGTGCCTAAGGGTAGATAGAATACATGCTCAAAACCCTTTTCTTGTAATGAACTTATATTGTCATAATCCCAAGTAAAAATGCTAACCCATGGACTATTTAATTTGTTATACATGTGTAGGATAAGATGTGGATTGTCCACAAACCAAGAGGCTAGGGGTAATTCCAATTGCTCAAGTAACCCCATGAGTACACCTTCTCTATCCACACCAAGATGATTAAGCGTCAGTAAACAATCAGGCTGAAATTTAATGACGGCAGAAAGTAAATTTTTTATAAATTCACTACTTGCCATGGATTCGTCGGGCACTGTCAATAACTCATGATCTATATTAAGATTCTCACAAGCGCGGGCAACCTCACCCATGAGAAAATATTTGCTTGTAATAAGTAAAACACGCGGTTTTTTAGTAGCAAAACGTGGTTTACGGGCGCGACTCCAAAAATCAAAACTTTGGCTAGCTTGCACATTGCTACGTACATGCCCATACCATTCACGGTCAAGGCGAAGATAAAATGGGTGAGCTATTGATAAAAAAGGTAGTAAGCCATTTTGGCTTTGCCAGTGAGTTAAAAGGCGCAAGGCCTCTGTGCTATCTTGTGTATCAATTAAATAAATCCTTGCTCTGTCCTTGGCTTTAAGTTTAGAAATAGTTTTACTAAGTTCTTGTATTTTAATTTCTTTATCTATAATAGCCATGGGTCCTTGATACTTACTTAAGATATAGTTTAAGGCATGTCCAAGGCCAGCACCAAGCAACACTGGCAAAGTATTTTCAAATTCTAGGTTTTGTACAAAGGCAAGTTCACGCTCAGCACCACTTGGGCCAAGCATAAATAGTGGGCCGTGGGCGCGTTCCACCATTATATCATTATCTGGTGTTAAAATGGGATTTGTCATAATTTATGCCTTTGGTTTATGAGGGGTATAAACTATTTCATTATCCTTGATATAAAATTCAAGGCCTTGCATGGGTTCATTAATTTGTAAGTAAAATCTTCCAATGGAAATTTCTACACCTGGATATATTTGTCCGGCAGCTACTATTTTGCAAGTGCTAAGTATGTCATGGGCTTCACACAAAGTATTCCAGATATGATTTCGTGCATAAATATAGGCACTATTTTTTCTACGGGTACGGTCAAGTTTGCGCGAAAGTTCATTCGTGTTGGGCGCAAGATGGCCTGCCACAGCGTTGAGGTGATGTAATTTTTCAGAAAGAGTATCAATACGCTGATCAATTTTTTCTAGGCGACGTATAAGTAGCGGGTTATATCCTAGGAATATGCGTGTGGGTACAGCAGCCCTGTTGCCCAATTGCTTACCCACATATACACTTTTTAAGGTATGCAAATTTCCACCTATCATTTGATTTTGTATTATAGCATGTGTACCAGCATATATGTTTGAGTGCAGCACATACTTGGATACAAGAACACTTCCTTGAGTATATATTTCAATTTTTTCAGCAAAGTTAAGACGCACATTTTCTGTGGCTTTAAGTACACAACGCTTTGTAGCAGCTCCGCGTGCACCGCCTCGCACTGTAATGGCTTGCTTTGCATTAAGGTTTCCGCCCTCAACCATGCCTTGTACTTCTATATTTTGACCATATACACTAAAGCCTGCACGCACATTACCTTGCACTACTGTGTTCCCAATAAAGGTAATATTTCCAGTATGAAAGCTTACATCTGAACTTAAGTTTAGGGTAGAGTTAACTATAATTTTATGGTTATGATACAAGGCATATCCAGCATGCTCTGCTAAGAGGCGATGAGGATTTTTGGGGTCAATATATGTTCCTGATCCAGCAGGAAATGTAGCACTACTGTAGATAAAACGATTATCAATATTTTGAGTGGAACTTAGAGGAACAAATTCGGCAATTAATTGATCTTGTTGTATATTTTGTACAAAACCTAGATTGTAGAGGTCAGTTTTTTTATTATGCCCAAGGCGTGGCTGCAAATGTGCGCGGTCTGGGTCAAAGTAATGCTTTAGATATAAGGACACAAAGCCTCCGCCGATATAAAATAGTTATTTATATCAAAAGCTTGCTGTCTTGGGTAGGCGAAATGATATTGATTGCTAAAAAATTACAGCATTTTGTTATCTTAGCCTTATGACAGCACATCATAAGATTTTGCAATGAGTTGCAATTTAGCCTTAATACTTATATGCCAAAAATGCTCTTGACGTCAATGTTCTAACATACGCTGCAATTTATTTATTGATACAAAAAATAGTACTATTGTTTTTTTATCATATTGTTTTTACGTAAGATATTAACCGCTTTATTAATGTTTTTTTCTTTTAAATGTGTTGTGATTTTACTGTGTTCATTGAAGGATTTATGCATGCGTTTGATATTAACAGTATTTTTAAACACAAGGGGCATAGTACAGACAATGGCTTTTCTATAAGCTTTTAATAAGTAGGGATTTTCTGCACTCTGGATAAATGTGGCGTGAAACAGGCGGTCTGCTTGTACCCACTCTTTGGCGTTATGTTCAACACTTTTCATATGCACAAGAACTTTTTCAAGACTTGCTATAAGTTTTACATAATTATTTTTTATAGCCAATTCAATGGCTCCAATTTCATAAATAGAATTTAATTCATATAGTGCAAAAATTTCTTCTTGGGTTGGGTTAAATACAAAAGAACCTTTTTGGGGTATAATATTTACCAATCCTTCTTGAGCAAGGGTTACGAGTGCATCTTGCACAGGGGCACGGCTTGTGTTCATTTCTTGGGCCAGAGTGCTTTGCGATAAGCGTTGCCCAAGAACATAATGCCCATGCATAATTTTTGAACGAATTTTTTCTATTACCAATGATTTTAAACTAATATCTGGTTTCGAATTTTCCTCTAAATCATATCTTGCAAGTAGTTCCATAAGCTCCTCATTTGAGATTCTGATGATGCTTTGCTTAAATAAATAAAGATATAAGAAAACGATTATACATGCAGTTTAGCTTGCTTTACAAGAGAAAATGTTAGAAATTTCATGTTTGCAGCTATGTATGTAAAAATAAAGCCGATGTTAAACTATTTTTTATGTTTAATTTGTTCAACATCGGCTTTTTTAATTAGAATGAAAAAATATTAATCATCCATATGCTTTGGTTTTTGTTTAAGAAGTGAAAATACGGCTAGCATAGAACATGCGGCTAAAGCCATAACATATATAGCAATGGGAACCCAACTATTGTTAAAGTTGGTAAGTAACCAAGTAGCAATAAGTGGTGCTGTACCACCAGCTATACATGCCCCAAGTTGATAACCTAGGGTAATACCAGTATAGCGAACATTGGTAGCAAAAATTTCAGATGATAGTGTACCAAGGGTAGCTGTAGTTGGTGACCACATAATACCAAACAGTACAAAACTAGCTAAAATAAATGCCCATGGCTCTTTCATATCTAAAAGCATGAAGTAAGGAATAATAAAAGCAGCCATGCCTATAATACCAAGCACATAGGTTTTGATGCGTCCAATTTTGTCAGATAGCATACCGCCAAGTGGAATACAGAAACTAGACACAAAAGCACCCACAATAACTGCGTTTAAGGCAGTAGTACGGTCATAGCCAAGGCTAATGGTTGAATAACTTACTACGAATACAGCAAAAATATAGAAAATACCAGTTTCAGCAACCTTTAGGCCAGCAGCTTGTATAACTTCTTTCCAATGATAGCGTAAGGTGTCTTTAAGTGGCATCTTGGATACTGTGCCCTCGGCTTGTGCTTTTTTGAAGGCTGGGGTTTCATCAATACCTTTACGAATCCAAAGGCCTAAGAATACAAGGATTATACTTGCCACAAATGGAACACGCCAACCCCAAGCATTGAAGTCTTCTTCGGATACTACATTGGTCATAATGGCCATGGAAAAAGATGCTAGCAATAGTCCAATAGTTACACCAACTTGAGGTACTGAACCATAAAAACCACGTTTTTCCTTGGGTGCATATTCATAAGCTAGCAGTAAAGCTCCACCCCATTCACCGCCAAGGCCAAGACCTTGCATGATACGGAAAAATACTAATAATAATGGGGACCATATGCCTAAGGTATCATAGCCTGGTAAAAGGCCAATACATACTGTGGCAGTACCCATAAGTGTTAGGGTCGCAATCAAGGTTTTTTTGCGCCCAATGCGGTCACCAATATGCGCAAAAAATACACCACCCAAAGGACGCACAAAGAAAGTTAGTGAAAAGGTGAGGTAGGATAAAATCAAACCTGTTGTGGAATCAATGTTTGAGAAAAAGATTTTGTTAAATACTAGAGCTGCAGCAGAGCCATACAAGAAAAAGTCAAACCATTCAATGGAACTGCCTATAAGGCTTGCTACAAGTGCTTTGCGCCTAACTTTGGTATCACTCATGGGAACCTCCGAGTTAAAAAGATTACAAAAAAAATTACATTATGAAAGTCACACAACATTTTAATTTTTGAGCAAAATTTGTGTATCTCCACTTGCCATTATGCTTAGTCCTAGATTTTGTATTTTGTATACGTAAAATTAAAAACTATACCCAGAACAATATAAAAATCTTTTACCATGATGCACTTTACATCTGAGTTTTTAGGCCAAGGCCCTTTTCTAAAGCGCGCGTATAAATTACTTTGGAAACTACCACATCAAATAAAGCCATACCCACAGACTTTACAAATGACGTACTATTTTTTACTTGCTCTTTGTTGGATTCATGTAATATGTACCCACCAAGTGTTTTAATTTGTTCGTCTTTTAATATACCTTCGGCTAGTGGTTTAGCCAAGTCTCCGGTTTCTTCCTTTGCTAAGTCAACATCTATAAATACATGCTTAGTCGCTTCAAATAAAGCTGGCGGAAATTCACGCATTTGTGGTTTATATGAACCAATGCCAATATAGCTTTTACCTTGTAGTAGGCTAGCATCGTTTGGCAATACAGGCTCAAAAGATGTAGTTGCCGTAATAACTATCTCTGAACTTTCTAAAAGCTCAGTGGTGTTGTTGCAAATATGTATCTTTACATCCGGTTTTATGGCTGCAATTTTATCTGCAAAAGTAGTAAGGTTGTCCTGCTTACTATCAAAAAGATATACATTTTTAATGGGACGTGTGTTAAATGCATATAGCAATTGATAATAACCTTGCACCCCTGCACCAACTAGTCCTATACTAGAAGCATGGTCAGGTGTGGTATACT
Source organism: uncultured Desulfovibrionaceae bacterium (assembly GCA_964368845.1). GTDB lineage: Bacteria > Desulfobacterota > Desulfovibrionia > Desulfovibrionales > Desulfovibrionaceae > CAYJAD01. The sequence goes on from CAYJDF010000001.1 coordinate 29,690, forward strand.
TTATACCCGTAGCACCCACTGCCCCGGTGCGTAATGCAGTTAAAAGTTTACCATCTAAGATGCATAACGGCTCACCTGTTTCAAGATCATTTAAAATCATAAGCCCATAGATTGTAGGTAAATTTTTTGGAATATTATCAGGAAATAATGTTAGGTACTTTGTACCAAGGGCATTATCTGCTATGCAGGGCATATATAATAATGTTTTTTGCCCTTCATTGACATGCATTCGGTGTGGCATGAAAAAGTCATTGGCATCATAAATTTTTAATGCTTTTTCAACACCATCCATAACATCATCTAAACTTATGGCTTCAAGCATTGCTTGTTCATTTAATACTAACATATACAATCCTAATTATTTGTTTGGCTACGTGGAACTAATGCACCACGTAGCCAAGGGCAATTATTCTTCATCCATAAATGGGTAAGTAATATCTGTAATTGGGATAAGGGACTCTTTTATGGTGTGCGGGCTAAGCCAGCGATGCATATTTAAGATGCTGCCCGCCTTATCATTAGTACCAGATGCACGCCCACCACCAAAGGGTTGTTGGCCAACCACAGCACCAGTAGGTTTGTCATTAATATAAAAATTACCTGCGGCAGATTCTAAGGCTTTGCTCATATAAACAAGGGCCTCTCTGTCTTTAGCAAATATTGCACCGGTTAAGGCATAGGGTGAACCCTCATCACAAAGTTTAAGAGCTGCGTCTAAATCTTTATCTTCATATACATAAACGCTTAATACTGGTCCAAAAAGCTCGTCAGACATGGTTTCATAATCAGGCTTTTTGCATACAAGTACTGTTGGGGTAATGAAAAATCCCTTACTTTTATCATAGCTGCCGCAAAGAATATCAACATCTGGACTTTGTTCGGCTCTTTTTAGGTATGATACGATGTTATCAAAGCTTTTTTCATCAATTATAGCACTGATAAAGTTGGTAAAGTCTCGCACATCACCTGTTTTAACACTTTCAATGGCTGCAAGTAACTTGGTTTTCACTTCTTCCCAAAGGCTTGCAGGAATGAAAGCCCTTGAAGCTGCAGAGCATTTTTGTCCTTGATATTCAAAAGATCCGCGCACAAGAGCGGTAACAAGTGCGTCAACATGGGCTGTGGGGTGTGCAAAGACAAAGTCCTTACCACCTGTTTCACCCACAAGGCGTGGATATGATTTGTATTTACTAATATTTGTACCTACTTGTGCCCATATGTCTTGGAATACAGCTGTAGAACCTGTAAAGTGAATGCCTGCAAGGTCTGGGTCAGAAATAACATATTTGCTAACATCACTACCTCTACTGGGGATAAAGTTAATTACCCCAGCTGGAAGTCCGGACTCCATAAGTAGTTCCATATAGTAATAATTTGAAAGTACAGCTGTGGTAGCTGGCTTCCACAAAACTGTATTGCCAACTAAGGCTGGAGCAGAGCACAAATTGCCTGCTATGGCTGTAAAGTTGAAGGGAGAAATGGCTAAAACAAAACCATCTAAAGGACGATATAGTAAACGATTCCAGATAGCTTTGGAACTTTCTGGTTGCTCTTTGAAAATTTCTGCTGTGTTATATGCATTAAAACGTAAGAAGTCTATAAGTTCACAAGTAGCATCAATTTCGGCTTGGAAGGCTGTCTTACTTTGTCCTAGCATGGTGGAGGCACTCATAAGATAGCGATTAGGGCCGGAAATCCTTTCAGCTGTAGATAGGAAGATGGCACAACGATGCTCAAAAGGCATGTTGGCCCATGCTTTTTTGGCAGCTTTGGCAGCGTCTAAGGCCATTTGTAAGTGCTTTGGTTCTGCTATGGAGCATTTTGCAAGTAAATGCCCATGGTCATGAGGCATGACTACGTCTATGGTATCCTTAGTGAAAATCTTTTCACCATTAATAATTAACGGAATATCAACAACTTGAGATGATTGTCTTTTGAGCTCTGCTTTAAGCTTGGCTCGTTCTTCGCTGCCTGGTAGATTGTTTTGTACCGGCTCATTTTGTGGTTTGGGAATTTTGTAATATGCGTTTGTCATAACAAAGCCCTTCTTTGTTTTATGGATTAAAGAATACAGCTTTAGGTACATTATATGTAGTTTATGGCTGCGAAAAAATTCATATAAATATGTAACTATGTGTTTATATGAATTATTTTATCATTATCTACTGGTATGCTAGCATGTTAGTTTTGAATTTGTCAACCTATGCACAAAATCTTTTTGCATTCATGTTTAAAAATTTTTTATTGCTTCTATTTCGTCGACCAACGGCTATTTAGTATAGCATTTAATTTTATGTGGGAAATAAACTATCTTTTTCCTTTTCAAAATGCTGGTTTACTGACTAAAATTGCTTTTTAAATAAAAAAACAAGCCCCTACAATATAAATGTAAGAGCTTGTTTTTTTTATTTATTATTAATCTGGAGCGTATGAGTTTTAATACATGCAATATGCGCTTTAGCGTTAATTACTCTGTAGTTTCACTCTCAATGTTACTATCATTATTGTTATTGGCATCATTAGCTTTAGTCTCATCTTCTTCACGTAATGCGCGCCTTAATACCTTACCCACAATAGTTTTAGGTAGTTCTGTTCTAAATTCAACGGCACGTGGAACTTTATATGAAGCAAGTTTACTCTTACACCAAGCAATTACATCAGCACGGGTCATTTCTTCATATGGTTTTAGCACCACAAATGCCTTGAGACTTTCGCCACGCACATGGTCGTCTATCCCAACGGCCACGGCTTCAAGAATACTTGGGTGCTCTAGCAAAACTTCGTCCACCTCACGCGGATAGACATTGTATCCGCCCACAATAACCATATCTTTTTTGCGATCACTAATATAGAAAAAGCCTTCCTCATCCATAGTACCAAGGTCGCCAGTATAGAGCCAACCATTACGTAAGGCAGAAGCTGTTTCATCTTCTCTGTTCCAATATCCACTCATAACTTGTGGGCCTTTGATAATAAGCTCACCCAATTTACCAGCTGGCAAGGTGAGAGAGCCTCCCTCCATATCCACAATACGTGCCTTTGTGCTCGGTAAGGGCATACCAATAGAGCCATTTTTTTGATTATCGGATATTAAAGGATTTATGTGGGTTATTGGTGAGGCTTCGGTTAAACCATATCCTTCAATAATGGTAGCACCGGTAATTTCTTGAAATTTTTTAAAATGCTCTTGGGGTAGTGGGGCCGAGCCTGAAATGCAAAGCTTAATACAGCGCAAATCATATTCAGCCAAGTTTTTTTGTTGCATAAGTGAAATATAAACTGAAGGTGCACCTGGAAAAATACTTGGTTTATGTTTTTTAATGAGCTTTAATACGTCTTGTGGCACATATCGCGGCATGGGTAATGATGTTCCCATAAGTGCCGTTGGAACTATGATACCCACGCAAAGCCCATAAACATGGAAGAATGGCAAAAGGGCAACTAATTGATGATGCTCTTTGGAAAGTTCACTTATAACACACAATATTTGTTTACAATTGGTGCCAATATTGGCATGACTTAGCATGACACCCTTGGGCTGGCCCGTGGTGCCGCCAGTGTACTGTAAAAGAGCAATGCTATCCGGTGTTATAAATTGTTTAGCACTATATTTTTGTTTAGAGGCAAACATAGTTTTCCAAGAAACTATATCATCATCGTCAAAGGGCACTGGTATATGGTTTGAGCCGCGTTTTTCCTTAAATTTATAGAGATAGTTTAATGGAAAGGACAATCCATCGGCAATGCTTGTGACAATATATTTTTGTATGGGGAGGCGAGAGCGCAAGGGATCAATTTTAGGCCAGAGTAAATCTAGCATAATAAGATGTGTGGCACCTGAATCTTGCATATGATGAATAATTTCTGACTCCATATACAAAGGATTAGTCATAACACCAATGGCTCCAGCCTTCATAACACCCCAAAAAGCAATAATGGTTTGGGGTAGGTTTGGCAACATAATGGCCACGCGATCACCATGATTGACACCCATAAGTCTAAGAGATGATGCAAAAATCTCGGCTCTATCTCTTAGTTCAGCATAGCTAATTTTGGTATTTTGAAAAATTATGGCAGGACGAGTAGGATATTTGCTTGCTGCAGCGTCAAGCATGGCAAAAATAGGTTCATGAAATTGCTCAACAGTATGAGGCACACCATCATCATAATTTTGTAACCATGGGCTTAGGTTCTTTTGCTGTTCTGTGGACATAAGTACTCTAATTATAGGCTTTAGTTGTTATTCGTCTGCCAATGCGTTAACCAGTGCAATGGCTTTAATACCTTGGCCGCTCCCAGTAAAACCAAGACCTTCTTCAGTGGTAGCCTTCACATTAACGCGCTCAAGGGGTAAGTTTACTAAGTGCGCTATATTCTTTGCAATGGCGGTGCGTTGTGGTCCGACTTTTGGTTTTTGGGTAATAATCGTCACATCAATATTAGTTATTTTAATATGTTTTTCAAGAATTAATTGTAAAACATTGTGTAATAAAATGGCAGAATCTACATTATCATAGTCGCTATCCGTATCAGGGAAGTGTTGCCCAATGTCTCCAAGGCCGGCTAAACCGAGTATGGCATCCATAAGGGCGTGCAAAACCACATCACCGTCAGAGTGTGCTATGACCTCCATGCCACCATGCATAAGTACCCCACCAAGTTTCAAGGGGCGACCTTGCCCAAAACGGTGTACATCATAACCAAAGCCACTACAAGGGCGGGGTGATGTTTTATCAACTAATAGATTCATATGTTCAGCCTCGGTGATTTTGATATTTTTACTTTCACCTTCTACCATATATACGGAGTGATTACAGTGTTCAAGTAGGGCAGCATCATCGGTTACGTCTAAACCTTTCTCCCTAGCTTGATTGTGGGCATTTAGCAAAATTTGACGTTCAAAGCCTTGTGGAGTTTGCACCGCAAAAAGCTTACTGCGGTCAAGAGTTTGAGTGATAATATTATTTTCCACATATTTAATAGTATCAATTAATTTAAGGCCGGGTATAACGCCCATATGTCCAGCCTCAAGTCCTGTACAAACATTTTCTACTAATTTTGCACTCATAAAGGGGCGTGCAGAATCATGAATTAGTACATGGGTGCAGTGAGGTGGGAGGGCTAAAAGACCTTTATAAACAGAATCTTGGCGTCTTTTACCCCCTGCAACACAAAGCCACTGAAGGCCAAGGGAGTGTTGTTTTTCAAGCTCTTGTAGGCGACTTTTTTCTGCTTCCAAATGGTCCTTGGGTAAAACAAAAATAATACCTTGCATGCGAGCATTGTGGCTAAAAGTTCTAGCCGAATGGTAGTAGATTGGAAAGTTGTTATAACTTAAAAATTGCTTAGGAATGCCACTGGTTTGGTTAGCAAGTCTTAAACCTTGCCCCGCTGCAAGGATAATGGCCCAAGGAGTAATTTTTTTACCTGACATGATAATTTATTTTTGCATAGTATGCTTTTGTGGCTAGTTAAAGTAAGTTATAGTAATTTCAGATGAAATTACTACCGTTGGCTACGAGAGCAGACAAGCACTGCGTAGGAATGAGTGCAATTTTATTGCACTCAGAGTGCTGACAAAGTCATCACGACCGATAAATCAGAAATAGGGCGAGCTTTGCGTTGCTCTCGATTTGCGTAAACCTCACAAGTTCGGTAACGCAAACGGCTTCACCGCCCGTTGGGTCGGTCTTGCCCGTTAAATGACTGATTTTCGTGTCTTACTGCCAAGGCAGCTTGTCTGCCTTAGGCGGCACAAACGCCCAAAAGGGGGTTTGTCATCAGTTTGAATGCAATTTTATTGCACTGTTAAGTTCCGGATTCCGGAGCAAGTGTGCCTTTACTTAAGATGAAATTAGTATGTCAACTTAAAATACTATACAAGAGTCAGACTATAAGCCGGGTTCTGTCATTAACCTAAAAGGTTATGAGGTCGTCATTACTCTAGGAATATGATTACTCATATACTCAAGCAGCCTACCCGAAAGGTTTGACCGGGCAGATCACCTTTCCTATTTGGCCTTGCTCCCAATGGGGCTTGCCCAGCTTACCATGTCACCACGGTAACTGGTAGGCTCTTACCCTACCGTTTCACCCTTACCATATAATGGCGGTTTACTTTCTGTTGCGCTTGCCGAGGGTCGCCCCTCCTGGGTGTTACCCAGCATTGTGCCCTGTGGAGCCCGGACTTTCCTCCCCGCAAAATTTACGCAGCGACGACCCGTCCGACTCTTGTAAAATTTAATCTTCTTTTACTACCACTACTTTTACTTTTTCTTGCTCACAAGCATCGTCAGGATTGGTAAAATGTTCACACCAGTAAATAAGACGTTGGCAGTTAGGGCAACTTAAAATTTGTTGTCCACGCTGTAACTCAATAAAATCTTGTGGTGGGATGGCGATATGACAACCAGCGCATATACCATTATGTACAGGTACAATTACAGGATGTTCTAAACGTCTACGAATAAACTCATAACGCTGAAATACAGCAGGTGGGACAATGGAGCCTGTGTTGGAACGAGTGGACTGTAATTCGGTAAGTTTTTTTTCTGCTTTGTTCATGCGCTCTTGCAAGCCTTCACGCTTAACTTCAAGCTCAGCTTTTAGAGATAAGTAGTCACCATCAATATCTTTTAAAGATTCTTCTTGATTTTCCAGTTCTTCAACAAGGACAATTTTTTCTTCTTCACGAGTGCGGTTTTGTTTTTCCATATTGTCCATTTCACGCATCATGGCATGATATTCACGCTGATTATTAACTTGCATAAGCTTGTTTTTGCTTTTTTTGATGCGCACAGTATCATCATCTATTTCAAGGCCAATGCGTTTTTGTTGCTCTGTAATATGGGTAATTTTATCAATAACTTTATTTCTTTGTTCTTCAGCTAAATTAAAACGTCCTTCTAATTCTTCCAATTCTTGTGGGGCTAATTTTAGCTCAGTTTTAACAGCATGTATGGCATCATCTACCTTTTGTAGTGCAACAAGTTGTTCAATTTGTTTGAGGTACAAGCTCATGACATTCTCCTAGATATTGTTAATGGTAAAAATAATTAAATCTGAACCTTAGCATGGCGCAAAGGCGATGCAGATGGCACAAATTGGATCTTTAGTTTTGGTAATAATTGCTCTAATAATAAACTAAATTTACGCATCATTTCTTCTTCTAAGCTATGGTGGCCCACATCAATAGTACAAAGTGGTGTTTCTAATGCGCTGTGATATTTAACATCTCCGGTAATATAAATATCCGCATGCAGGTTGTGGGCTTTTTGCATAAATGAAGACCCAGACCCTGTACAATAAGCTATACGCTTAATTTGTTTAGGTAACTGACCACATATGGTTGCAGTTTCAAGGTCAATGTAGTTTTGTAATGTAGATAATAAATCTTTGTAGTTAAGTGGATTTTCCAAATCACCAATTAGACCATATCCAGCTATATGGCCATCAGCAAACTCGCCTACTTCTTCAATAACTACAGAGTTTTGTAGCTGGAGGGCTTGTGCTAGCCAACCCACAGGCCCATGTGGGTTTATATCTAATGAAGTGTGAGCTGCATATAGAGCCACATCATTAAGAAATAATAAACGTAGCACTTCGTGATAATGGTCAAGAGTGCTTGGCAAACGCCCTTGCATAAGTAATGGGTGATGAGAAACAATTAAGTCTGCTTTATAATCAATACTTTGTTTGATGGACGCAGGGCTTGGGTCAAGACAAAGGGCTAGGCAATTTATTTCTTTTTTTAGTGAGGCTACTTGTAGACCACAATTATCCCAGCTAGCAGCTAGGTGTGGGGGAGCTATCTTTTCAATAGTTTCTATTATTTCAAATAGTTTCATGCAGTTTGTTCCACATAAAAAAATGCTTTCTTGTGGTGACATAGAAAGCATTTTGTAAGTAAAGATGTATGATGTCCTTGCGGCATGTGCGCTGTATGGGCTTTTTTTTTAGCTTTGTCAAGGGCTTTATTGATGCTAACTTTGAAATCAAGTTCTAAAAGTAGCCTTGAAATAGTAGGCACTTCACTATAAATTCAAAAAAACTATAAAGCTCTTAGATACTTAATTGCATTTACAAAAAGCAATGTTCCAGGAGGCGACACCTCACCTCTGGTCCAGCCTGGATGATTAGTAACATGATGAAATGCTTCAGGATGTGGCATAAGTCCAAGCATACGTCCGCTAGGGTCGCAAAGCCCAGCAATACCCAGTGGGGATCCATTGGGGTTAGCGGGGTAGTCTTGGGTAATATCTAAATTTTCGTCAACATATTGTAGTGCTATAAGATTTTCCTTTTCAAGACGTTTTAAACAAGCCTCATCGGTGGGTATAATTTTACCCTCACCGTGGCGCACAGGGCAAGTTATATATTCAAGCCCTTTAGTGAATACACAAGGGCTACTCTGGTTTACGCGCATATTGACCCAACGATCTTCATAGCGAGCAGAATCATTATGCCCTAAGGTCACGTGGCGCACAAAGCTTTGCCCATCAAAGCTTGGTAAAAGACCTAGTTTAACCATAAGTTGGAAACCATTACAAATGCCCAAAATGAGCTTGCCTTCGGCCATGAAGTTTTTTAAATGTTCAAGTAGAGGAGTTTTATTAATATCGTCAAGGTAACGCCAGCGCATACTGGCCGCTTGGGCGGCACCCAAGTCGTCACCATCTAAAAATCCACCCGGAAAAATTAAAAAATGATAATCACTAAGACGTACATTAGCATTAACAATATCAGAAAAATGGACAATATCTGCCTTATCAGATCCAGCTAGGCGCGCTGTATGTGCAGTTTCTAAATGAGAATTTGTACCATAACCAGTTATTACTAAAGTATTTACGCTAGCCATGCTAAGCTCCTTTACAAGCGATATTCTAATAATTTATTCTATATTGAAGCTGATAAATGCCTAAAATCTAGTATCATTGAATTGCATCATAATAAATATGTTTTATGCCAAGGTCAATGCTAGCTTTTTGTAAACAATCTGTATATAATGTTGAAGTAATGCATGTTTATGTCTTAATATCTTGTTAACATTAATAATTGAGGGAAATTGCAAGCTATGAAAACAAAATTTATCTTTGTAACTGGTGGTGTTCTTTCTTCCTTGGGCAAGGGGCTAGCCGCAGCTTCTCTTGGTGCTCTACTAAAAGCTCGCGGTCTTTCTGTTACAATTCAAAAGCTTGATCCATATATTAATGTTGACCCTGGCACCATGAACCCATTTCAACATGGTGAAGTGTATGTAACCGATGATGGTGCTGAAACTGACCTCGACCTTGGACATTATGAGCGTTACCTAGGCGTGCCCATGAGCCGCAAGAATAATACTACTTCCGGAGCCATTTATAATCGTGTCATTGCTAAAGAACGTAGAGGTGACTACCTTGGGGCAACAGTGCAGGTTATCCCACACATTACTGATGAAATTAAAAGTACGGTGCGCTTGCTTGCAGCGGGTGATGATGCACCAGATGTGGCTATCATTGAAATCGGGGGTACGGTTGGTGATATTGAAGGTCTTCCATTTTTTGAAGCAATACGCCAGCTTAAATCAGATATTGGGCGTAATAATTGCCTAAATATTCATCTAACACTTGTGCCATATTTACACTCAGCCGGAGAGCATAAAACTAAGCCAACCCAACATAGTGTTAAAGAGTTATTGTCCATTGGTATTCAGCCAGATATTATTCTTTGCCGTTGTGAAAAACCCATTGCAGATGAACTTAAACGCAAGATTGCTTTATTTTGTAATGTGGACCCAGACGCGGTATTTTCCTCTGTGGATGTACAAAATATTTATGAGGTTCCACTAAAATTTTATGCTGAAGGTTTTGATCAAAAAGTTGCCATTATGCTACGCTTACCAGCCCGTAACGCTAACTTAGCTCCTTGGAAAAAGCTTGTTAAAACCTGTGCAAACTTTACCGGACAAGTCACTATTGCTATTGTTGGTAAATATGTGGAGCTTAAAGAGGCATACAAAAGTTTGCATGAAGCTTTAAACCATGGTGGTATAGCCAATGGCCTTGGGGTTGATTTTCGCTATGTTAACTCTGAGGATATTAATGCTAAAAATGCTGCTAAATCCTTTGAGGGTTGTGATGGTATTTTGGTGCCAGGCGGCTTTGGCTCGCGTGGGGTAGAGGGCAAAATTGCAGCTATTAAATATGCGCGTGAAAATAAAATACCCTTCTTTGGTATTTGCCTTGGAATGCAATGTGCGGTTATAGAGTTTGCACGCCATATGGCTGATATTAAAGATGCTAATTCAGAAGAGTTTGAGCCTAAAGGCAAAAATAATGTTATTTATTGGATGAGCGAATGGGTTGATCCTAATACTGGAAAAAAAGAACATCGTCACACCGATAGCGATAAGGGTGGGACCATGCGTCTTGGAGCATATGATTGCTCCATAAGTAAGGACACCAAGGCCTATCTAGCATATGAAACAGATTTAATTAAAGAACGACATCGCCATCGTTATGAATTTAATAATAACTATCTAGATGTGCTATCTAGTAAGGGTATGATTTTTAGTGGGACATCACCTGACGGTAGTTTGGTAGAAATTATTGAGTTACCAGATCATCCATGGTTTGTAGGCTGTCAATTCCACCCTGAATTTAAGTCCACACCCATGCAGGCACATCCACTCTTTAGAGAGTTCATTGCCGCTGCTAATAAGTTTAAGTCTTAATTATTTATTTGATTTTTTTGACAAAAAGTTATTTATACAAACCCCTATCTCAATAAACTTTATTGCCAACATTACCTTTGCTTTGCAAAGGTAATGTTGGTGAATTTTACAATCCAAAAAACAAACTTTGCAAGCTTCGACTAGTATGTAGTAATATCAGATAAAATTATTATTACGACTTTCTGAATTGAAAAGACATGGATACGTTGCTGTCCATTTGCGTAATTACTCATTTTCTGTAATCTCTGCTCTCTGTGTTCGTACGGCTTATACTTCACCTACGGCTATGCTACTTTGTGGCACCCTTTGGGCAGGGCGCAAGCGCACTTTGTGCGCCCGTTGGGCGGCGGCTTCGCTTGCAATGATTTGAAGTATAACAAATTGTCAATTGCGAGGAGCGTAGCGACGTGGCAATCCATTAAAGTCGTAAAATAAAGTCTAGTTGGAAGGTATATTTTTTAATTTTTCCACTTCATATATTAAGGGAAATAAAGCTTCTGCTGCCCATAGATGACCCTGCTCACTCCAATGCCCATCAAATTTAAAAAACGCTTCGCGCCAAGTTTTTTGAGCAGCTCTAATAGGGGTGCATTGATCAGCATAGGGTATGTCATACTTATCTAAAATTCTGGTAATATGTTGTTTATATAAAGATGTTTCATCGCAGTTACTTGCGCTATAAGCAAGTAGTGCCAATAGTTTAAACCCATCTTCTTGGGCATGCTTTTTCCATGTTGCAAAAGCAAAGTCGGTTCTATTTAAGGCATCAATAAGTAGGGGTGTTAAATTTATTTTGTTATACGCATAGTCAAAAGAAATATAGGAGAGATCTTTTTCATGACTTAGCATTTCCTTGTACTTGGTAGACATTAATTTTTTTAATCTAGCATTAACTCGGTCATCAATATTCATGGTTTGTGGGGTTAAAAATGCCAGCTTTGGAAAATGGTTCACAAGTATAGAGCTTATATATCTATAAACACTGCTGTTTTTATGTAGAAATGTGATAGCTTCTTGTGAGTAACTCATTGATTTGTTGCTATCAATTGAGCGTTCATTGAACTGTGGACAGGGTGCTTTGAGTGCAAAACTATCGCCTTGGGCTACACTGGTAGTAAATGGTTGACATTCTAGATCATATCCTTGTCGTAAACTTTCTAAAATAGGGCTATTGTTTGGAATGTCATTATGGCAAATCACAAGCACAACAATACTTGGCTTAATTGCCTTTATGTATGGTTCATAGTATGAAAGTTGATTTATTTGTCCGGTACCGGAATACCCAAAGGCAATGGTTTGATATTGTGTATTCTTAGTTGCAGTATTAAGCATATTTTCTAAAGTGATTTGAAACTTTTTTTCATTGGGAACTTGCAGAGCCTCTACAAAGCTATCTCCCACAATCACTATTTTTTGGGTATGCTCTTTCGCAATAAACTCTCTATCCACAAAACCAAGAGAATTTACCTTGTTTTCTTGGAAGAAATCCACATTGTTGGTTGAAAACATGGTTGAGTTGGGTTTAAATATAATACCCATGTTTTCTTTAAAAGCCTTGGGTCTATATGACTGTCTAGTTTTGTTTTGGGTATGAAAAAAAAGTTCAGCACAAACTATAATCACACATATTAGGCCTAAAAATATTCCTAAATTAATCAATATCAAGCGAAAAAGCTTTGACATATGCTTTCCTCAGTCGAAATTTTGTACTTTAGAACCCACTTGCTATTATCTTGCCCTTGTACTTTTTTGAGTATAAAATGCTCACATTAGTATGGCAAGGAGAAATCATGCAAATTAAAATGCTTTCATGGAATGTTAATGGCTTACGCGCTGTTTCTGCAAAACCAGATTGGGCTTGGTTTGGAGATAGTGATGCACACATTATTGGCTTACAAGAAACCAAGGCACACCCAGAACAATTAAAGCAAGAGCTTGTTAATCCACAAGGTTGGCACAGTATGTTTGCTTCATCGGTGGTCAAGAAAGGATATTCTGGGGTAGCTGCATTTAGCCGCATTGCACCCTTAAATATGCATGTGGAATTGCCAGATAGTGCTTATCAAGGCGAAGGTCGTTTAGTTCATATGGAATTTGATTGGTTTCATTATTTTAATGTGTATTTTCCCAATGGAGGTGCGCCAGAATTAAATGAGCTTGGTAAGCCCACAGGTAAGTTTAAACGCGTACCTTATAAAATGGGTTTTTTTGATGCATTTTTAAACTATGCTGAAGATTTACGAAAAGCAAAACCCATAGTTGTATGTGGGGATTTTAATATTGCTCATAGGCCTATTGATTTGGCGCGACCTAAACAAAATGAGTGTAATACAGGATATTTACCAGAAGAAAGAGCTTGGCTTGATGCTTTTACCAAGGCCGGATATGTGGATACATTTAGAGCTCATAATGGTGATGTGGAAGGTTATTATTCTTGGTGGTCATATAAAGCGCGAGCGCGTCAAAATAATGTAGGTTGGCGTATTGATTATTTTTTTGTTTCGGAAGAGCTGCGTCCCGCCATAAAGGATGCTTGGATAGAAAGTCATGTTTATGGTTCAGACCATTGTCCGGTGGGCTTATGCCTTGAAGTTGGTTAGGGTTTATTAAATTTAATGTAAAAAAAACTTGCTTTTTACCTTGTGTGTAAGTGGCAACGCACTTTGTGATTTGGGCTTATTTCATGCCATGTAGGTGTTTCATATTTGCAAATATCTAAGGCCTTGGGGCAGCGTGGATGAAAGGTGCACCCATTTGGTGGATTAATGGGGCTTGGGAGTTCTCCTTTTAAGGGTGAACTTATGATATTTTGTTCTGGGTCATGAGATGGTATGGAGGCGAGTAGTGCTTGAGTATAGGGGTGTGCTGCGTGTTCAAAAATATCTGCACGCAAGGCTAGCTCAACAACGCGCCCAAGGTACATGACTGCCATGCGTTCACATACAAATCCAACCACTGCTAGGTCATGAGAAATAAACACACATGCAGGCTTAAATTGCTCTTGCACGTCACGAAGTAGATTTAAGACTTGAGCTTGCACAGAGGTGTCAAGAGCTGATACTGGTTCATCACAGACTAATATCTTAGGTTTTGTAATTAAAGCTCTAGCAACGGCAATACGCTGCCTTTGTCCACCAGAAAATTCATGGGGGTATCGTTGGGCTTGTTCTGGTAACAGGCCAACTAAGTTAAGCATTTCAAGCACGCGCTCTTGACGTTCTTTCGCCGGTACTTTTTGTACTATTAGGGGTTCGGCAATAGAATGACCTATGGTTAAGCGTGGATTAAGTGATGAAAATGGGTCTTGAAAAACCATTTGCGCCATATTGCTTAACTTAACTATGCCTTGTTCATCATATAATGTTTGCCCATCAATAAGTACCTGACCAGATGATGGAGGCAGTAATCCTACAATCATACGTCCTAGGGTAGATTTACCACAACCTGACTCTCCTACCAGTCCAAGGCTTTGTCCCTCATACACGCAAAAATCCACATTATCCACTGCTCGTAGGGTGGACTGTTCACCAAGTATACCACGCTGTACAGTAAAATTGCGTGAAAGGCCCTTAACTTCAAGGGTGGGGGTAGGATTTAATGACATGTTTCACCTGTAACACCAGCATCACTAAAGGTTGCCATTTCATTAAAAATAGCTATTGCTGCTCTTAATAATGGTATGGCAAGAGCCGCACCGGTTCCTTCGCCAAGGCGTAAATCTAAATGTAGCAAAGGATTAGAATTTAATGCTTTTAATACGTGTACATAGCCAGGCTCGGCCGAGGCATGAGAAAGAATACAATATCCTTCAACTGCTGGGCATATATGCCTTGCTGCTACATAGGCTGCACTGGATATGAAACCATCTACCACCAATATGCATCCACTATGCGCTGCACCAAGCACAATACCAGCCATGGTGGCAATTTCATATCCACCTATACAGGCTAACAAGTCAATAGCATCGCCCTGAGATAGTGTATTTTTATGTAAGGCCAAAGCTTTTTTGATGACTTCTGCTTTATGGGCAATTAACTCGGCGCTAGCTCCTGCTCCTGGGCCAGTTATATCTTTGGGATTAAGGTTAAAGATGGCGCAAAAAATAGCTGTGGCAGAGGTGGTATTACCAATACCCATTTCGCCTATACCAATGGTTTTATATCCTTTTTTTGCTGCGTTGCTGGCAAGACTAATACCATTGTGTAGAGCTTTTAGGCATAACTGCCTACTCATAGCTGTTTCTTTGGCAAAGTTTGCTGTTCCTTCACCAAGGCGCATGTCAATTAAATCTTTATGGGCTTCAAATGGACCACCTACACATCCTGCATCAACCACACTAAGGTCTATTTGATTTAGCTTGCACAAAACGCTAATACCGGCACCACCAGCCAAGAAATTGAGCACCATTTGACGTGTAACTTCTTGGGGGTATGATGCAATTTTTTCTGCCACTATGCCGTGGTCGGCTGCTACGGTGAACATGCGCACTTTATCTACTAAAATTGGGCTAGACGCATTTTGAATGCAATAAATTTGTGCTGCCAATTGCTCAAGACGGGCTAAGCTGCCCTGAGGTTTGGTTAAGTTATCTAAATGCGCATTAGCTTCTTTTTGCAAATCCATATTGACAGGTTTAATGTTTAATAAAATACTATTTAGTGCGCTTTGCATAATTATCCTTAAGCTATTTTGCTATTTAAGTTAAAATTAAAAATAAAATTATACACAGCTTAGAACGCTATGACAACTACACAAAAGCTAAGCTAATTTTTTTTTCGCTTAACATGTTGTTATGATGAAATATTCTTTTATATAATTTCTATAAGCAAGAAAAATTGGCCCAAAGACTTGACACCCATAGGCCCTAAAGATATGCATTTTGCTGCAAACTTAAAAAGCTTGCAAATAAAATTATCATGCTTCAAGGATATAAAATATTACCTTGAGCAAACATTGGAGGAAACAATGGGTTGGAATGTAAGTGTTGACGCTGACAAATGTACTGGCTGTGGCGAATGTGTAGACGTTTGCCCTGTTGAAGTTTACGAACTTCAAGACGCTAAGTCCGTTCCTGTTAATGAAGATGAATGTCTAGGTTGCGAATCTTGTGTAGAGGTTTGCGAAACCGGTGCTGTTACTGTTGAAGAAATGTAATTTTAATATACAATTTCTTTAGGGTATCTATAAATATTATTGGCCATTAGTAACCTATTAAAGAAGTAGATTTCGATTAGGTCTTGCCAATGGTATAAAAAGTATTATTTAGAAGATGGCCCAAACAGACTTGTTGCCGTCGGGCGTGTTGTACGCTCGACGGCATTCTAATAAGATTACATAATGGTTTAAATAACAAAATTCTAGAAGAATTATTATGATACCTGACCTTTCTGATATTTTTGCACGCTATGAAGCCTTGGTTCTTGAGGTGGACGCTGTTTTTGCACATATTCGTAATGCTCACTCTGATTGCGTTACTTGTGAGCCTGGTTGTAGTGATTGCTGTAATGCCTTATTTGACCTGTCCTTGGTGGAGGCTATGTATATAAATAATGCCTTTACCAAAACTATTCCTCATGGCAAGGAGCGGTCTGATATATTAGCTCTTGCCTCTGAGCTTGACCGCAAAGCTGTGCGCATGAAGCGAGATTTTTTTCGTGCATCGAAAGAGGGGCAAAGCGTTGAAGGTATTATGGAGCAAGCTGCACGCTTGCGTCTTCCTTGTCCTTTGTTAAATAGCGACTTGCGATGTATTCTATATAGCCAACGGCCTATAACTTGCCGTCTTTACGGTGTGCCCTTAAATATAAATGGTACGGGCCATGTTTGTGGTAAAACACAATTTAGTAAGGGAACTGACTATCCTACAGTGCATATGGATGCTATTCAGCAACGATTAGACGGGCTTTCACGTGATATTGCTGAGGCTGTCAAGAGCCGCTTTAAGGAATTGCATCAAGTGTATGTACCTATATCCATGGCATTAATGACAAATTATAATGAGCAATACCTCGGTATTGGAGCTGCTAAGAAGGAATAAATCTATGCTTGAGATGATTCCTGCATCGGTCTTTCGTGATGGTACACCTCAAAATTTAACTGAGGAACAAGAAGCCATTAAACGAAATATTTATGAAAAAATGAATCCAAGACGGCGCAAATTTATTGACCGTATTGGCTATGATAATTGGGACCCATTTCAAAAACCCAATGATCCACTAGATATACGTTTAGATGCTACCAAGCGCACAACCCAGCAACTTGTAAGAGAATTTTTGCAAGTGGCGGCCCAAAAAGGGCACTATAGTAATGACTATGGCCGTGGGGCTTTGGAATGTGCTTTGGGTGTGGTTAATCGTGATGATAAGTATTTGGGCATTTTTGACTTTTGCCTTTGGTATCATGACTTACTTATAAAGGAAGGACTTGTAAAAAATGAAGAATAAATATGATGATATTGATGAATACATTGCCGATCTTAAAGCTGAAATTGAAAAAAATGAACAATGTGCCAATCATCACTATAACTTAGGATTAGCCTTACTTAGCAAGCGTGACTTTGTGGGGGCTGAAGATAGCTTTTTGACAGCGGTTCGGCATTCTCCGCGTTTAGCTGAGGCTTTTGTGCAGCTTGGTGGTATTTGCCTTGAGCGTGGTGACTTAGACGGTTGTTTACGCTATAATGAAGAAGCTGCCAATTGTCGTGCAAAATTTCCTGTACCTTGGGGTAATATTGGCTTTGTGCATTTGCAACGTGGAGAGCCTGATAAGGCCGTGACAGCTCTAAAAAAAGCCATAAAGTGGGAACCAAATTTTATTCAAGCTCATAATGCTCTTGGCACTGCATACTTTATGCAAGGTGATTATAAGGCCAGTGAAGAAGCCTGTAATGAGGTAATTAAGCGTGAACCTAACTTTGCTCCAGCTTGGAATAATTTATCCTTAGCTCTTTTTGAACAAGGTGAGTTTGCACGTTCTGTGGAGGCCGTAGATAAAGCTGTGGCCCTAGGTTTTGATGTGCATCAAGAATTTTTAGATGAGCTTAAAGCTCATAGATAGTCGACACTGAAAAACTATACAACACGATGAAAATAAACTATTTTTTAGAAAAAATGCGCAAATAAAAATGCCAGAAATAAGGGCATGGGATGCGACTTTTTCGGCAATTTAATGGCTTAATATAACGTTTTTTTAATCATGTATTTTATTCCCACAAGCTTACTTGGTGATAGTTAAGCTTGTGGGTTTTTTGTTGGTATCTAATTTGCATAGGATTTATGGATGGAAAAATTGTCCATATTTTTTTCAAGGAGTAAACTATGTCCCAGCAAATTAGTCGTCCAATTTTTTCGGTAAATCATGACCGTACAGCTGCTTTTAGTGCTTTTCGTACCCCAACTCCTATTGTAAATAGTGAAGTAATTGCACATGATAGTGTATTAATGTCTGCACAAGCTGCACATGCACTACCCGCTAGTCCTGCACCAAAACCAACCCAACTTAATGATGATCAAGCTGAAGTGGCTCTTGAGCAAGTGCAGCATCAATCTCAAGATATGCTATCTGCGCATAATGGCATAGACCCTGAGCGGGTAGCGCGCCTATTAAGCATGCTTGATTAATTAGTCGACGCTGAAAAACATATAAAGTTGTTAAAATAACAATGTTTTTGAATCAAAATGTTCTAGTAAAATTGCCAGAAAAAAGGGTGCGCAGCATACTTTTTTGGCGATTTTATGACGCAAAAAGAATGGTTTTTCAAGCGGCGGCTAACAAAATTTGAAAAATTCAAGTTTTGCGCCACGAAAAACAAGCAGGAATTCATTTTCTGCGACCGCTAAGCGGTGTTTGAAGTGGGCGTGCTTTTCTGAAAAAGACGTGGAAACGTCTTTTGTAGCATCGATTAATTAGCTACGCCACTTTTAAGGTAGTCGACATATTGACTGCACAAAAATCCACAAAAAATACTAAGTCTTGTATTTTTAAAAAAAATACTATATTTTTGACTTGTATTGGATTTTTGCGTCAAGAGTTGTATTTTAGTGTCGATTAATCTTAAACTATCGAGTGGCTTATATGAAATATGATTTTGATTTAGCAATTATTGGTGCGGGCAGTGGAGGCTTGTTTCTTGCGGCAGTGGCTGCAAATATGGGTGCTAAAACATTACTTATTGAAAATCATAAAATGGGTGGCGACTGCTTAAACTATGGTTGCGTGCCTAGTAAAACCTTTCTTAAATCAGCGCATCTTGCCAAACAAATTAAATCTTCTCAGGCATATGGTATAAAAACATCTGAACTTGAGACATCACTTAAAGATGTCATGCAAAGAGTAAAAGATGTTATTGCAGAAATTGCCCCCCATGACTCAGTAGAACGTTTCACAGGCCTTGGGGTACAAGTTGAACTTGGGCATGGTGAGCTTGTGTCTAAAAATGAAGTCAAGGTAAATGACAAAATTTATAGTACAAAAAACATTGCTATCACCACAGGTTCCAGTCCGGCCTTGCCAGAAATAGATGGCTTAGATGGAGTTAAGTATTATACAAATGAAAATATTTTTGACCTTGAGGTGTTACCAAAAAAACTTGTAGTGCTTGGGGCAGGGCCCATTGGCTTAGAGCTTGGGCAGGGTTTTGCCAACCTTGGCAGTGAAACACATATGATTATTCGTGATGATAAGTTATTTGTGCGTGATGAGCCAGAGGTGGCACCCATAATGCAGAAGGTTTTGGAAGATGATGGCCTTAAACTACATTTTAAGACTGGCATTAAAAGCGTTGCACCTGATGGTGATGGTATCAAGTTTGAGCTTGAGCGCAACGGTGAAGTGGAATACTTGACAGCTGATGCTTTCCTTATTGCTGTTGGGCGAGTACCCAACTCTAAAAATCTTAACCTCAAAGGGGTTGGAGTGCAGGTGGATAAGCGCGGCTATATTAAAGTTAATGAACATTTGCAAACTACTGTTCCCAATATTTTTGCTTGCGGTGATGTGAAGGGCGGATACCTCTTTACACATACGGCTTCATATGAGGCTGAAATTGTGGCAAAAAACGCACTTCTTTATCCAATTTTTAAGACTGATTATTATAAAGTTGCTTGGACTACCTATACCGCACCGGAAGTTGCCCATGTGGGTTATTTAGAGGCTGAAGTACGCAAAAAAGGACTTAAATATACTACGCAAATTTTGCCTATCGATGCCAATGACCGCGCCAAGGCAGAAAATGATCGTCACGGCTTTGTAAAGGTTATTCTTGATAAAAGAGCACGTGTTATTGGGGCTACAATTATGGGCGATAAAGCCGGAGAGATGCTTCCTGTTCTTTCATTATTGGTTACTAAAAAGATGAAACTATCTGCTCTATTTTCTGTGATATATCAATATCCTATTCAAGGTGAAATTATTAAATCTTTGGCATACAAAGATTTTGGCTCTCGTGCAAAAGCTTGGCAAAAAGACTTGCTTAAAAAAATTGTACGTAGTGATTGTATGGAAAAGATTAGACGTAGTGACTTTATAAAGAAATTAAAAAGGTTGTAAATCGTGAAAAAAATTATTTTTATTGGCATAATCTTAGTTGTCGCGTCAGTGTTGTTTTATTTTCGTGATGTTTTTAATGTAGATGCCATGTTGGAGTTTTTAGAGTCCATTAAGGCATCTCCTTATGCTCCTGTAGTTTTTGTCGCTTTATATGCTGTTTCCGTAACATTTTTGTTTCCAGCTTCAGCTTTTACCTTGATTTCCGGACCATTTTTTGGTTTTTGGGGTGGGCTTATTTTAACGGTTATTGCTTCTAATATTGGTTGCCAGTTGTCCTATTTTTTAGCAAAGTTTTTGGGCGAAGAATTCATAACTAAACGGCTTAAATCTGGATCTTTTGTAGATGAAGCAGCCAAAAAAGCTAAAGATAATGCTTTTATATTTATGATGTATGCTAGACTCATTCCAGCCTTTCCCTTTGGGGCGGTAAACTATTTGTCTGGTATAATTGGTATAAAGTATATTCCTTATACTGTAGCCACATTTTTAGGCATGTTACCTGGTACATTTGTGTATGTGTACCTAGGGCATAGTGCAGCCAATGTAAAAGACAACCCTTTGGCCTTTATTGTGTCCATTGTGGTTTTGGTATTGTTTACTGTGGGTGTGCTCTATATTAAAAAACGCAGCAAAAAAGCAGAAAATACTGAGTAAATCATGACTTTTGAGCAAAAACGCCAAGCGGCACTTAAAAAATGTCAATGTATTGTAGTAAAGGTTGGCAGTGCAGTGCTGACCAATGATGATGGCATTGATGCTGACATTATTGAAAATATAGTGAATCAACTTGCTTTTTTGCAATCTTTGCCGTGTAAGGTTGTGCTTGTGTCATCTGGAGCGGTGGCGGCTGGGCGGGCTGCACTTAATAAACAAGCAAGTAAAACACATGACTTAACAGGTCTTGCTGCTAAGCAAGCGGCCGCGGCCATTGGGCAAAGTAAGCTTATGCAGCATTATGATCAAGCTTTTGCTCGTCATGGGCTTACCACGGCCCAAGTGCTTTTGACCCGTGATGATATGCGCTCAAGGCAACGTTTTTTAAATGCGCGCAATACCTTTGCTGAGCTTTTGGCTTGGGGTGTTGTGCCTGTGGTTAACGAAAATGATACTGTGTCGGTGCATGAACTTAAATTTGGTGATAACGATTGCCTATCTAGCTTGCTTGTGAACTTGGTGGAAGCAGATTTATTTATTAACTTAACTTCTGCTCACGGGGTGCTTAGTAAAAACCCCGACCAAGATCCAAACGCACCCATTATGCCTTGTGTGGATAATATTCAAGAGCTTGATTTAAACATTTTATGTGGTGGCAAAACCGCTGTGGGTTCTGGTGGCATGTATTCCAAACTCTTGGCTGCTCGCAGAGTGGCTCAATTAGGTGTGCCTACTTTAATTTTGCCTGGTCGAGTGCCGCATATTATACAACAATCTTTTGATAATAATCAAAATCCACGCGGAACGTGGGTTTGTGCCAACGAGCAAGCCATTGCGCGACGTAAATTTTGGTTGGCCTATCAGTCAGAACCGTCAGGAAGTGTAATTGTGGATGATGGTGCAGCTATAGCTCTTGAAAAAAAAGGTGGAAGCCTCTTAGCTGGTGGTATTATTGGGGTTGAAGGTAATTTTCAGAAAGGGTCACTAGTACGAATTATATTCAATGTCGAGAGTAGTTCTGCCAGCCATGGTAGATTGCAAAGCATTGGAGTGGGTATTTCCAACTATTCTGCTGCTGAGATTAAGCGCATCATGGGCCTTAAACGCCATGAAGTGGCAGCAATTTTGGGCAATGCTCATTATCCTGAGGTAGTGCACAGGGATAATCTTTTACTTGATGCAGCCATTTAAACGTAAAAAATTATATTATTTACATACTTAACATGATAGAGAAAATAATGCCAAATATAGAACACGATGTCCTAACTATTTGTCAGCAGGCTAAACAAGCTTCACGTAAGCTTATGGGAGCAAGTCCAGAGCAAAAAAATACTGCACTTACTGTACTTGCACAACTATTGGATGAACAGCGTTTAGATATTTTTGCTGCCAATGCCAAGGATATGCAAGCGGCTCAAGCCAAGGGTATGGACCAAGCTCGTTTGGATCGCTTAGAGCTAAATGATAGTATTGTTGATGATATGATTGCTGCTTGCAAACATGTGTCTAACTTACCAGATCCTGTGGGGGCTATGACAACGCAATGGCAAATGCCCAATGGTCTTTTAGTGGGGCGTATGCGTATTGCGCTTGGTGTCATTGCCATGATTTATGAATCGCGTCCCAACGTGACTATTGATGCAGCTATTTTATGTCTTAAGGCTGGCAATGCAGTTATTTTGCGCGGTGGATCTGAGGCTTTGCATTCTAACCTAGCCTTGGCAAAACTTCTAAGTGAGGCCTTAGTACAGGCTAATTTACCGGCCTATTCAGTGCAACTGGTTGAAACAACAGATAGAAATGTCATTAACTTGCTTTGTGCTATGGAAGATTATATAGATGTAATTATTCCGCGTGGTGGTGAAGAGTTGGTCCGTTTTGTAACTAAGCAAGCCACCATGCCTGTGCTCAAACACTACATTGGCGTTTGTCATGCTTTTATTGATGCCAGTGCTAACCTTGAACAAGCCATTGATATTGCCTATAATGGTAAAGTGCAACGCCCAGGAGTGTGCAATGCCCTTGAATGCATCTTGGTGCATGAGGACATAGCACAGGAGTTTTTGCCAAGGCTTGGTCAAAAGCTTGGACAGGCTGGAGTTGAATTTCGGGCTTGTGCTAAGTCCTTGCCCTTGCTTGGTCCTACTGCTAAAATGCAAAGTGCATCAGATTTAGGGTATGAGTTTCATGATTTAATATTGGCTGTTTGTGTGGTGAAAGATATGGACGCAGCCCTAGACCATATTGCGCGTTATGGTTCAAAGCATACAGAAATTATTTGCACCAATAATCATGAACATAGTATGCGTTTTATGCGTGAAGTGGATGCCTCCATGACAGCAGTCAATGCTTCCACTCGTTTTAATGATGGTGGACAATTGGGTCTTGGGGCTGAGATTGGAATTTCCACATCTAAATTACATTCCTATGGTCCCATGGGAGTTTTGGAACTTACCACCACTAAGTTTGTGGTTTTTGGTCAAGGGCAAGTACGCGTTTAGTGATTGTACCTCATAAGGAGAATATATATGGAATTATTGCCAATCAAGCGAGCCATTTTATCAGTAACGGATAAAACTGGCCTTTTAGAGTTTGGTATTTTCTTGGTGGAAAATGGAGTGGAGATTGTTTCTACAGGCGGAACTTGTGCTTTTTTGGAGACCGAAGGCTTGCCTGTCACTCAAGTTAGCTCCATAACTGGGTTTCCTGAAATATTGGGCGGACGGGTAAAAACCCTACATCCACATATGCATGGTGGCATTCTAGCTGATAAGGATAAAGCCGAACACATGCAAAGCATCGAAGATATGGGCATTAAGCCTTTTGACTTGGTGTGTGTGAATTTATATGACTTTGCTGGTGCTGTTGAGCGTAAACTTTCATTATTACAAGCAGTGGAAGAAATAGATATTGGTGGCCCTTGTATGTTACGTGCTGCTGCTAAAAATTATCATAGTATTTTAGTTTTACCTGCTAGTAAATACTATCGTGAAGCCATGAGCGAAATGCGTAAGAACAATATACAAGTAGGGCTTGAATTTCGTAAAAATATGGCTGTCAAAACTTTTGAGGCCACTTCACGCTATGATGCATTGGTTAGCTCATACCTTGGGCAGGAGGTTGTGTCATAGCCAAGATTGAAGGCAATATTCAAGGCCTTAAGCCAAGCCAGCTTAGGGCCTTAGGTAATCTCAAAGCTCGACGTTTTCCTCAACATGAGGCTTTTAGCCCAGAACAAGCCAAGGAACTTGCGGCACTTTCGCATGTTCTTGGGCGTCAGCTGGGTCTTTTGTTAGACAGACGTGGCAGAGTTGAGCTGGTCATTGTTGGTGATTTTGGTAGTATTTTTATTCCTGCCCTATCCAGAGGTCGTAGTGGAGCAGGGCGTTTGCGTGGTTTGCGTCTATTACATACTCATTTGGGTGTAGATTTACTTTCGCAAGAAGACCTTATGGACATGCTATTTTTGCGTCTTGATGCCATTTGTGTATTAAGCGTTAGCCCCTATGGTGAGCCCGTACAGTGGCAATATGCTCATTTATTACCTCCAAATCCTGAACAAAAACCCTATATGGTGCATGACGCTAAGCCTTGGCATAAGGCGCAGGTGGATTTTGCTGCTGTGGCTGAAGCCTTGGAAGAAGAGCTTGGGCGCGAATTTTTACAAGCTCAAGAAACTGGCCTAGGGGATAGGGCCATGCTAATTTCCGTAGGTACTGCACCACGCTTGGTTCAAGAACAGCACTTAGAGGAATTGGCAGAGCTTGCGCGCACGGCTGGACTTACCGTGGTGGGAAATATGGTTCAGCGTGTAAGTAAATTAAATCCAAAGTTTATCATGGGCCGAGGCAAGATGGCCGAACTTGAAGTTTTGGCTTTGCAGGGGCATGCCTCCGTCTTAGTTTTTGATGGGGAGTTATCTCCCGTACAATTACATAATCTAGCTGATATTACTGAGCGCAAAGTTTTAGATAGGACTCAGCTTATATTGGATATTTTTGCTCAACATGCCGTTAGTAGGGCTGGTAAATTACAAGTTGAAATGGCCCAGCTAAAATATACTCAGCCGCGCCTTGTGGGTAAAAATAGGGCTATGGATAGGCTTATGGGTGGTATTGGTGGGCGTGGTCCTGGTGAAACCAAGCTTGAAACAGATCGGCGGCGTATTCGAGATCGTATTTCAAAAATTAAAAAAGACCTTGATGGTTTACGTAAACAACGTGCTTTTACTAGGGCTAGGCGCGCTCGCCAAAATGTGCCGCTTATTGCCTTGGTTGGTTATACCAATGCCGGAAAATCTACCTTGCTTAATACATTAACCAAGTCAGAAGTAATTGCTGAAAATAAATTATTTGCAACACTTGACCCTACAACAAGGCGTTTGCGTTTTCCTAAGGAGCAAGAGGTAATTTTGGCAGATACGGTGGGTTTTATACGTAACTTACCAGACGAACTTAAAAATTCATTTCGAGCCACCTTGGAGGAATTGGAGGCAGCCGATGTTCTATTACATGTAACCGATGCTTCACACACTTTTTTTGAACAACAAATAGCCTCTGTTAATGATGTACTTTGTGATATGGGGCTTTCAGATGTGCCCTTGGTTTTGGCTTTGAACAAATGGGATATGCTAAGCGACGAAGAGCAAGAAATTTTGCGCACGGCTTATCCGCATGCTGTCCCCATTTCTGCTGCTCAAGGTGTTGGCCTTAATGAACTTTTACAATGCCTTGGCGATGTATTATCTTTTTAATTTTAGCAATTAATATACGAAGTTGCTAATCCTCCAAGGGCTGTTTCCCTGAATTTACAACTCATTTCGCGGCCAATCTCATTCATGGCATTAATACTACAATCAAGGGAAACTTTATGAGTTTTTGGTGAGCGTGTGATGGATAATAAATATGCATTATAGGCCTTTATGGCTGCAATAGCACAACGCTCAATACAAGGAATTTGCACCAAACCTGCAATGGGGTCGCAAGTTAGACCTAGATGATGCTCCAAGGCAATTTCTGCTGCATTGGCCACAATTTCCACATCATGACCATTAATATAAGCTAACATGCCCGCGGCCATGGCCGATGCAACCCCAATTTCACCTTGGCAGCCAACCTCAGCTCCAGCAATGGCAGCATTGTGTTTAGCCAAAAATGCAATGGACACAGCAGCTAAAAGCCCTTCACGTAAGGCTACATGGCCTACATTTATATCATGTTTTAAACAATATAATAGGGCCGGAATAACCCCAGCTGCTCCACAAGTTGGTGCAGTAACAATAACCCCGCCATCGGCATTTTCTTCTGAGACTGCAAAGGCATAGGAGTTAATGAGCATAATGGATTTGTCTGGTTCACGAGAGCATTTTTGAGCTTTGGCATAAAGATTTTTTGCATGACGGCTAACTTTTAGTGACCCAGGTAAAAGACCTTCTTTGCTTAGACCACGCTCTACACTTTGTAGCATAAGTTCTATGAGTTCATCTAATTGGGTATTAATTTGTTTGCGGCCAAGCCCTGTAATGCTCATTTCATTTTCTATAAGCACTTCATGTAAATTTAATCCGGTTTCAGAAATAATTTCTTGCAAGGCAACCATAGAACCGTATTTATGTTTAGGTTTACCACGCTTTTCTTCTTTTTGACCTTTAAAAGTAATAAATCCCCCTCCCAGTGAATAATATTCTCTTTCTATTAATACCTCACCATCTTCAGCTATGAGGGTAAAAATCATGGTATTGGCATGTTCTAACTTTTTCTCAATGCTTTCAAATATCACATCATTTAGGTTAACAGATATTTTATGTTCAGCTACTTCTTGAATATATATTTTCTCTGGGGTTATTTCTTTTAGTAAGTCTGGAGGACACTTTTGTGGTTCATGCCCAAGTAAACCTGCAATAATGGCAATATGTGTTCCATGTCCTTTACCGGTGGCACTTAAAGAGCCAAAAAGATGCACCTGAAATTTATGAGCTTTATGAGGATTTACTTCATTACAATATGCCAGAAAGTTATAAGCAGCCTTCATGGGGGCTATGGTATGCGATGATGATGGACCTGGCCCACATTTTAATAAATCAAAAATTGTAGTTGTGATGGGCTTGGCATTGGGCAAGGTTTTTTTAAGAAATCTGTCCATAAATGCTCACTCGTTAAGTTAGTAATTACTTTATTAAGTTATTTCTTGGGGCTTAATAGGCTAAATAGACCTTCAAAAACTCCGCCAATAATATCAAAAATACCAGTACCAAAGGTACTTAATGCCCCTACAATGAGCGAACCTGTATGAATATCGCGCTGTGGATCGTCAAGGCTTCCATAGTAACGTACCTTAATATTATTTAGACCCGACATGGAAGCCACCAAGTTCATGTCCAAATTTGATTTTACTAAGTCAATCTTACCACTACCAGTTACATTAAGTCCTGGACCTTTAATAACAAGGTTTTTGCTGTATAATATACCATTGGATAAAGGTCCTGCATCTTGCATTTCATCAATCATGGTAGGAGTTTTTACTAAAGTACCATCTTTTTGGCGAGCTTGAAAAAAACCATTATCAATTTTAATGCGCCATGTACCATCAAGTAATGGTAATATGGTATTACTATTGGTCAAAACTCCTTGAGCAGAAAGCCATATAGACCCTTTTCCACCAATAATTGTTTCTAATTTTAAGTCATTGCTAAGTGGCAGCATGTCTGCTTTTTCAACCTCAAGCCCACCTTGTATGTGCAAAGCATCACCAACAGCCTTACCCATAAAGCCCACCTTGGCAGGGCCGCCATAAAATGAGTTTACAAATGGCTTAACACTTAATACCCCATCCTTCATACTAATGGGAATATGCACGTCAGTAGAGTTGGTTTTATATAAACGTAATACTTCAATATCTATGGAGCCGCTGGCATCGTTATCTCTAAGCCAAGCTAAAGACCAAGGCTTTGGCGCACTTACAGTTTTGGTTTTTTTTGCATCGGGGTTTAAGAATAGAGTATCAAGATCTAGCAAGTCGAATTTAAGTTTAACATCATAAAGTGGTCTTGTTCCTGCTGATTTATGAACACTTCCACGTGCAGATATATTACCTAAATTGAGCACCATATTTTCAAGATGTACTCCTTTTGAATTGCTTGTAATGCTGGTTTGTAAACGTAAGTTTTGAGGGGCAGTGCTAGCCATGGGGCTTGTGCCATCATCACTAAGTTTACTCATCAAATCAGATGTTTTCTCTGTTGTTGCGTTAATATTGGCATGCCATTCAAAATCCTTATTATAATCTAGGGAAACCTCGCCAGTGAGATTTAGATTGGCAAGGCTAGGAATACTTATATGTGCTTTACTTAGGCTAGTAATACTTTTTTGCACATTTAGTGATGCATCGCCATCAACATGAGCAATAATTTCTTGTTTTAGACCTGATAGTTCTGGCTGTATGGTTACATTTGTTTTACTAGGTACGTCTTTAAATATAAGGTCGGTATAATTTCTGCCAGCAAAGGTAAGTATACCATTTAATTTGCTTTCTATGAGTAAGTCTGGTCTTTGTAAATTCGCTCGCCACTGCCCATTATAGCGCAAAATTTCCGGCATATTTTTAACCATTTTCTTGGTTAGTGGTGCAGAATCAAATGTGCCCGCAGTATTAAACTGAGTAAATGGGGTTCGTTCTTTTGCTTTATTGGTGAAAAATCCATTATCAACACGCATGGAAACTTCACCAACTTTATTAATTAAAAATTGACCTAAGTTCTTACCATAAGATAGCACAGATGCATCTAAGGAAAGTTGTCCACCCATGATTTCGCGCCCTGCAAGGATAGCAAGTGGAGTTTTTGCACTTACATTGCGCAAAATGGCTGTTATGTCATAGCCTGACCTGTTATCTTCTGTTCTAAAAAGTATGGTTTTTGAATCGGCGCGCCCACCATATATTTTATCAACACTAATGTCCAAAAGTACGGCATTGGGATGATTTTTTGGATTTGTTTTTGGGCCTTCTGCAGGAATGCATCTAAAATCTACATTGTTAACGGTAAGATCCCAAGTCGTAACACTTTTTGCACCTATGTTTATGTCATAATCAATGGTTGGACCACTAGATGTTATGGCTTCTATACTGCCAGGTATGGGGGTTAGAGGTGGATAGGCGAAGGTTGGGGCAGTAACTTCAACCCCTTCTGTTTCAGGAAAAGCCTTAACCAATGATACATCTGGTGCTACAAGGTCTAAAAAAACAACAATTTTTTCCCAACTGGATACACCACCCTTACCTGTAAAATTAGCATTGACTGCACTGGCCTTAATGTGTGGAACTTTAAGACTTTTTTCATCAATACTAAATTGTAACTCACCATCGGTAATATTATCTAAGGTGTTTTGTAGGCCTGGGGGTAAATTTCTTGCAAAGCCAAACCATTGGGTAAGGCTTAGACGTTCTAAATTAATGTGACCATCAAGGTTAGGGCTTTTAGAAAAAGTATTGTTCAGTGTAGCGTTAAGAGTAAGTTTATCTTGGTCTAGCTGCACATGAGTGTCAATAAACTCAATAGATGCATTGGCATGCCCACGAACATTACCGGCAATGGCAAAGGGTATAGCTTGTTTATGCCATATTATGTTGCCATCAATGCTTAGAGAACCATTAAGCATATCCAGTATATCCATTAAGTTATTATGAGTGCTAGGCGTAGGTGCATCCATATTACAAGTAAGAGCAATGTTGATTTGTTCAAGAACATCTGGAATGTGCAATTTTGTCTGTAGGTTAAAGTTAAATTGGTCATAATTACCATGCGGGTTAAGACCGTTTAAATTTAACTCCAAATTATCGGTTTGAGCTAGAAGACTTTTATTTTCTGAAATACCACTTGAATCAAAACTTATGGATGCCTTGGTATTACCCTTGCGGTCAATGTCTATATCTGCTTGGATATTATCAATAATAATATGCACATCATCACTAATTAAATCCACATTACCATTTAAGATGTTTAGCTGGCAGCCAAACATCATACTTGGTATAGGTGCTATGAGTGGATTATTTTGCAAATATTCCAAGGTGCTGATTTCTTTTTGATCGGACTTGGATTGCTCTTGCTTTTGTTTGGAGTTGATGATTTCTCCAGTAATATGTGGACGTAGTAATGAAGCATGCCCAATGGCAAAGTTGCCTTTGAGTAAGGGTAGGATGGAGGGCCTAGCTGTTGCGTAGGCAATGCTAAGTTTTACTTGTTCATATTCCAAAATAACATCACTTAAAGCTAGAGCTGGTAAGGGGAATAAAGTGACATCCACAGAAGAAAAACTTGCTTCTATGCCAGTGCGTTCTTTCATTTCCTTGGCTAGGTGTTTGGATAACGCTTCTGGATTTTGATATAAGAAAATGGCCGCAACTGAAAAAAGTAATAAAATTACAAGGATTAGGAAAGCAGTTATATACATACACCAACGCCCAATTTGTGAGATATAATGTGGGAAAATATTTTTTTGTATGTGTTCGGTCATAGATGCTTGACGCTTATGCATGCATAAGGTACTGTAATTTAAATGTTGTGTTCATTAAAACTACTTTGAATGTTGTCAAAGAGAGCCTTCTGTTAGAGATTGCTTCATTTGTTTTTTTAATCATGTGTTCCTCTCATACAATATAGTGTTTAGGTCAATTATGCAACATCATTGAAGGTGTATTTATGCGGCGTCTTTTTTGGATAGGACATGATTATTTTCAAGCCTCCATGTCTTTATGTGGTTGGGATGTACATTTTTTTAACTTCAAAGAATTTGAAATATTTAACTGGGAAAATATTGTTAATATATCCGGTTATGAGCCGAATGTAGTTGTAGTGGCTGATAGAAGCCTCCCCCCATTTGTATTGGGAATGGAGGATTTTCCTTGCATTACAGTTTTTTATGCTGTGGATAGCCATATACATAGCTGGTTTTCCAATTATGCCCAAGCTTTTGATCTTTGCTTGGTAAGTCTTCACGACCATTTATCTTTTTTTAAGTCCAAAAATCTTGGCTCTGAGCGTGTTATGTGGTGTCCACCCTTTGCGCGCGACAGTGATGCCCCTACTTTGCAAGTTACACCTCAACATGATTGTCTTTTTGTAGGTAGCCTAAATGCAGAAAATTTGCCCAAACGGGTTAAATTTTTAGAAGAGTTAAATCAGTATATACCAAACTTACATGTGGAACAAGGTGAGTATGCTAAGCTTTTTCCCTTGGGTAAAGTTTTGATAAATCACTGTGAAAACGAAGATTTAAACTTTAGAGTTTTTGAAGCATTGGGCTGTGGGGGGACTTTAGTTACACCTCAAGTTGAGCATGGCTTAAATAAGCTATTTAGTAATGGAAAAGAGCTTATTACCTATGAGTCAGGCAATGCTTATGCTGCTGCAAAGGCTGTAGAAAATTTACTTGCTAATAGTAGTTTGCGTCAAAGTATTGCAGAACAAGGTCTTGTGGCTGTGGACAAACATCATCGTGCTTTACATCGCGCACAAGCTTTAACTAAATTAATTAATAGCTTAGCAGGGCAAGAAGCTATTAATTCACGTTTAAGTAACGCTGCAAACATACGCAAGGTATGGCTTCGTCAAATTTATCTTTTATTTGCCGATGTAATGCAAGGTGAAGCTGTGCGAGAGGCTTATTTAAGGGCTGCTCTTAGGGCTTAGATTCATATTGTCATGTGAAATACTAAGACTTTTTTTCGTCTAATGGATTCATGTTTAGATGCAAAGTAGTGTCTTGAGCTGGACTTGATAAATTTTTTTGTGGCTCTAGCTGTAAGTCTTGCAAATTAGAGTTTTCGTCATCACCCATTAAGCTAGCAAGGCGCGTTTCTATAATACTTAATTTTGACTTTGTTTGAGCCAGTTCACTACGCAGGGTTTTTAGCAAAATGTCTTGACCGCGTAAGATGAAGAAAAACATAATGAAGATACCTAAAAAAAAGAGGGTGCTAAAAATCATCATAGACATAAGTGACCTTTTATGTTTTCCTGTTGATGGTTAATGAGTGATTATAAAAAGTATTTTCCGCTAGGGTCTTTAGCATAAAGGCCAAAGACAATCAAGTATATTTTATGTAATGTTTTTTGTATATTCTATTAGAAATAGAGCTTTTTTATATTAATCAATAAATGTGTTGGACTAATTTTAATGTATAGGCATTGGGCCATTAAATTTTAATTTTTTATTTATTATGCGAAGTAAATCCCCATTAAGACCGCGCCTACTAACAGTTGATGAAAGTGGCAACATTCTTGAACATCCGCAGCTACTAATGGTTTGTCGGCGTGGGCGAGAGTGGATGTTACCCCATCCTGATGATCTCATAGTCTTACCGCCAGAAAGTGAATTATTTTTCATGCCTGGCCGTAATGCTGTGGGCCTTGACCCAAAGACCGGTACTACCGAAGTTTTAGATAGCTTGGCTGTATCTGCCTTTGGTGCGCCTGCATACACATTGACGGCTCATACTGCTTTTGTCAGTAGAAAGGATGCGCCAGCTTTGCCTTTATTTGCCTATGGGGCCGTGGGTTATGCGCGTGGACGGTTTTATATGTGCGCACGTAAGGTTGATTCTGACACAAGGCAAGAGTTCCGCCGTATTGCCGGAAAAGATATTGCTCATAATGCCCAAAAGCTTATTAAACAATATCCTAAAAATCGCCTTATGCAACATATTATGCATAAATGTGTGCTACAGTACGATTGTCCAGCTGCTAAAAACTTGGCTCTTGGCCGATATGAAGCCCCTTTGCCTACGTCTAGAGCTTGTAATGCCCGTTGTGTGGCTTGTATTTCCTTACAGGATAAAGATTCACCCATTACAACAACACCACAATGTCGCATGGACTTTACACCTACTGTTACTGAAATTGTTGAAGTTATGCGTCATCATGAGGCTCATGAAAAAGAACAAGCCATATACTCATTTGGGCAAGGTTGTGAAGGTGAACCTTTAACACAAGCACCTTTATTAATTGAAGCTGTGCGTACTTTTCGCCAAGCTGGGGGCAGAGGGACGGTGAACTTAAATTCCAATGCTTCATTTCCGGAAGCTGTGGCAGATCTTGCCGATGCTGGCCTTACATCGCTTAGGGTCAGCTTAAATTCTGCTCGTGAAGAAGTTTATAATACCTATTATCGCCCTCAAGGGTATAGCTTTGAAAATGTGCGTGCCTCCATAATTGCTGCACGTAAACGTGGGGTTTTTGTTTCGTTAAATCTTTTGTATTTTCCTGGTATTACCGATACAGAAGATGAAGTTGAAGCCTTGGTAGAACTAGTTGGTAGTTGTGGAGTAAGCTTTATTCAGTTGCGCAATTTGAATATTGACCCGGAAATGTATCTTAACTTACTTAGTGG
Organism: uncultured Desulfovibrionaceae bacterium; assembly: GCA_964368845.1. Taxonomy (GTDB): domain Bacteria; phylum Desulfobacterota; class Desulfovibrionia; order Desulfovibrionales; family Desulfovibrionaceae; genus CAYJAD01. Next base: position 62,987 of record CAYJDF010000001.1, read on the forward strand.
CATAAGTTTTGGTCCGTCCATGGGCTTTACAAATTTCAAAAAAAGATTAACTAAGCAATGTCCATGGCTTATGTTTGGATACTTTAATCCGTGGCTGGGAGATAAAGCAGAAATTTCAGCTCCTATGCCTGCTGAATGGCAAAGACCCGTAATTAGAGATGGGAAAATTAAGGATTAGAACTTAGAATGATATTTCCCTTAGGTGCTTTGGTTAATGGTCTTGCTGTGGCTTTGGGTGCTGCATTGGGGCTTGTTTTTGGGGCGCGCATGCCAGAAAAGATGCGTGAACTTGTTTTTCAAGGCCTCGGTCTTTGCATTATAGTGCTTGGGATGCAATCAGCCCTAAAAGGCACTGATGCTTTACTGACCATTGCAAGTATTGTGGGTGGTAGTATTATTGGTGAGCTTTTACATATTGAAGATTGGTTAACTCGCCTTGGAGATAGAATAAAAGCCATGGTTGGATCTTCAAACCCACGTTTTACTGAAGGGTTGGTTAATGGCTCGTTGCTTTTTTGTATTGGAGCCATGGGTATTTTAGGCTCCATCGAAGAGGGTTTGCGCGGTGTTAGAGATATTGTATATGCCAAGTCCATTATAGACTTTTTTGCTGCTATAATTTTAGCTGCTAGTCTTGGTATTGGTGTAGTATTTTCTGGAGTGTCTGTATTTATTTATCAAGGCATTTTTGTCTTACTTGCCAATGTGTTAGTTGGTTTAATTACCGAGCCACTTATGGTACAGCTTAGTGCTACTGGTGGTATTATTATGATTGCCATAGGGCTTAATGTTATTGAGTGTACAAAGATTCGTATTGGGAATATGCTTCCGTCAATTTTTCTAAGCCCCATTTTGGCTGTATTATTTTAGAGCTTACCTGTTTATAAAATTATAATTTTTTGCAAAATATTGGTGACAACTATACTGTTTTCGTGTAAAGTTTATCTGTAACATTTTGGTTCAATCTTATACATCTATTCTGGATGTTAATACAATAAAATTGGTATGTTTATGAATAATGCAAACTCATCTGCTAGTTCTTCTGTAGGTCAAGCTTCTTCTTGGATAGGCAAAGTGCTTACCAATATGGGCTTAGGCATGCGCGCCAAGCTTATTTTGTTATTTGTAGTTATTAAGGTAGTGCCACTTGTTCTCATAGCCCTTGTGGCTTGGGATCAAGCCGTTAACCTTGGTGATGAAATGCGCTCGCGTACATCAAACATGGCTCAACAGGCAGTTAGAGAATTTGCAAATGCAGGTGATATTGCCGTTAGTGATGCTGTTGAAGCTCTTGACGATAGAGCAACAGAAGAAATCGAACGCATGACCACCGACACTGCCTTTAGACTCTCCAATTTTCTCTATGCGCGTGATGATGATTTGCGGATTTTGTCATCTCTTCCCATAAATGAAGAAACCTTTAAGGTTTTTATTAAAGACAGAGTTAGCCGTATTGTTAAGCCACGTAAATGGGAACTTGCCGCGGATGGTAAATCTTGGGTTCCTACAACTGAGCATAAAAAATCTCAAGATGTAACCCTTGTTAATGAACAAAACGACACTCGTTTTCGTTATCGCCCACCGGATAATTTTGAATATGAATTTGTTAATGTTTATCGTGAGTTAACTTATATTGATTTAAATGGTCAGGAAAAGGTAAAAGTCACAGCTTCTGATGTGATGGATTCTGCATTAAAGGACGTTTCTGATAAGAAAAATACTTTTTGTAAGGCCGAAGACTATTTTGAGAAGTTAAAAGAGCTTAAACCAGGTGAAATATACGTATCTGATGTTATTGGTGAGTATGTTGGTACACCATTTATTGGTATGTACACACCAGAAAATGCCAAGAAAAAAGGTGTGCCGTTTGAACCAGAAAAGGCAGCTTATGTAGGGGATGAAAACCCCAATGGTAAGCGTTTTGTTGGTATAGTACGCTGGGCTATGCCTGTGGTAAAAAATGGTAAGATTGTTGGCTATGTTACCATGGCTCTTAACCATGATCATATTTTGTCTGCAGTGGAAAATTTAGTACCACAGTCAGAGCGTTATTCAGATATCTCTAGTGCAGCTGCTGGTAATTATACCTTTATTTGGGACCACAAGGGGCGTAGTATTGCTCACCCAAGACATCACTCCATTGCTGGATATGAC
>CAYJDF010000001.1:65240-116708 GCA_964368845.1 uncultured Desulfovibrionaceae bacterium
TTAACTACTGTATCGGCAATTCCCTACTATACAGGCCAATATGGCAATAACTTACGTGGTTTTGGTATTGTCACCGTAACTGTTGGCGTGGACGACTTCCATCGCCCAGCCTTAGAAACCCAAGCCACTATTCAAAAACTTGTTGAAAATACTGATAAAGAACTATCAGAAGTTTCAGAATTAACCTTTGAAGCTATCAATAGGAATTTATGGAACACTGCTACAAGCCTTTCTCTTTCTACATTGATTATGACTATTTTAGTTATATTTGTAGCGGTTATGATGGCTTCTGGTATTACAAAGAATATCACTAGACTTATCCGCGGTATTTCGCGCTTTAGCCTTGGTGAGCGTAGCTTTAGGTTTGATGAGCAAGTTAAAGACGAACTTGGTATACTATGTAACTCACTTGATGACTTGTTTGATAGTATTGTAGAAAGTGTTAAAAATCCAATGGTTATCACGGATATTGATCGTAAGGTCATCTATGTTAACGACTTTGCTTTGGGGGTTGTAGCTAGAAACATTGAGGATATTATTGGACAAAACTATAGCAATATAAGTTTGTTTGGGTCAAAAAAATGCCCCATTGATGCTCTTGTAGAAAATAAAGACTTCCCTATTCACTACTCTACTGTGCAGAAAAAGTATTATAAGGGGACGGCTGTTTATCTTATGGATAAAGCCGGCAATAAAATTGGTTACATTATAAGTTCAGAAGATATAACAAAGCTTATTGTTGAGCAAGAACGCATAGAGCGCGAACGCGCCATGCTTGACATGGTACTTTCAGCATCTCCCGATCTTATTTGGTATAAGTCCGCTGAGGGTGTCTACCTTGCAGTTAACCCACGTTTTGCAGACATGCTTGGGCTCACCCCCGAAGAAATACATGGCAGATCGGATAAAGATTTATTGTCTGAGCGTTTATACAAAAATAGTGAGCAAAATGAACGTGAGGTTTTTTCTAGTGGGAAATCAACCTACGATGAATATCGTGTATCATTTGCCGATGGGCATGAAGAAATTTTAGATATTGTGCGAACACCTATTTTTGCTCATGATGGTACCATTCGTGGTGTACTTGGTGTGGGGCGCGATGTATCGTTACGTGTTACTGCTGAAAAGGAATTACGTCAAACTCAGAGTGATCTTATTCAGGCTGTGACTGAAGCAAATAATGCCAGTAAGTCTAAGAGTGAATTCTTGGCCCGTATGAGCCATGAAATACGCACACCTATGAATGCTATCATTGGTATGACCAATATTACCAAGCGAAAACTTGGAGAACATGAGTGCACTAAAGAAGACTTATTACCACATGTGCATCAAATTGAATCTTCATCTATGCACTTGCTTGGGTTACTAAATGATATCCTTGACATATCGAAGATTGAGGCTGGTAAGATTGAGCTTAGTGAAGAAAGCTTTGATATGTTAAAACTAGTTGATGATGTAGCTTCAATCATTACTCCACGTTGTAGCAGTAAGAATATTAAATTTACCATTAACACAGCTGGGCTTGAGCATACACGTTTTATTTCTGATGTTTTACGTTTGCGTCAAGTGCTTATTAACTTGCTTGGTAATGCGGTTAAATTTACTCAAGAGCTTGGTAGTATTAACTTCACTCTAGAACAAAAAGAGCGTAAAGACGGTAAATCTTTAATATTCTTCTCAGTGACTGATACCGGAATTGGTATTGCACCTGACAAATTAAAATCACTCTTTGTACCATTTGAACAAGGTGGTGGACATATTACACGTATGTATGGTGGTACTGGGCTTGGTTTATCCATTAGTCGTAGTATTGCTATGCTTCTTGGAAGTGATATCCATGTGCAAAGTGAAGAAGGTAAGGGTAGTGATTTTTATTTTGCCTTATGGCTTACTGAAGATGTAAGCTCCACTGAAATTGAAAATAGTGAAGATAATATGACTATCATACCAGGAAAGCGTGTCTTGCTGGTGGATGATGTTGACATTAATCGTATAATTGCTATGGAATTGCTATCCCCATTTGAGCTAATTATTGATGAAGCCAGTGATGGAACTGAAGCAGTTGAAAAATTTGATGCCTCGGAAGAAGGCTATTATGACTTAGTCTTTATGGACATTCAAATGCCTAAAATGAATGGATATGAAGCTGCTAAGGCCATACGTGCACTTGAGCGGAATGACGCTAAGAGTACACCAATTGTTGCCATGACAGCCAATGCATTCCAAGATGATATAGATATGGCATTTGCTAGTGGTATGAGTGGGCATGTTGCAAAACCTATTGATATGGAAAAACTTATTGATGTCTTAAAGCAATACCTTGCTAGGCGTAGTTAAATTGTTGAAACTTAAATTGTCTTAAATTTTAATATAATAACGCCATGCTCTTATAGAGTGTGGCGTTTTAGTTAGATACAGGTTTTATATTAAGATATTAGAGGTCAAAGATGAAAAAGCTTTTTTTAATGCTACTATTAATGTGTTATGTACAACAATTTGGCTTTGCTTATGCTCATGAACTGGCAGGCAGAAAAAAGTTTACTATAATGCAAGAATTAATAAAAGAACGCTCTAACTATAATAAATGCTTAGAAAAAACAAAATCATCAGAAAGTGGTGATGAAGCAGCAAAGTTTTGCCGCAAAAAATATGCTTTGCAAAGAAAGTTTAGCATAAAAGATCTTTATCATCTTTATATGGAACATATTTTAGTAGCTGAAGAGTTGTATACTGAGCTACTTATTTCCGTACATGGAAAAGTGCATAAGGTGGGTAAATCTCCTCTAGGTTTTCCGGAAATTGTTTTTTCTTTGGATGCTTTTGGCGTTACCGGAGTGCGCTGCGAATTTCCAGAAAGTGCCAAAAAAGAGCTAAAAGATTTGGAAATTGGAAAAGAAGTAACCTTAGCTGGCATTAGCAAAGGTTTATTTAATGATGATTATGTGCGCTTAACCCATTGTGAGTTTATTAAATAAAATGTTTCAAACTTACATGTACATAGCGTAATAAGCTTATGAATGTAATTTTTTGCTTAACCAAGAGTTAAGGCAATCGTAAAGCTCATTGGGGTTAATTGGTTTTGACAAGTGGTCATTCATACCATGGCTAAGGCTAATTTCACGGTCACCCTTCATGGCATGGGCAGACATTGCAATGATGGGCAAATTTTCATGCTTTGGCATACTACGCAATATTTTAGTGGCTGTTAAGCCGTCCATAATGGGCATTTGTATGTCCATTAATATAAGGTCGTAGTTATTTTGGTTTATCATATCAATAGCTTCTTGGCCATTATTGGCTATATCTATTTTATGGCCTTTAATACTAAGTAACTCGTTAGCAATAAGCTGATTAATTTCATTATCTTCTACAAGCAGAATGTATCCATACAAGGATGGAGTGTTGTCTACATCAAGTGATGTTCCACTTTGCATAGTTGGCACTTTATTAATTTGATCTAAATTAGCAAAGTAATCAAGTTCTGGTAAGTCGGAGGTGTCGAGCTTAAAGTTAGCAGTAAAATAAAACTTAGAGCCTTTACCTGGTTCACTTTCAACCCAGATATCTCCATCCATAATTTCCACAATACGTTTGGATATAACAAGCCCAAGGCCAGTCCCACCGTATTTTCTAGTGGTAGAAGCGTCAGCTTGACTAAAGGCACTAAATAAACGTTTGCAATGTTCTTTACTTAATCCAATGCCGGTATCAGTGACACTAAAAGCACAAAATACTGTATTATTATCTTTATTAATATCCAAATTTACTTTTGTAATAACAGAGCCAGCATCGGTAAATTTGATGGCATTGCCAATTAAATTTAGCAAAACTTGTTTGAGTCTTAGGGGATCACCAATAAGTCTTACATGCTCAACATCCTGATTAAATATTTGTCCTATAATGTTTTTTTCAGCAAATTTAGGTGCGAAAAGAGCATAAAGATCTTCTTTAACTTCACCCAAGGTAAAACTAGTATTTTCTATTTCAAGTTTGCCAGCTTCAATTTTAGAAAAATCAAGTATATCATTAATAATTCTTAACAAACTCTCTGCGGAATAACGAATTTTGTCCACATATTCCTTTTGCTGATCTTGCAAGCTAGTAAAGCCAAGTAGGTGGATAAGCCCTAAAATACCATTCATGGGAGTACGAATTTCATGGCTCATATTAGCCAAAAACTCGCTCTTAATCTTAGTACTTTTTTCGGCTGTATCACGCGCAATGGTAACAGCTCTATGACTCTCAACAATTTCATTAAGCATTGCTTTTTGATAGGTTAAATCATTTAAGTATGATACTGCAAATACTTCATCGTCGATGACAACCCTTCTAAGTATAACTTCCACAAAGTATAAATCATTATTTTTAAAGTTTCCAATTTCACCTTCATAATATGCATAGCCATCACTAAAAACTTGCTTAAATAAATCATAAAATGGGCCTTCATCCATGATGCCAGTTCTTTGAAATGTGGGTAAGGCATAATAATGTTTTTCAAAAAAATCTTTTTTAGTGTCAAACCCAAAAAAGTGCAAAGTAGCATTATTGCAGTCAATGGGTTTTGCGTCCTTATCCCACAAGGTTATAGAGTATGGTGCGGCATTTAATATGTGAACTAGGCGCCGTTTAAGCCTATTTGTGTTTTTTATTCCTTGCTTGATTTCACGTAAATCTCTGTAATATACAATAATATTTTTTTCGCCCTTATTTTCATTGCATACAAGTGTTGCCTCTACGGGAAGTTCTTCACCGCTTTGATTTATGTGCATCCATTCGAATTTTACAACACCATCTTCTAATGCTTTAGTGAGATACTTTGGGATGAGGTCAGCTGAGCGTTGCCCATTAGGTTGAAATTCTGGGGAAAAAGTGTGAAAATTATCAAAGTATTCTTGTTTTGATGCAAGGCCAAAAAGTTTTAATGAACCTTCATTACAATCAATTAATTCAAATTTATCATTCCAAAAGTCTACTCCAATGGGTAGGTGCTTAAGTGTTATTTGTCCTCTTTCATAACTTTGATCTACACTTTGAAAAGTTTGTTTTTGATTCGTTATTTTAGATGAATGAGAAATAATATAATATTTTTCATTTACGGTGTGGCGTACCAAGGCAGTCTGGACAGAAAACATATTCCCTTGTTTAGTTAGAAAAGTCCATTCAAAACTTGTAAATCCAAGCTCTAAAGTACTTTTAAGATGCTCCATGGCTGTTTGAGCAGAGTTTTTACCATTTGGTTGAAAAATGGGGAATAGTTCAAAGAATGAGTTTAAAAAACGTTCTTTACCCATATCAAACAACTCTAACATGCTTTTATTGGCATCAATTAGCTCTAGGTCATCCGTCCAAAGGGTAGAAAAATAGTCATTGTCACAAAGTAGTAATCGTGCTTTTGAATGAGGATCATAATCTGGTGCAATTGTAGATTTTGGATTGGAAGGCATTTGTTCCTCGTTTGATAAATGTAAAATGCATGTTAGAAAAGAATCTTTATGAACAAATTTTAATTAACATTATTGTAACTATGTTTAGTAGTCAAGCTTCGGCAATTATGAAAAGCATGTGAGATATGTTTTTGTTGCATGGACAAGATAGCTGATGAGCTATTATTGAAAAAAATAATCATTATTTTAAACAAAATGTTTTTTGCCATAATTGTATGATTGTTAGCTTTTATATAAAAAAATTACACATGATATGAAACAATGCCTGGGCCATATACTTGATTATAAAGGCTATCATCCATTTCGTCGCGTGTGCGTATGGCTACGGCATTGGCTTCAAAAGCGTTTTGAGTAGAAATTTGTTTTGTAAATTCGGTAGCTAAGTCGACAGTATTGTTAGCCATGCCAATAGTTTCATTTTCATAAAAAGTGGGGGGGAGAGGGTTAAGAGCGTCAGCATTGTCTAGGCGGATAGGGTTATTATCAACTTGCAGTTGTACAGTGCCGCCAGGGCCTGCACCATAATGATACTCCCAGCCTGTGAAGTTGGGTGTGTTAACATTAGCAATATTATGCGCACTTACAGCCATGCCATTGGAAAAAGCATTTAAGGCAGAAAGATTGTCATAAACCATATGTACCCCAAGAACTTAAAACTAACAAAGATATTTAAAAAATATTAATTAATTTAATATAAATAATCGCTAGCATATTAGGGGGCACTTAGCAAGTGCTTTATTAGACACAAAAATCTAAGTTCTATTCAGATAAAAAATTGATTATTAGACTGTGTATGTTAAGTTGTAAATTTTATATGATACACGGCCTTGCAAATCTGCATGTCTAATAAAGTGCTGTTTAAAATTATCCTTGGATTACAGTAAATAAATCATGTTGAGACTGTTTTTATAAAACATATTATCGTATGACAGTGCGCGGTTTGCTGCCATCTGCTGGCCCAATAATACCTTCATGCTCTAGTTGATCCATAATTCTTGCAGCACGGTTAAAGCCAATTTGAAAGCGACGTTGAATTAAGGAAATTGAAGCCTTACCTTGCTCTTGTACAAAGCAGCGTACTTCGTCTAATAGGGCATCTTTTTCGCCATTTATACCAGCAACATTATTTTCGTTTATGGTATTGCCCCAGTCAGAAAAATCTACCTTATAGGATGGAGATAGCTGTTTTTTCCAATGGTCTACCACAGCTTGCACCTCTTCGTCGGGGACAAATGGGCCATGTAAACGCATAAGACGTCCACCGCTAGGCTTAAAGAGCATGTCGCCCCTGCCAAGTAAATGTTCTGCGCCGACAGTGTCCAAAATGGTTCGCGAATCATGCTTGCTACTAACCTGGAAGGAAATTCGACAAGGAAAGTTTGCCTTAATTAGTCCAGTTACCACATCTACACTGGGACGCTGAGTTGCAAGTATCATATGAATACCGGCTGCTCTTGCAAGTTGAGCTAGGCGCACAATACTTGTTTCAACTTCACGGGCCGCTGTGAGCATGAGGTCTGCTAGTTCATCAATAATAATAACTAAATAAGGCATGTGCTCTAAGTCTGCTATGTCTTGAGGTTTGGAATCGCCAAAGGCAGCAATTTTTTGATTGTAGTTTGTAATATTGCGCACTGCTAGACGCTCCATGGCGGAATAGCGTGACTTCATTTCATTTACAGCCCAATCGAGAGCAGTCTTGGCTAGGTGCATTTCTGTAACCACTGGATGAACTAAGTGTGGTAAATCAGCATAAATAGCCATTTCTATGCGCTTGGGGTCAATGAGTAAAAGCTGCATGTCTTCAGGATAAGTTGTATATAGCAAGCTTAGCAAAATAGAGTTTAATCCCACACTCTTGCCTGCACCTGTTGCGCCAGCCACCAATAAATGTGGCATGCGTGCTAAATCGTAAACAAAAGGGTTACCGGCAATGTCCTTACCTAAAGCCATGCTAAGTGGACCATCTCCACGCGTAAAAGCACTAGATTCGAGAATTTCTCTAAAATTTACCATACCGCGCTGAACATTGGGTATTTCAATGCCCACAGTGTCAGATCCTGGTATAGGGGCTTGAATGCGAACAGCCATGGCTTTTAGGGCTAGGGCAAGGTCGTCATTTAAATTGGCGATACGATTAACTCGCACTCCAGCTGCTGGCCTAATTTCATACATGGTTACTACTGGGCCAGGAGTTATGCGAACAAGCTCACCTTGAATGCCAAAATCAGTTAAGCAAGACATAAGTCTTTGTCCACGCTTCTCCGTTTCTTCTTTGGCTGTGTGTGAAGCAGGGCCAGCACCTTGTAAGAGGCTAAGTGATGGCAGAGCTATTTTTTGGTTTCGTAATTTGCTAGGCTTTGATTTGTTTTTAATCTGTGCATTTGTATTAGATTGTTCAAGCATATTAGCTTGTTCGTTAGTAGAGAATTCATGCTCTGATTCTGCTGCTAGAGAGTTTTGAGAATGAATAGTCATATCTTCATTTTGCGCGGTGCTATTATCTATTTCATGATTATTATCGGTATATATATCATCATCTACCATGACATCAGGTAAAGATTGTGATTTGTCCTTGGGTTTAAAATGATTTCGTATAATATCAGGAAGTTTAAATTGAGGCCAAGTAATATTGGGTGTATGGCCCTTTAAGCAAAAGCCAAGTTTTTTAATTAAATTTAGCCAAGATATACCAAAAGACAGTTGTGTAGCCAAGATGAATACAAAAAACCATATTAAGCCAGAACCACTAGGGCTTAATAATAAGGCTGCATTTTGATAAATTGCTCTACCAAGCATGCCACCACCTTGTACGTCCCCTAGCTTAAAATCAAAGGCTGCACTAATGTAAAGTAGGCATAATGTAAGCAAAAAATAGCCTAACCAACGCCACCACACCAATTCATAAAGTGTGGAAATACAAGCTACTCCCACTGCTCCAAAAACTAAGGGCCATACATATGACGCAATGCCAAAAACATCATTTAATATGCCAGATAGATATGCCCCAAGCAAACCAGCATTGTTTTTTATGGCAACGTCATTGCTAACAACATGATTGATACTTGGGTCTGTAGCACTATGTGTTACAAGACTTAAAAGAACCAATAATGCAAAAAAAAGTAGGAATAGCCCAAAAAACTCACGGGCCAGCTTGCGCATGTCCGTAAGCATACCCTCCTTGTGCCTAAACACTGTTACGGAAAAAATTTTTGATTACTCGCGGCCTAGATATTCTTTGCTACGTGTATCAACCTTTACATTGTCGCCTTCATTTACGAATATAGGTACTTGTATGACAAGGCCAGTCTCAAGAGTGGCTGGTTTGGTCACATTACTTACTGTATCGCCTTTAGCCCCTGGTTCAGTAGCAACTACTTGCAAGACTAGCGATACAGGAATGTCAAGGTCTAGTGGATTACCCTTATATAAAAGCACGCGGCATTCTTGGCCATCTTTTAAAAATCCAGCTTTGCCAGAAGTGGTTTCTTCTTTCATTTGTAATTGTTCATAGCTGGTCATGTCCATAAAGATTAAGTCTTCACCTTCACGATATAAAAATTGCATATCACGTGTTTCAAGGTCAGGGCGAGCTACTTTTTCACCTGATCGAAAGGTGTTATCTACCACACGACCATTTAGTATATTACGCAACTTTGTGCGTATCATAGCACCGCCTTTGCCAGGCTTAAAGTGTTGAAAATCTAATATTTCAAAAGGAGTACCGTCAATTTCAATTTTGAGACCCTTCCTAAAATCTGTTGTTGAATACATATTAACTCCTAACTATTTTTTATATGCAATACCAAGGCTTGAACTGCTAGAGCATAACTCATTATCCCAAATCCAGCAATAACGCCAATAACATGTTTTCCAATATAGCTTACTTGCCGAATTTTTTCATCACGTGCCAAAACATTGCTTAGATGAACCTCTACACAAGGAAGCTCAATCCAAGCCAAACAATCAGCAAGGGCTAAACTTGTATGAGTGTAAGCTCCTGCATTTAAAACAATACCATCTACTTGTTCTTTACGCGCAAGCTCTAATCTGTCTATGAGATCTCCTTCGGAGTTGGATTGAAAAAACTCTAATTCTACAGATTGGCTGATTAATTTTTGTACCAACTCCGGTACAACACTCATGTCTTGTGTTCCATAAATATGTGGCTGGCGTATGCCCAAGGCCCCCAGATTTGGCCCGTTTATAATAAGAATTTTCATAGTTTTGCTCGCTATTTACCTTGCGGCAAATATAATTGTTGTATATATTAAAAGCGCGTTTAAAAAAGTTAATTTAGACGCCGGATGTTTGCGTATTTTTATTATATTGTCAAGTAAAGACCAAGGGAATGCATATGCAATCTAGCTTAATCCTAGAGGCAACCGCCTATACTTTTGAACAAATTACCACTGCGTCCAAGCTAGGCATAGCTCAAATAGCCTTAGCTGGGCGTTCCAATGTTGGCAAATCATCTTTAGTTAATGCGTTGGCTGGCAGGAAATCACTGGCTAAAATTAGTGCAACCCCAGGTAAAACTCGTTCCTTAAATTTCTATTTAGCCCAGCCAGATGGCTTTTATATTGTTGACTTACCTGGTTATGGATATGCTCGTTGTAGTAAGACCGAGCGTCAGAAATGGGGTCAGCTTATGGAAAGTTATTTAACTAGTAGCCAAGAGTTAAAAGCCTTGGCTATATTGCTTGATTGTCGCTTAGATCCACAAAAGCTTGATGTACAACTTGTTGAATTTGCACTTAATCATCAAATACCACTTTTACCAATTTTAACTAAGGGTGATAAATGCAAGCAAAGGGAGCGTGCCCAACGTCAAAACCAGTGGGCAAAGTTGCTAAATGGTGCAATGCCTTTAGTTACTTCATCTAGTACAAGGCTAGGTCTTGATGCATTGTGGCAAAAATTGCGCGATGCTGCTGGTGCTATGTTATAACTTAAAAACGTTTTTCAATTTTAAGGTTTTAGACTCAAAATATGGCGTTTAAAATTTACGCTTACATTTCGTCGTAAATTATTTTCAACAATTACATATTGTAGCAGTCAAAATTTTTTGAGAGAAAGGTCTGGAGAGAGAACTTTTTTTCAAAAAAATTCTCTCTCCAGAAGAATATAATCAAACTACTTTTCAGCTGTCACTTCGGCAAGGCGCGCAGCTATGGCTTCTGCACCTTGTGAACTGGTGAGCACAGTGGCTAAGTTTTCAACAATTTTTTGGTCATAGGCTTGGTTATCTTTACGTAATATGCCAAGGGCCACATCCATGGGCAAGCCAGCACGGAAAGCACGAGGACTTGCCATAGCGCAGAATGTATTAATAACACCAAGTATGCGTCCATGCAAAGATATGGCATCACCTTGTAAATGATGCGGAGTACCTGAACCATCAAGTTTTTCATTCATTTGTACTACTGCTGCTGGAACTGGGTTGCCAAAATCAATGGTGCTAAGGATATTGTAGGCATATTCCGGTATTTTGGCAATTTCGGCTTGTTCTTCTGGGGTTAGCTTGTCAGTTTTAGATAACAAGTCACGTGGTACAAATATCCTACCAATTTGTGACAACACGGCTGCTGTGGTGATGGTGTCCTTATCTTTAGCATCAAGACCCATGTTTTCAGCCAAAAGTTCAGCAAGTCGGCGCATAAGTGTTGAATGACCTGCTAAATATGGGTCAACTCGTTCAATGGTACTGACCAAGGCTTCGATGGTGCTCATTTGCTGTTTATTACGCTTTTCACTACTTCTGCGGAATTCAGTAATATCTTGAATGGTCATAACAGCAGCGCTGGTGCTTCCATCCTCCTTATCTTCAAAAGGAAAGAGCGTTGCACGAAATAGTCTTTCTTCACCTTGAAGAACAAGTTTAATTTCTATACTCTTGGATTCATTGCTATTAGACACACTAGCAACAGCTTCTTGCACCTGCAAGGCCACATTATCTGGCATGATATTATGCAAATTTTGACCTTGTAGCTCTTCTTCTTTTTTGCCGACAATAAGGGCAAAGGCGCGGTTAACAAGATGCAGTTTGCCACTTACATCAACCATCATAAGTCCCACATCAAGAGAAATATTAATACTGTCTAGTAAATGTTTTTGTTGTCTAATTACTTGATATAGTTTTCTGAATTTTTCTGCAACGCTACGTTGTTCGCGCCCAATCATAATCCACCAAACCAAAGCAAGCATAAGTAAAACGCTTAGGCATAAAAATGCACCAGCACCATAAACAAGGTTAAAGGCACGATTTAATTGTGTATCAACAATATGTGCTGGTAATTCTTCTACTACCACCCATCCAATATTAGGCACTAACATGCCTACAGAGTAAACTTCATCTTTGCCACTGACGGCAATACGTTTAGCAAAAGGCAAAGCCTTTGTATCTTTAGCAAGTTCAAAACCAGATGGTAAGGCTTGTGTACTATCGGGGCGTATGACTTCCCATTGTTTACCATCGAATTGTAATATATTACTTTGTATTTCACGATGTGATGCACCAGATCCTCTGGAGGTAAAGTTTGCAATTTGTCCTGTAACAGGCACACTAAGTAAGAATGCTCCCACAGGTTTGGCTTTTTCATCGCTTAGCATGGCGGGTAATAGTGGGGTAGCATAGTCTAACATTAAGCCAGTTGCAGATGGACGAATGGGGGCATAGGTAGTTTTATTACTTTCAGCTGCCTTGCGTACAGCATTGGCTTGTTCTTCTTGCAAAGGCGTTGGCCTTGCTAGAGAAGAGAGCAAGGTATTACCATCTGGGCTAACTAGTCTTGCATCTTGTAGACCATTATAATTCATAAAATCTAGCAAGATGGTGCGCATCATGGGGATTTGTTCTGCAAGAAAGGCTATGTCTTCATCAAGGATATTTGTGGCATTAGGATCATTAAGCATGCCAGCTTTTTGGTCATCAACTTGGGCAATATCTTGTGCAAACATACGATATAGCTCAGATTCACTCACGCGACGCGCTTGACTATCAAGACTTACACCCCAAAGACGTATACTTTCCATGGTAGATTCTGCAGTTAGCATGAGGCGTTCTTCTTGGGTGGCTAGTATGTCGTTTTTTTGCGCACTATAAAAAGTATGGCAAAGAAGGGCAGTGACGCCACAAAAAACTAAGACTACGCCAACAAAAAGAGCTAGACGTGATTTTTTCTTGCTATCTTGGTTATCGCTTGAAAGTAAGTTGTTATGTTCTTCGTACATAGCCATCTCCATTTACTTGTTTTTGGACATTTATTTTTTTTTGGGCATTACATGCATCCATCTACTCTTTTCGTTAACAGAATATTGAGGTATGTAGTTACGTATTCTTTTGTGGGATAGTACGTTTCTTGAAAGATTATCCAATATATACGCATCACCGTCAATATAGACAGCAAGAATAGCATGTGCAAGGTTTAAGATGGAGTCTTTGACTACGACAATACGCAATTTTTCCATGGGTACACCCAGTGCACGTAGGGTGAAATACTTAACAATTGCATAATCTTCGCAATCTCCTGACCTTTTCCTAAACTCATAAGGTGCAGCCCAATAATCTGGAGCTTTATAAAGGGCTGAGTCTTGTTTATAGGGCCATTGATTCCAAAAGGAATTGACAATTTTTATTTGTTCAAGCAATGGTTTGCCCTCAACCTTTGCTTTTAAGCTTTCCCAAGTTGTACCGGCATTAAGTTTTACGCCGTTTACTAGTATATCATTCTTAGCATGTTTATCTTGCACCTTTAGCCATTGGGGTAAACCTTTCAAAGTACCCCTAAACTCAATGGAGCCAAAAAGCTTTACTCTATCACTTTTTTTAGCTTCTGCCCCATATGCCACATGCCATGAGGACATGAAAAAAAACATGCTCATGGCAATGAGGATTATCAAGCTTTTCGGCACTAATCTTGTTTGTATTAGAGCTATATGATGCATATATTGTTGCTTATTTAAATTCTAAATCACTATTTTTTCTGCCATTGGGTATATTCTTGTAAGATGCTTTGAACATTGAATTCAGTTTGCTTACGTGAGTCATATGTTTTACATATTTCTTCACGTGCAATACCACGTAATGAATCCATGCGCTTATACGCACTTAGTACACCTATAATGGTCTGAGTGAGGGAGTCGGAACTCCAAATGTCGTATAAAAATCCATTTCTGCCATGTTCGATTACCTCACGCACCGGATCAGTATCACCTGCTACCACAAGGCAACCGCAACTCATAGCTTCAAAAAGGCCAGTGGATAAGGCATTTGGTGTGGTTAAAAATACATGTACTGATGACGCTTGAAGCATCATTCGATAATCTTTGTAAGGTCTAAAATTCAAAAAGTGCACTCTATTTTTATCAACATCATACTTACTAAATAAAAGCTCAGACCACGATGTTTCAACATTGGCATCTTTATCTTGTGTACCTGCCATGACTACTACATGACACTCTGGCCTTTCCATAAGAATTTGTGGTATGCTGTGTAAAAATTGAGGGAAGTTGCGCCTAGTATCAATACTGCGCCCAGAAAATGTCACCAGTTCATCAACATGGGAGAGATCACAACCTTCTATACTAAATTTTTGTGTAGGGTTAGGAGTGAAGAAATGTGTATCAATGCCTTCATGCAAAACTTTGATTTGGTTAGCTAAGGCTTGGGGATAGAGAGATTTTTGCCAATTGGTTGAAGTAAAAGCCATCTGGCAATCATTAAAAGCATCCCACTGAAATAAATTGCGTATTCGCTCTGGTGAAAAGTTGACTGTAGGATAGGCATGCCGTGGCTTTAATGTGGTTAACATGCTACTGTTACCTTGGTAGCCATCAGCATATATGGCTAAAAATGCATCGGGGAATATATCCTTAGCATAAAGACTGCACCCATAACCAGCATTACCAATAATAATATCAGGTATAAAGCCTGTATTTTTTAGATGTAAAAGGGCATTGGCAATTTGTGTACCTCTTTTGATAGAGCGTACAGCTTCGTGTTCTGCACGATCAGAAATGTGCGGTCCTTGAGGAATAGAAATAAGGATACGTCTAACCCCAGGTATACGCACATCACGCCGTGAGCGATCAGTTATGAAGATAACTTTATTGTTTTTATCTGCAGCAAGTCTAGCTGCAGTATAGCGAAAAGGCCCTGGAAAATGTTGAGGCAAAAATATAATCTTCATACCATTCCCCTATTACTTTGTATGCTTACGTTGCAATTTGTTAACAAAAACCTTTCCTTCTGGGCTTATGACAAAGACTTTTAGCATTTTGAGTACTTCAGTATCATAGATATTTTGCTCTTTGTCTAAAATTGCTATGGTATCGCCAAGGCTTCTTGCTTGCCTATACACCCTTGGACGCAAAATAGCGCAAAACGAGTTTGCTATGTGCAAAATGCGTGCAAGCATGCTTATTTGATCTCCTTTCAGCTTACGTGGATAGCCACTTCCGTCCATATTTTCATTCATTTGAAGTATGGTTTCTTGCACTGGCAATCCAAAATCAAAGTCAGCTAACATATCACATGTTTTTGATACGTGAGTTTTCATGATTTCGCGTTCTTCGTCGGTAAGGGCACCTTTTTTATTAATAATTTCTTTAGGTAGACTAATCATACCCATTTGGCTAAGGGCAGCTGCCATGCCAATGGTTTTTTGTTCTTCCTTGGTGCACTCCATTAGTTTGGCTATGTTTTCAGCTAGTTCACCCATATGCATAGAGTGCCCTCTAAGATAAGGGTTGACCAAACCAACAGACATGGTAAGAACTTGAATTAGCTGTTCAATTCTGGCTTGTTCAGCTTCACGTTCTTCAACCATCTTGGTGGTGTCACGATAAACAGCTACCACACCACTTACATGATCATGGTCTCCAAAGTATGGACTATATATGGCTTGCCAATATACATCCTTACCCTGAATGGTGAGCTTTTCTTCAAAATCATGATTTTTTTCAGATCGAATCACTCTATCAAGATGATTTTGGAGCATTTCAGCAGCGTCTGGATTTAAGATGCTACCCATCTTAAAGCCCACTATATCATCACTATTTTCATGGTAGACCATTTTTGCAAAACTTTCATTGGAGTATTGGATATTACCTAATGTATCTGTAAAAACAACACCATCGGTAAGAGTTGAGTTAATACTATCGATGATTTGTTGTTGAGTATTTACATCTTCATTAAGTTTACGCATGCTGGCTTCAACCTTGCGCTCATACCGGCCCACAAAGAACCACCAACACGCCCATAGTAAAAGCCCAGTTACTACAATGGCTCCTACAACAAATACAATCATAAAATTGCGGAAGTTTGCATAAAAATCTTCTGCAATATGTGCAGGTTCTTCACTGCTGACCAATAAATTGTGTCCGGCAAGCGGAATACCAAGTGAATACACAAAGTCACCATTAGGAAGAATACGCTTCATAATGGGTAGAGTTTCATTTTTTGGAGTCTTCCACTCTTCAAAAGTAAGCAGTTTTCCGGTACTTAAATCAATAAATTGCAATGAATTATTTTCTGTAGTCCATTGGAATAAACGATATGGTAATACTTCGTGTTCAACATCTTCAGCACTTCTAAATATTTTAGATATGGGTGTTTCTAAAGGAATTTCTAAAAGTAATGCCGCAACTGCTTTATCTTTTGGTAGCTCAGTATATTCCGGTGGAAAGATGGGATAGACTGTAGTAATCATAAGCCCAGCTAGGCCATCATGCACATTAGAAAATGATATTTTACCAGAGTTTAATGTATCTTCAACTAGCTTCTTTTGCTCTGCTGAGAGATTTTCTTCTAAGCCATTGGTAAAGAGCATACTCTTTAAGTTAGCATCCCAAATGCCTCCGGCTGTGAAACTTGTAGTTTCGATAAAATCCATAAGCTGTTGGGTAATTATGTCGCGGATATTTTTAAGATTTCCATCGTCATCTTGCATACTCTCCATCTGACCTAGATGGTTAGAAGTATCATTACCTTGGGCTTTTAAGATAGATTCAGCGCAATAGAGACGAATCATATCTTTATCCACAAAGCGTAGTGTTTCGTTGTCTATGGTGGTGAGCCATAGATTAATTGCCTCTGTTTTGCCCTTAGCATTTGATGTTAGGGTAATAGCAAGGTTTTCCTCCATACTTTGTGCCACATAATTAGTGGTATAAACAGCAAAGATGGATGTAACCCCAAGCAGGGCTACCATTAATAAACCAAGCAGCCAGAAACTACGATAATGAACTTTTTTGCCAGACTTATTTCGGCGCATACCATTCTACCTTTCGCGAAATGCGTTTTGTTGTGCTTTGAGTATTGGTTTCAATATATAATCAAGAATGGTTTTACGCCCGGTGAGAATGTCTGCAGTTGCAGTCATGCCAGGTATAATTGGCAATGTTTCTCCTCGGTATGTAATTCCGGTTTTATTTGTACGTAATTTAGCAAGATAAAAAACTTCACCTTGTTTATCTTCGATGGTGTCAGCACTTATTTGTTCAAGCACGCCATCAAGCCCACCATATACACCAAAATCATAGGCTGAAAATTTAAGCATAGCTTTTTGGTCTGGGTGTAAAAAGGCAACATCTGATGGACGCACTCGCACTTCTACCAATAATGTGTCGTCAATGGGCACAACTTCCATAATAGCTTCACCAGGTTTTACCACACCACCAAGGGTGTTAAGGTGAATTTGCTGGATTGTACCATTTACTGGAGAGCGCACCACAGTACGGGTTACACGGTCGCTACCAGCAGAAATGGTTTCTTTTAATGAATTAAGTTCGGCACGCCTTTCGTTAATTTCTTCGGTAATGGCTGTGTCAAGCTCAGCTTCACGAAAAGCTATGCGCTGTAATGCTTCATCGGCAGCAGCTTGTGCCTTAGGTATGGAAACGGTAAGTCCTTCTAACTCGCCCTCAAGGTTGGCCACTTCTTGTTCTAAATTTAAGAATTCAATGCGTGAATAGTTTTTGCGTTTAAGTAGTGGCAAAACTGTATTACGCTGCTCAATGGTTAAGGCCAAGTTGCGGTCTACGGAGCGTTTGCGAGCTTGTTGTTCTTCTACTTCTTGTAGACGTTGCTCATATTGAGATTTTAATACAATAATTTCGCTGTCACGTTGTAGTTTACGTGCTGCCAAGGCCGCATTTTGGTCAGCGATAACTTGTGGAGCATCACGAATAATTTCATCAGGATAAACAGGTTCAACGTCTGTAAGTTCTGACTCTAAGCGTATAATTGCTGCAGTATGTTCCAATGATTTACTAAGTGCATCTCTATAGGTACTGGCGGCTACTTCGTTGTCGATACGCGCTAAAGGCGTTCCTTGGGTGATTATTTGACCTTCACGTACCAAGATGTCTTGTAATATACCACCTTCAAGGTTTTGGATTATTTGAGTACGTTGTGAGGCAATCACCTTGCCTTCAGCCCGTGTTACTTCATCCACTTCAGCCCAAGCAGCCCAAGCAATAAATATGGCAATAAAAAAACCAGTAGCAAGTGACAATAAACGTGCTTGCATGGTTGGTTTGCGCTGCATGGCTGCTTCCACCACATCAGCATAAACTAGTTCAGAAGTATCAAGCTTTTGGCGTTGATCTTCTGGGTCAAAATTTGTGGATGATGCACCATCCTTAAGCATTTGTATAAAATTCTTGAGGCCCGAAAAAAAGCCTCCACCTTGATTATTTTGCATAATTACCTCGAATTAATTAGGTATTTTGTGCTATTTTTGCTGCTTGTGCAGTTAATTCGCTAACATCCGCATTTTGTCTAGCAGCTTGGGGGACTGCAGAGCGTAATTTTTGTATGACCTCATCCTTGGGGCCATCAGCAACAATACGTCCGTGATCCATAACAATTAGCCTATCCACCATTTTAAGCATACTCATACGGTGGGTTACAAGAATTAAAGTTTTATATTTCATTATCTTCATAAGACGTGCTTGCACGGCTTGCTCTGAAGATGTATCCATATTACTTGTTGGTTCATCTAATATAAGCACTTCTGGGTCACGCACAAGAGCTCTTGCTAAACCAATTGCTTGCCGTTGACCTCCGGACAGAGCTTTACCTTGTTCACCTACTTGCGCACCAAAACCTTCAGGGTTTGTACGCACAAATTCAATTACACCAGATAAATTAGCAGCTCTAATAGTTCTCAAGTCGTTAACACTGGGGTCACCAAGAACAATATTATCACGTATACTGCCATAAAAAAGTACTGTGTCTTGTGGGGCAAAGCCAACTCTAGCACGTAAATCTGCACCGGCAAGCTGACGAATATCCACCCCGCCAAATTTTACTGCTCCATCCTTAGGTTGATATAAACCAATAAGCAGGCGAATTAATGTAGATTTACCAGAACCCATACGTCCAATAATACCAACTTTTTCACCAGGTTCAATATGCAATGATAAATTATCAACAGCGGTACGAGCTGTATTAGGATAGGCAAAGCTTACATTTTCAAATGTAAAAGATGGCTGTAATGGGCCAAAGTCCACTGTGGCTTGAGCTTGTCTATCTTCTGATGGTAGGGCCATGAGCATATTTAAGGCATCCAATGAAATACGTGAATTTTGGAAGCGCGTAATAAGACCTGCCATCTGCATCAAGGGAGCCATGGCGCGACCAGCAAGGATATTACAACCAATGAGCCCACCCATGGTGAGGGTGCCTTCTGCAATTAAATATACACCCCAAACCACCATACCAACGGTGACAAATTGAGTAATAAATACTGAAAATCCAACGGCTAATGAACCATATTTTTTAGTTTCTGCATTGGCTTGTGCTGAGTTTTCTACAACCGTTTCCCAAACCCTTTGCATGCGATTTTCGCCTTGGCAGCATTTTAGTGTTTCAAGACCATTAACCATTTCGGTGAGCAGGGCATTTTTGTGCATGCTTTGGGCATAACTTTTTTCTGCAGCACGTTTAGCTAGGGATTGTAAAATAAATCCTGCCCCAAACATAATGGGCATAGCAATGATGGGTAAGAGCACTAATGGTCCACCAATAAAGCTTAAGCAAAGGAGAAAGAGCACCAAGAATGGCAAATCTATGCACGAAAGCAAAGTTGATGAACTAAAAAATTCTCGTAACGCTTCAAATTCACGAACATTATTTACCAATGCGCCAGTTGATTCTGGCTTGTGGTCAAGCTGCATAGTTAGCACTTTATCAACCAACATACTAGAAATTACCACATCGGCATTACGCCCAGCAGTATCAACAAAGTAATTGCGCAAGGTTCTTAATAAAAAGTCAAATAAATATGCAAGCGTTATACCTAAAGCTAAAACCCATAAGGTTTCTAAAGCGTGATTTGGTACAACGCGGTCATAAACATTCATTACAAATAAAGGACTACCAAGTGCAATGAGGTTGATGATGACACTTGCAAAAGCAGCATGGCGATAAATGGGGCCATAATGCTTAATAGCATCCCAAAACCAACGTTTACCTCCCTCATGCCTAAAGGTGTCAATACGTCTATCGGTCTTCTTTTCAATGGAGCCAAAAGCAGCATAGCCAGTATAGTCACGATTAAGGGTGTCAATATTAACTTGATATGGCTCCTCGCCTGATTCTGGAAATATAACTGTAGCTACTTGTCTTTTAAAAGCTGTCAGTACACATGAACGCCCATCTTGTAAAAGTAGCACACAAGGTAAAGTCATGGGAGAAATATCTTGTATGGTATTTCTTGGAATAATACGTGCTTGTAAACCAACACGGGCTGCTGCACGCATACATTCACCAGGTGTGACTTCACCAACACCGGCAAGTCCTGCATATAAAAATTGCGGAGAAATATTTTTACCACGCAAACGCATTAAGGTACTTAAACTACGAAGTAAGGGAGGAATAAAATCTACCTCAGATGGAGATAACTGAGCAAACCCTTCTGCTGCTTTGGGCGGTATGTTTAAATTAGCTTGAGTTGCAGTATTACTATCTTGCTCTGTTGCTTGTTCACTAGTTGGGGTCGGCTGAACAGATGATGCACCTTCACTGACAGGTGCTTCGCTTTGTACTGACGAAGTCTGATTAGCTTGAGCTACTTGTGGTGCTGGCTTAGCTTCAGCATTAGCTACTGATTTGGCTTGGCTTTGGGCACTATTAGTATCATTAGCATTAGAAGATGCTTCAGCTGCAGTTTGGTTAATCTTTGTATTATTCGACATTATACTTTGTGTTCCTTGTGAATGTGAGCTTGCCAGTGGTGGCGAAGCTACAGTTGGCATCACCTTGTTATGTAAATTATTGACAACATTTTCTACTGTTTGTTTAGTTTGTGTTGATGTGTTATCTGGTGCGTTTTGTACATTAAAAATATCATCAAATACAGAAGGACTTTGCTTATTATTGGTGTCAGACCTAAAATCCTTTTGCGCATTATGAGCATCGTCTTTAGACATAGTTTTGCCTCTTGCGTAAAGGTTATTTGTTAATACTAAGATAAGAACAAAATCATTGACTGTCAACAAATTCGTTGGAAAACTTGTAAATAAGTCTTGTATTTATTATGAGTTTACTAAGTATTTTACTAGGCTTAAATTTTCAAATTAGATTTTGGTAAAGAGCTTCACATGCTAACTTATTTTTTTGTATATATTTATATAATTTTGAATTGTGTATTGTACACATCTAAATTGAGTATAGATTAGAAAAAGGTGGCTTTGTTGAGCAAGGCCTGTTTTTTGTGTCTTAATGCCAAGCAAGCGTTGCTTAGTCGATGCAAGCAGCCAAAAGGGTATTTGTTATGAAATAAAAAAAGCCGGCCTTGCTGAACAAAGCCGACTTTTTTATTTAGTACGTTGTGTTAATTTATTGAGGCGCTGGGGCAACTAACACTTGTTCGTTAGCTATTTGAAGCTCAGGAAGGAGCATACCAGCTAAAGCATATAGTGTGTAAGAGCTAATAATAATATTGGCACGAGCAGTAACAGCTTGAATTTCAGAGTTATATAATTCACTCTCTGCATCAAGTACGTCTAGTAGTGTACGCTGACCAATAAGGAATTGCTCCATATAAAGGTCACGAGTTTGGATGTTATAACCAATGGCCTCTAAATGGAAGGATAATTGAGTTACCGCAGTTTGATAGTCTGTCCAAGAGTTATTGATTTGCAAAGCTATATCGTCTAATGCGCTATTGGCAGTATATCTAGCTTCACGCACGCGCGCTGCATCCGCTCTGCTTCCTGCTAAATCAGCACCACTGTTAAATAAATTCCAGCGCATGGTACCAAGTACATCTACACCAGAGGTCCAATAGTCTTGGGTTTCAGTATCAATATTTCTATAACCAGTGGTTGAAAAGCTTGGGCCTGCTTCAATATTGAAAGTTGGATAAAAAGCAGATTCAGTTAATTCTTTATTGGCTTGCGCAGTGCGAACGTCAGCTAAGTAAGCAATGATTTTTGGGTTATTGGTCTTAGCATATTCAATGATTTCTTGTGGGTTAGAAAACATTTTGATAGGTTGTTTAATAGGTCCAAGTGAAGTTGGCACTGGTAATTCTGTAAGGCGTGTATAGGAGTCTTCACCTTGGATAAGTGAAGCCTTAGAGTCTTCTAAAGTGCTCATGGCGTTAATCAAACGACCTTGAGTTTGAGTTACGTTAGCAATGGTATCAGCACCAGTTGCTTCACGGTCACGAGTAAGAGCTAAAATTCTTTCGTGAGTGGCTACGTTATCTTGTGATAAGTCAACAGTAATACGACGCCAAATAAGGTCAACGTGTGCAATAATACCATCTAAGGCAAGAGTTGTGGCATTATCGATAACCCTGCTTGTGGTTGAGTCAAGTACACCTTGGCTTGCGCGTACACGGCTACGTGTGGCAAAGCCATCCCAAATGGGCTGGGTAAGTAAAAGTTGAACTTGGCCTACACCGTAAAAATTACTTTGTTTATCTATGGCGCGGGTGCTTGAGTCACTTAAATTACTCATACCCCCGCTGGCTGTTAAATCCAAGCGTGGACCATAACCAGCTTTAGAACGAGTAAGTTCTTGTTGCGCTGTTACTCGATTTTCTTGAATGGCTTTTAAAGACTTGTGTGTGCTTATAACTGCATTAACAGTTTCAGACATGGTAGTTGCATGACCAGCAGTAGGATTTTCTTCCTTTAGTTCATAAGGCACTCCACTAGCCTTGCCATTGCCCCACATTTTATTTTTTGACTGATCAGCAGCTGCAAAACATGGCACTGCCACTGTCAGAACAAATAAAAAACACAATATCGGACTTATTTTCTTAAACATAGCTACCCCTTTTTATAATAGTTTACTTCCGTTACTTTCTGTCTATCACTTAGTTTTTTGATAATCAAGCTTTTTATGTGTTTTTTGTGAAAAAAATACAATTTTGTAGTTTTATGACATAGTTGAGATAAAGTCTAAAAAAATGTTATGTTATTTCAAAATATTACATTTAGGTATTTTTGAGTATTGTCACTGTAATCACATTCTATTATAAGTACTTATCGTTTATAATTATGCTGTGTTAGGGTATTGTAGAGCTAATTTCATAAAAACTAACTCCTATGAAAGACGGAGTGTTTTTTAGGTATTCTAATAGGTCAATTTGCTGAACTTTTTTGTTTCTAATGCTAGCATGATATAGCTTATTATTAATTAAAATTCCCATATGTGTAATTAGTTCTTGGGCTTGGTTTTGTCCTGCCCAACTATTTGCCGGAAGGGATTTAATGAAAAAAACTAACATGAAATCTGGTAGATTATTTAGCAGGACAGAGGTAATTTTTTTTGCTGGTATATATGGAACGCTTGCCACTATTTTTTCAGGTTGTTGATTGGCCTTTTGTATGTATATTGAATCTTTATGTTTAACGCTTGTGTTTTGTAAAAACCATTGGCGTAGATTGATGTTGAAATTAGTATTTTTTGTGTGTGCAAGAGGGTAGGCCCTTATGAAGTTGTATTTAATGGCGTTGGGTATCCATTGAAATTCCATAAGGTGAGCGCGTGAAAAAAAATCTATCTTACCATCAATATATCGTAATAGCATCAAATTGTTATTAAACTTCGTTTTGGAATTTTGGGCATAATATCTTGCTAAAACTGTTTCTACATATGTTGTGCAATCAAAACCATCTTCACGCAAAAGTGGTTTTGGTGCATACGGGCTAGTTGGTCCTTCGCCAAGTGGATTAAGTATATATGGCATGTCCAAATATAGATTTAGAGTTGGTTTGGCAAGTGCTACAGTCTTTATGAATAAAATAAGACTAATAATAAGTAAATTTAGGGTAATTTTTTTCATAATTACTATGGGAAAGCATGTTATTGAAAGAACTACATGAAATATTTTAACTAAACAAACGTATATGTTGAAGCACTTTTCATTTAGCTAAATATACAGGAAGTTGCAAGTATAATTTGTAGCTATTTGCCTTTTTATATTGACTCACAGTACATATTTTGGTACTATTGTTTAGATAATATTACTTATTTTTGTAGGTTCTTTTTTGGGCCTAAATCTAAATTTTTGAGGGGAATTATGCAAGAAAGTACTGACATTAAGGTTATACAACGTGGCAAGGAAATGTTTTCTAGCATTGCCGGTGAAAAACCTTCTCTTTTTGACAAGGCTGCGTGGATGGGCAAGGTTATGGATTGGAGCATGCAGAATGAACAATTTAAAGTTCAAATTTTTCGCTTTGTTGACGCATTTCCATCCCTAACCACTCCTAAGCTTCTAACTGACCACATAAAAGAATACTTTGGTGAAGAAAAAGACATGCCGACCTTTCTTTCGGCTGGTGCAAAGATGGCTGGCATGCTTGGCTCATTGGGTGGCGGCATGTTGAATAAATTGATTTCAAGTAATATTCAAGAAATGGCTAAGCAATTTATTGTTGGTGAAAAAACCACCGATGCCATTGTGAATATGAAGAAATTGCGTAAAGGTGGCTTTGCTGCTGTTGTAGATGTGCTTGGAGAGGCAACTCTATCTCATGCTGAGGCTGAGGAATATGTGAGTACATATCTTGAGCTTTTAGATGCACTTGAAACAGAACAACACGCTTGGGACGCCCTAGGTAATGACCCAAAACACAAGGATGACTGGGGGCATGCACCAAAAATAAACGTTGCCATAAAGCCTACTGCTACATTCTGCCTTGCTAATCCACAAGATTTTGAAGGTTCGGTTGTGGGTATTTTAGACCAAGCCAGACGAATTTGTAAGCGTGCGGTGGAGTTAAATGCTTTTTTCTGCATTGATATGGAGTCATATAAACACAAGGATATTACCCTTGAAGTTTACCGTCGCTTAAAGCTTGAATTTAAAGACTACCCACATATAGGTATTGTTTTGCAAGCTTATTTAAAAGATAGTGAAAAAGACGTTTCTGACTTACTTGCTTGGGCAAGAGCCAATAATACACACATTTCCATTCGCTTGGTTAAAGGTGCATACTGGGATTATGAAGTGGTCAAAGCCAAGCAAATGGGCTGGCCAGTGCCGGTGTGGACTATTAAGGCCGATAGCGATGCTTGCTTTGAGCGTATTGCTTATAATATATTAAAAAATCAAGATATTTGTCATTTTGCTTGTGCATCGCATAATGTACGTACCATTTCTGCAGTCATGGAAATTGCTAAAGAATTAAATGTTGATGACTCACGCTATGAGTTTCAAGTCTTATATGGCATGGCTGAGCCTGTACGTCGTGGTATTTTGAAAATTGCTGGGCGAGTACGTTTATATTGTCCCTATGGTGATATGGTGCCTGGTATGGGTTATTTGGTACGTCGACTTTTGGAAAATACCGCCAATGAATCCTTCTTGCGCCAAAGCTTTGTAGAAGAGGCAAGTCTTGAAAAGCTTCTAGAAGATCCACACAAAACCGCAGAACGCGAACGCCTTGAGCGTGAGAAAAATCGTAAAGTAAAGCCTGTTGTGGAAGGTATTGGGCCATTTATTAATGAACCCATGGTAGACTTTACACGCGCAGATCATCGTGCTGTGTTTCCAGCAGAAATAGCAAAAATTAGAGCCAGTAGTTTAGGTAAGGTATACCCATTGTATATAGGTGGCAAGAAAGTTGAGTTAAGCGACCGCATAGAAACTGTAAACCCAGCAAAACCTTCTGAAGTTCTTGGATATGTTTGCCAAGGTGGCATTGCTGAGGTTGATATGGCTCTTGCGGCAGCGCGCGAAGTTTATCCATCTTGGCGCGATACACCACCTATTGAGCGGGCTAAATATCTAGTAAAAGCAGCTGCCATTGCGCGTAGACGCATTTTTGAACTGTCTGCTTGGCAGGTTTTGGAAGTGGGTAAGCAATGGGATCAAGCTCAAGCTGACGTTGCAGAAGCCATTGACTTTTTAGAATATTATGCTCGTGAAATGGAACGTTTGTCCAAACCGCGCCGACTTGGAAATGCTCCAGGTGAACTCAACCATTATATATATGAGCCAAAGGGTATTACAGCTGTAATTGCCCCTTGGAACTTCCCATTAGCCATTAGTATGGGCATGGCCTCAGCAGCTATTGTTGCTGGTAATCCGGTTATTTATAAGCCTGCTAATATTACTGGTATCATTGGTCATCACTTGGTGGAAATATTTGAAGAAGCTGGATTGCCTGCTGGTGTATTTAACTATGTGCCTGGGCGTGGTTCTGTCATGGGTGACTACTTAGTTGAACATCCGGATATTAGTTGTATTGCTTTTACAGGTTCAATGGAAGTGGGCTTACGCATTGTGGAAAAGGCTGGCAAAACAGGGCCAAATCAAGCCAATGTGAAAAAAGTTATTTCTGAAATGGGTGGCAAAAATGCCATTATTATTGATGATGATGCTGACCTTGATGAAGCTGTGCCACATGTGCTTTATTCTGCATTT
Source organism: uncultured Desulfovibrionaceae bacterium (assembly GCA_964368845.1). Lineage (GTDB taxonomy): Bacteria > Desulfobacterota > Desulfovibrionia > Desulfovibrionales > Desulfovibrionaceae > CAYJAD01. The sequence goes on from CAYJDF010000001.1 coordinate 91,582, forward strand.
GCCTTCCAAGGGCAAAAGTGCTCTGCTTGTTCACGCTTAATTGTAACTGATACTATATATGATAAAGCAATAGAACGCCTTGTGGAAGGGGCAAAAGCCATGCTCATTGGCCCAGCCGATGATTGTACTTATGCCATGGGTGCTGTGGCTGATGCAGCAGCCTTAAAAAATGTTATGGAATATGTGTCCATTGCCGAGCAAGAAGGTAAACTACTTTATAAGAGTCCTGTACCAGAAGGTGAAGGATATTGGGCCCCCATAACCATTGTTGATAATATTGTACCTGAGCATCGCATTGCCCAAGAAGAGGTATTTGGGCCTGTTTTAGCCATTATGCGTGCTAAGGATTTTGACCATGCCATTGAGCTTGCCAACAGTACACGCTTTGCCTTAACTGGTGGTGTGTTTAGCCGCTCACCTAAGAATTTAGAAAAAGCACGTCAAAAGTTCCGTGTAGGTAATCTATATATTAACCGTAATAATACTGGTGCATTGGTTGAGCGTCAACCATTTGGTGGCGCGCGTATGTCTGGGGTTGGCACTAAGGCAGGTGGCCCAGACTATTTATTACATTTTATGGATCCACGCGTCATTACAGAAAATACCATGCGTCGCGGCTTTGCCCCTGTGGAAGAAGACGACGATTGGGAAGATTAAGATTGCATATGAGCCCTGCATAAATGTGCGGGGTTCATATAGTGTAATGTGTTGAATTTTTTGTTTTTACAAACTTTAGCTAAGGTTGGTGTGCATGGGTGATTTTATCCAACAGTTAATTAATGGCCTTGCTGTGGGTAGTATTTATGCTCTGGTAGCACTTGGATACACCATGGTTTATGGCATTTTGAAGCTCATTAACTTTGCCCATGGTGATTTGTTTACCATCGGAGCATACTGTGGGCTGACACTCTTAGTCAGTACCGGCCTTGCTGGATTGTTGCCAGTAGAAATAGCCATATTATTGGTTTTTCTTATGGTTACTATTTTTGTGGCTTTGGTTGGATTTTTACTTGAGCGAGTGGCATACAGACCCTTGCGTAATGCTAATCGCCTCTCAGCTGTGGTGTCGGCCTTGGGGGCGTCCATATTTTTCCAAAATGCTATTATGTTAGTGTATGGAGCGCGCTTCTTTGTATATCCAGAAATTGCGCGGCCGTCATTTACAATTAGCATTGGGTCTTGGGAAGTGCCAGGCATTCGTATATTGGTCATCTGTACTTCATTATTGCTCATGCTTGCTCTGCATCTATTTGTGCACAAAACGCGCACCGGTTCGGCCATGCGTGCTGTGTCCATAGATCAAGGTGCAGCAAGGCTCATGGGTATTAATGTTAACCGTATCATATCAATAGTATTTATGATTGGACCTGGCCTTGGTGGTGCTGCTGGTATGATGGTTGGCATGTATTATGGGCAAATTGATTTTGTTATGGGATGGAGTTATGGCTTGAAAGCCTTTACAGCCGCTATTTTAGGAGGCATTGGTAACATACCCGGTGCTATGCTTGGTGGTCTCTTACTTGGTGTTATTGAAGCCATGAGTGCTGCCTACATTGCCGCCGCTTGGAAGGATGTTATAGCTTTTGGTGTGTTAATTTGTATACTTATTGTCCGCCCCACTGGTATTTTGGGCGAAAGGGTGGCTGATAAACTATGAAAATGCGAACTATTATCTCCGTTGCACTCATCATAGGTATTTTATTTTTGCCCTTGGTTGCCAATAAATACTGGGTTGATGTGTGTGTAAGTATTGGCCTTTATGCTTGGCTTGCTCTTTCCCTAAATGTTATTCTTGGGCAAGCTGGTCTTTTCCACATGGGTCATGCGGCCTTTTATGCCATTGGAGCATATACCACTGCTGTACTTAATACTATGTATGGTATTCCGGTTCTTTACCTCTTGCCTCTAGCTGGGGTGGCGGCTGGTTTCTTTGCTCTCATAGTAGCTAGGCCCATAATTCACTTACGTGGTGACTATTTGCTTATTGTGACCATCGGTATTGTTGAAATTGTACGTCTAACTCTCATTAATGATGTGGGTGGTGTTTTTGGTGGTGCTAATGGTATCTTTGGTATTTCACGCCCCGAAATTCTTGGTTTTCGCATAGTTAGCCCTACACAATTTTACTATTTTGTTTGGGGCGGGGTTGCTTTGAGTGTGTTATTTTTTGCATGGCTTGCTCAATCACGTTTTGGTCGCGCCTTAAACTATATTCGTGAAGATGACACCGCTGCCAATGGTTGTGGTGTTAACGTGGCTAAATATAAGCTTATTGCTTTTATTATTGGAGCGTGTTGGGCTGGTACTGCTGGCAATGTTTTTGCTGCCAAAATGACTATTGTAACTCCAGAGTCATTTTCCTTTACGGAATCTGTAATTATATTTGCGGTAGTTATTTTAAGTGGTGGTAGCCAACTGGGCGTTCTCATAAGTACCTTTATATTCATAGGCTTACCAGAGCTATTGCGAGAGTTTTCTAATGCGCGCATGCTCATTTTTGGTCTTGCTATGATGGTTATGATGATTTGGCGTCCGCAAGGGTTATTACCTCCGGCACTTTATAAGTATAAGGTTAATTTTTTTAATAAAGACGGAACATCGAAACCTCCGCCAACCTCTGAAACAGGGGGCAAGATATGAGTTTACTAAGACTTGCCAATGTAACTAAGGTTTTTGGTGGCCTAACTGCCATGCAAGAAGTTAGCTTTGAGGTTGCGCGTGGTAGTATTGTAGGGCTCATAGGTCCTAATGGTGCTGGTAAAACTACGGTATTTAACTGTATTACTGGTAACTATAAGCCAGAAAAGGGCGATATATACTTTAAGACAGAGCGTATTACTGGTATACCTTCTTATAAACTTGTGAAAAAGGGCATTGCCAGAACATTCCAGACAATTCGTTTGTTTCCACGTATGCAAGCGGTGGAAAATGTTCTTGCAGGTCATCATTGTCGTATGTCATCTGGCGTTGTGTCATCCATGTTGCGCTTGCCATGGCAAAGACGTGAGGAAAAGGCTGCTTTTGACCGTGCTATGCAAGAGCTAGCCTTTGTTGGCATAGATGATATTTATGCAGAGCGCGCTGGAAGCTTAGCCTATGGCAAACAGCGTTTGCTTGAAATTGCGCGCGCCCTTGCTTCTGACCCAGAACTGCTTATTTTAGATGAGCCTGCTGGAGGTATGAATGAGCAAGAAACAGCTGAACTAATGGAGCTTATTCATGCCATACGTAAGCGTGGTATTACAGTGCTTTTAATTGAGCATGATATGCGTTTGGTCATGCATATCTGCCATGAGCTAGTGGTTCTTGAGAATGGTTGCGTCATTGCTAAGGATGTGCCAGAAAATATCCGTAATAACAAAGCTGTCATCGAGGCTTATCTCGGTGTGGATGATGGGAGCTGGTAATATGGCACTCTTGGAATTAAAAGACATATATGTGAACTACGGACAAGTTGAAGCCTTGCATGGTATCAATCTAAAAGTTGAAGAGGGTGAAATTGTTACCATTTTAGGAGCTAATGGAGCTGGAAAGACCACAACCATGCAGACCATTAGTGGTTTGCAAAGTGTAAAAAAGGGTGAAATATTATTTGATGGTACACCACTTCATACTCTACAAAGTGATGAAATTGTTAAAAAAGGTATCACTCAATCACCCGAAGGTCGACGCGTTTTTGGCACTATGAGTGTACTTGGTAACTTGAAGCTAGGTGCTTTTACTATTAATGATAAGGATAAGATAGCTAAGACACTTGAGTGGATTTTTGAGCTATTTCCAAGACTTGAAGAGCGTCAGCGTCAGTTAGCTGGTACATTGTCTGGTGGTGAACAGCAAATGCTTGCTATTGGTAGAGCACTTATGGGTCAACCTAGGTTGTTACTTTTGGATGAGCCGTCATTGGGGCTTGCGCCATTACTGGTGGCTTCTATTTTTGAAACCATTAGAACTATTAATAAAAAAGGTGTTACAGTAGTTTTAGTAGAGCAAAATGCCAGAGCTGCGTTAAAACTTGCTTCGCGTGGTTATGTGCTTGAAGTGGGAAATGTTGTTATGGAAGATAAGGCTGATGCCATGCTTAATAATCCCACAGTGCGCGATGCTTATCTTGGTGGTGGACATTAGTTTTCTTTTTTGCATTTTAATTTTTGGGGAGCTTCGGCTCCCTTTTTTTTGTACATGCTTATCATGGAGCTATTTAGCAATATTTACCTTATCTATTTCACATTGATAATTAACAAAAAATACTATAAAAAAAGCCATGCATTTTCATATTGTAAGTCTTTTCCCAGAATTTTTTAATTCTCCCTTGCAAATGGCTCTTATGGCCAAGGCACAAGCCAGTGGGCTTTTACAAATAGATGTACATAATCCGCGTGAGCACGGCATAGGTGTACATAGGGCTGTGGATGACCGCCCATATGGTGGTGGGCCTGGCATGGTATTTATGCTTGAGCCATTGATGCAAACTTTGCGTGCTATTCCTAAAACTGGGCGCATCTTAGTTTTTTCACCCACTGGCAAGCAATTTAATCAAGCCATGGCCAAGGATTTAGCTAAGGAAGAAAGTCTTACTTTAGTTTGTGGACGTTATGAGGGTATTGATGCGCGTTTAGCAGATATTTTACCTATTGAATATATAAGCATGGGAGATATGGTTTTAAATGGCGGAGAGGTGCCAGCACTTGCTGTTATGGAAGCTGTATCTCGTTTGATCCCTGGTTTTATGGGAAAGGAAGCATCTGGCACGGAGGAGAGCTTTTCAGAAGGTCTTTTGGAATATCCTCATTATACACGCCCAGAAAGTTTTGAAGGGCATAACGTACCGGATGTTTTGCGTAGTGGTGACCATGGTCATATTGCCACATGGCGCAGACAAAAGTCTCTTGCTCTAACATTGCATCAAAGACCTGATATTTTAAATGAAGCTGAGCTATGTCAAAATGATGCAGATTATTTAAATACCATTGTGCGCAAACGTCTTGGACGTAATCTCTATGTGGCCTTGGTGCATCATCCTGTAATTATTGAGGGTAAGTATTCTGGAACTTCGTCGCTTACAAATCTTGATATTCATGATATAGCGCGTAGTGCAAGGAGTTATGGTCTTGGTGGATTTTATGTGCTAACCCCTCTTAAAGATCAACAAGAAATTTTACAGGGTATTTTACAGCATTGGTTGCATGGGCAAGCTAAAAAAAATTATGGAGCAAGGGCTAAGGCTTTAAGTTTAGTTAGGCCCATGTCCTTTATTGAGGATGCTGTCACACACATAGAACAATTAAGCGGAGCTCGTCCACTAGTATTTGGTAGCTCTGCACAGTGGGGTGAGAGTATTAGAAGTAAGAGCAAAAATCCCATGCCAAACTATATATCCTTTGCCAAGACCCGTGAAATTTTGAATGATCGTGCAGTATTAATTTTACTTGGTACAGGGCATGGTTTAGCACCAGAAGTTATGCAATCTTGTGATGCTTTATTAAGGCCAGTACGTTTTTTGGGTGACTATAATCACCTTTCAGTGCGCGCGGCAGCCGCTATTATGTTTGATAGGATTTTGCAGGATGTATATTAATTTTTATGATAGTAAAATTTGAAATTATCTAAAAAAATATCTTGCGCTTTCATGGTAGTTAGGATAATAACACCAGACCCAACAGGGTTTTTATGCGAATAAAAGGAGTTTATAATGGATATACTTAAAAAAATTGAACTGGAAAATATGCGCATGGATTTGCCAAAGTTCCGTTCAGGCGACACCGTAAAGGTGCATTTGCGCATTGTTGAAGGCGAAAAAGAGCGCGTTCAGATGTTTCAGGGCAATGTAATTCGCATTCAGCGTGGCACCACCGGAGCTACCTTTACAGTGCGTAAGGTGTCTGATGGCGTTGGTGTTGAACGTATTTTCCCCTTACACTCTCCATTCATTGAGCGTGTTGAGGTTATAGGCCTTGGTCGTGTACGTCGTAGTCGTCTTTACTACTTACGCGAACTTAAAGGTAAGGCTGCTCGTATTAAACCACGCAATCGCTACTAGAATTTTTTACATGGGGCTTTTGGCCCAAAAAAAATGGACTTTGAATATAATCAAAGTCCATTTTTTTTTGGCAAAATTAAAATTAAATACCTACAACATTATACCCGCTATCCACATAAATTACCTGACCGGTAACAGCAGATGATAAGTCAGATGCTAAATACACCGCAGTATTGCCCACATCTGCGGTGGTGACATTACAGTGCAATGGGGATTTTTCATCAATAATATTAAAAATATGCTTTAAGCTAGATACGGCGGAAGCAGCCAAGGTTTTAATAGGCCCTGCGCTAATGGCATTGATGCGGATTTTCTTTTCCCCAAGGTCTACGGCTAAATAGCGTGTGGATGCCTCAAGAGCAGCCTTAGCAACACCCATAACATTGTAGCCGGGGATAACCCTTTGTGAACCATAGTAAGTCATGGTTAAAACAGAGCTACCTTCTGGCATAAGGGGTTCAAAGGCACGACATACCACAGGTAATGAATAGACCGAAACATCCATAGCAAGCTTAAAACCATCACGTGATGTATCGATATAACGGCCTTGTAGGTCTTCGCGGTTGGCAAAGGCTATGGAGTGCACTAATATGTCCACTTGTCCCCAATTTTTTTGGACTAAGTCAACAGCGGCTTGGATTTGATTATCGTCGCAAACATCTAGGGGAAAGGTGAAATCTCCGCCCAGCTCTTCAGATATGGGGTCAACACGTTTTTTGATGGCATCTCCCACATAATTAAAAGCAAGGCTAGCACCTTGAGCTTTGAAGGCTGCTGCAATGCCATAGGCAATGCTTTTATTATTGGCAACACCTAATATAAGGGCTTTTTTTCCTTTGAGTAGCATATTTATACCTCACAATGAATTTGATATTTAAATGGTTTTTCCGGTAAGTATGTTATAAGCCTCAGCATATTTCCTACTAGTAGCCTCAATTACTTCTGAGGGGAGGGCAGGAGGAGGTGGCTCTTTATTCCAAGGTTGGCTTGAGAGCCAGTCACGTAAATATTGCTTATCAAAGCTTGGTTGACTACGTCCTGGTTCGTACTGATCTGCCGGCCAAAAACGTGAGGAATCAGGGGTCATAACTTCATCTATAAGTACCAATTCATCATCTACCATACCAAATTCAAACTTGGTGTCAGCCATAAGTATGCCCTTGGTGGAGGCATATTCGCGTCCAGCTTCAAAAATGCGCAGTGAAATATCTTCCACCTTGCTTGCTAGCTCATTACCAAGTAGCTTGGCAGCTTGTGCACGGGTGATATTTTCATCGTGCTCACCAAGCTCTGCCTTGGTGGATGGGGTAAATAGTGCAGGTTCAAGCTTAGCAGATTCCACAAGTCCTTGAGGTAATACATGCCCGCAAAGACTACCTGTGGTTTTATAATCCTTCCAGCCAGAACCAGTAATACAGCCACGCACAATACATTCAACTGGTAGGGGTTTGGCTTTTTTTACTAAAACAGCGCGCCCTTCTAATTCGTCTTTCCAAGGGGCAAGACTTGCAGGAAATTTATGCACATCACTTTCAATTAGGTGGTTGGCAATAATATCTTTAAACCGCTCCATCCAAAAAATTGTAATTTGGTTAAGAATAACACCTTTATATGGTACAGGTTCATTCATTATTACATCAAAGGCTGACATGCGGTCTGTGGTGACAATAAGTAATGTTTTTTCATCAATATCATACATATCACGCACTTTACCCCTAGCAAGTAGGGGGAAGGTGTCAATATTGGTTTGCATAACTACTTTCATTAAAATGTCCTCATTTATTAATCTTTAATGATTTTTTTGGCTCTACACTCAATGGAGCGGGCATGGGCTTCTAAGCCTTCCAGTCTAGCTAAGCGGGCAATGGAGGCGGCATTGTTTTGCACAAAGCTTGAGGATGCCGCAACTACACTACTTTTTTTGCAAAATGTTTGTACAGAAAGTGGGGATGAAAAACGTGCCGTACCCATGGTGGGTAGTACATGATTTGGCCCAGCAAAGTAGTCTCCTACAGCCTCAGGGGAGTGGGAGCCCATGAAGATAGCACCAGCATGCTTGATATATGGTAATATACTCCAAGGATCGCGGATACATAACTCTAAATGTTCAGGTGCTACTTTGTTGGATAGAGCGACAGCTGTACGAATATTAGGTGTATGTACAATGGCTCCCCATTTTTCTAGTGATTGCTTGGCAAATTGGGCGCGGGGTAGTTCTGCGCATTGGCTTTCAAGTTCTCTTAGTACAGCCTCGCCAAGGGCCGGGGTATCAGTAATGCAAATGGCACTGGCAAGCTCATCATGCTCAGCTTGTGATAACATATCTGCTGCCACCCAAGCTGGATTAGCTGTGCTATCGGCAATGATTAAAATTTCACTTGGACCTGCAATCATATCAATGCCAACACGTCCTTGCACCATGCGTTTTGCAGTGGTTACATATATATTACCAGGGCCTACCAATACATCAACGGGCTTAATATTTTCTGTGCCATGAGCCAAAGCTGCCACAGCCCAAGCACTACCTAGGCGGTAAACTTCATCAATATCCAGTAAGTGAGCAGCAGCCAAAATGTATGGGCTAATACTACCATCCTTGCGCGGTGGGGTGACTACGGCTAGGCTTTGCACTCCGGCAACTTGGGCAGGAATGGCATTCATAAGCAGGCTTGAAATAAGTGGTGTATCGCCACCTTGACCACCGGGAACATATAGACCTGCACGGTCTACAGGAGTAACTTTTTGTCCCAATATGGTACCATTATCTTGAGTTATAAACCAAGACTTTTCTACTTGAGCTTCGTGAAATGCACGAATGTTTGCAGCAGCTTCACCAATAATTGCTAGGTCGTCAGTACCAATGGACGCTGCACCATGTGCAATTTCTGATACGTCAAGGCGCAAAGGCTTATCAAGGTCAGGGCAGTCAAATTGTTTGGTATATTCCAAAAGAGCTTCATCACCACGATTTACGACATTATTGATAATGTCATAGACGCTTTGGTCAACGGATGAATTGGACTCGGAACGGCCTTTAATAATTTCGGATAATTTTGGCCAATCTTTTTCTGAGTTACACTGCAAAATGCGGCAGGGCATTGCACACTCCTTACATCAAATTTTAATATATTATTATACAGAAGGCTTTTTCAAAAGTCGAGTCATAAGATATGCCAAATTGTAGAAAAATCATGTTATTTTGACTTATAAATTATTTATTATTTCAATGATAATTTTGAATGCAAAACGTACTAAAATCAAAGAATGATTTAAAATGCTTAGTGATTTAAAATTTTGCTTTGGTTTAGCGCATAAATATTTAAGGTGAGTTTTGCATAAAAAACATATTTAGCATGCAAATTAGTGCTAAAAATGCTTATGCTTTACCCTGTCAATAATCATTTTGGGTTAAGTGTAAGAATATCACCTAGTTTAATAATGCCACCGGTTTTAATTTCAGCAAATTTCATCTCGTGAGGCAACTGACAAGCATGTGGTGACATTCTGCAGGGTTGTTTGCTAGCAAAACATGGTTTTAATCTTTTGGAAATTATTAGCTCAGTTTCACCCAATTGAAATACATCACCAGACTTAAAATGTTTAATGCTGTGCTCAAAACTAAGATTGTATTTGAACCTTTTAAAGCAAAGTCCTTTTATACTACATTGTTCCATCCAATCAAGTAATGTCTTTGAAACAATAACTATCAATCCATCACCATCAACACTATGATAATCTTCCTTCATGCCTTGTTTTGTAACAAGTGTGGCACTTGGGGCTAGGGTCATGGGCTGTGCTTTGGCTGTGGCATATGCAATGCTTACTAGTGGATTTTGTGTATTTTTCATCTTGGGCACTTTTTTAAAAGTTAATGTTAATGCATTGAGTTGACAACTTAAACGCTCTTTAAGTTTGGTTTTTGAAAAGCCCCAAGACAAAAGTCTTGGGGCTTACTTATATGGATAAGTGTGGATTAATCAAAAAGTCCCATGGTTTTAAGGGCAAGTTCTACGCCAGCCCCATATTTTGGGTCGGCTTTATTGCAGTTTTCAATATGACGTTGTTTGACTTCTTTGGGACTATTGCCAAGAGCACGGGCTGTGTTTTCAAATAAAGCCTTTTGCTGCTCCTCACTCATAAGAGCAAAGAGTTTGCGTGGTTGGCTATAGTAATCATCGTCATCTTCACGGAAATCCCAATCCCATGCTGCTCCTTCAAGATTTAAAGGTGGGATGCGATGAGCTGGGTTTTCCTGCCACTCACCATGACTATTGGGCTCATAGGGTAAGGTTGCGCCAAAATTACCATCAACACGCATTTGTCCATCACGGTGATAGCTATGTACTGGGCAACGAGGCGCATTAACAGGAATTAAATTATGATTTACACCTAGGCGATAGCGTTGGGCATCGCCATAGGAGAAAAGACGTCCTTGCAGCATTCTATCTGGTGAAAAACCAATGCCTGGTACAACATTAGTAGGATTGAAAGCGGCTTGCTCTACTTCTGCAAAGTAGTTTTCAGGATTTTTGTTAAGCTCAAGCACCCCAACTTCATACATTGGTACATCATCATGATACCATACCTTGGTTAAGTCAAAAGGATGGTATGGTAATTTTGCTGCATCTGCCTCTGGCATGACTTGAACCATCAAAGTCCAACGTGGGAAATCTTTTTTCTCAATACTTTCAAATAAATCACGGTGATGGCTGTCTCTATCCATACCAATAATTTGGGCAGCTTCTTCATCAGTAAGGTTTTTTATACCTTGCTCGGTGCGGAAGTGAAATTTTACCCAAAAACGCTCATTTTTATCATTAATAAAGCTAAAGGTATGGCTACCAAAACCATGCATATGTCTATAAGTTGCTGGAATACCTCTGTCACTCATAACCACGGTTACTTGGTGTAGGGCTTCTGGTAGTAAAGTCCAAAAGTCCCAATTATTGCCAGGATTGTGCATATGAGTTTTGGGGTCTCTCTTAACAACGTGGTTAAGGTCTGGAAATTTTAGCGGGTCGCGTAAGAAAAATACTGGAGTGTTGTTTCCTACCAAATCCCAATTGCCTTCATCAGTATAAAACTTAATAGCAAAACCACGAATGTCGCGCTCGGCATCGGCCGCACCACGCTCTCCTGCTACAGTAGAAAAACGTACAAATAAATCGGTCTTTTTGCCTACTTTAGAAAAAATAGAAGCCTTGGTAAATTTAGTAATATCATGGGTAACTGTAAAGGTACCATAGGCTCCAGAACCTTTAGCATGCATGCGACGCTCTGGTATAACTTCGCGGTCAAAGTGGGCAAGCTTTTCTAAAAACCAAACATTTTCCAATAACATTGGTCCGCGCTTTCCAGCAGTTGTAACATTGTTATTGCTAGCAACAGGCGCGCCAGCAGAGGTGGTTAAAAATTTTTTAGACATAGTTTCTCCTATGGTAAATGGTTAAATAAGTTATAATTTAATATATATCTGTACTTAAACATTACACTACAAAATAGTCTTGAGCAAGGGTTTTTGCAAAAAAAGATAAGATTTATTACTAGTAGTAATCATTACTAATAGTTGGGTAGACGTAATTAATTGCAGTTTGTAAGACAAATTTAATTGTACTCTTTATATTATTTAATCCAGATACTAGCAGATTTATCTTTTTCGGATAAAATAGGATTATCTATGGGCCAATTTATGGCAAGAGTTGGTGAATTCCATCGATATGCACCTTCGTCATTAGGGTCATAAAAATCGGTTACTTTATAGTGAAAGTGAGCTATGTCGGATGTAACCACAAAACCATGTGCAAGGCCTGGGGGTATCCACATTTGCCATTGATTACTTTGAGTTAATTCAATGCCATACCATTTACCATAGGTGGGAGAATCTTTGCGAATATCAACCACTACATCAAATACTGATCCCAGCGAAACAGAAACCAATTTTCCTTGTGGTTTGGTTTTTTGGAAGTGCAGTCCGCGCAAAATACCATAACTTGAGCGGGAGTGATTATCTTGGACAAAGGGTAGGTTAATACCTATGTCTGCATAGCGACGCTCTTGCCAAGTTTCAACAAAATAGCCACGTGAATCACCAAAAATTTTAGGCTTGATTAATAAAACATCATTAATGGCAGTGTTTAATACTTCCATTGTTACATTCCTTTATTCCCATCGACAAGTTCAAGTAAGTATTCACCATAAGCAGATTTACGAAGAGTTAAACCTAGTGCGCGTAATTGATTGGCATCTATAAAACCTTTATGCCAAGCTATTTCCTCAGGACAGGCCACATATAGACCTTGTCTTGTTTGCATGGCTTGCACATAGGATGATGCAGCAAGTAAGGAGTCATGCGTACCAGTGTCCAACCAAGCAATACCGCGCCCCATGAGTTCTACACGTAAGTCACCACGTTGTAAATAAATGTTATTTACGTCCGTGATTTCAAGCTCTCCGCGCGGGGATGGTTTTATGGATGAGGCAATTTCTACCACATCTTCATCATAAAAATATAGCCCGGTTACAGCATAATTTGAACGAGGGTTTTCTGGTTTTTCCTCAATACTAATGGCTTTGTGTTCTGTGTCAAATTCTACTACGCCATAACGTTGCGGGTCGCTAACATGATAACCAAAAACAGTGGCTCCTCGTTCTTGTTCGGAAGCATGTTTTAAAAGTTCATTAAGGTTGTGTCCAAAGAATATATTATCTCCTAACACAAGACAACTTGGATGACCTTCAATATAAGGTTTTGCCAAGATAAAGGCTTGAGCAAGGCCGTCTGGTGATGGTTGTTCGACATAATTAAATTTGCATCCCCATTGGCTTCCGTCACTGAGTAGTTCTTGAAATAGTGGTAAGTGACTTGGGGTCGAGATAATAGTTATATCTTTAATTCCTGCTAATAATAAAGTGCTAAGTGGGTAGTAAATCATAGGCTTATCATAAATTGGCATAAGCTGTTTACTGATACTAAGGGTAAGGGGGTGAAGGCGTGTGCCTGAACCGCCAGCTAAAATTATACCTTTACGCTCTTTCATAGTTTCTCGTCATTTCTAAGTATAGAATTTGTATTACAGCTTAATAAGCAAGCATCGTTTATACTTTTAAGAGTTTCGCACATGTATTATTGCTTCGTTTGCAACTATAATCTTGGCTTGGATGGTATGCAATAAAAAATTTATAATTAATAATTAAATTGCAGTAAAAATTATAATCTATTCATAGTAATTTTTAATAATATCAACTAATTGATTGTGATTAATTTTGTTGCTAGCTAGTACAGAACTTGATGTATGAAATGGAAGTTTTCCTGCTTTAAAGTCAGTGATATAACCGCCAGCCTCTTCTAAAATTAGTAAGCCTGCGGCATAGTCCCAAGGCTTTAGCAATTCCTCTACATAGCCATCAATTCTTGCGTCAGCCATATGGCAGATGGCTAATGCCGATGAGCGAGTACATCTTATATCCAAACTTTTTTGGAAGAGCTCCAAACCGAGCTGAAAATTTTTTACCGCATTAGATTTTTCATAAGGGTTTGAGCCAAATTCAATTATACTTTGGGGTAAGTTACGCTTACTAACTGCAAGCTTTTTAACTTGATTAATATATGCACCTTGACCCTTAATGGCTGAAAAAGCTTCATCACTAAATGGATTAAATACAATACCAAATTTAATTTCACCAGCTTCATAATGGGCCAGTGATACGGCAGACATATCACGCCCAAAGACTAAATTGGTCGTGCCATCAATAGGATCTAAAATCCAGCAATTTTCGGTGAGGTGACTGTCTTCTTCTTCTGAAAAAAAATTAATGCTAGGGTAAATAGCACTAAGTTCTTGTTTAAGGTAGGCATTTACTTGCAGGTCAATATTAGTAACAAAATCACCAATACCCTTGCACTGTATGTTTGATATGTTGGATAAAATTATATCCTTGGTATTTAAGACTATTTGATAAGTTGCTGTGTAGTTCATTGGTTTTATAAACTATCTGGGGGAAAACTTTATGCAAAGCTTTCCCCCTAAATAGTGTTTTTGTAAGTAAATTAAAGCTTACTCTTCTTTAGTGGCTTTATATTCTTCAATAATTTTTTCAGCCACTGGTGGTGGTGCTTCTTCATAATGGGCAAATTCCATGGTAAATACACCTTGACCACCGGTCATGGAGCGTAAATCCGGAGCATAGCGCAAGACTTCACTCATGGGCACATGGGCTTTAATTTCTGTAATACCGGCCACTGAGTCAGAACCAAGCACTTTACCGCGACGTGAAGATAGGTCACCAATAACGTCACCCATATTTTCATCGGGAACAGAAACAGATAAAAGAACAATGGGTTCTAGCAGTGTAGGCTTTAGGTTTTCCATAGCCTTTTTAAATGCCAAAGAGCCTGCAATCTTAAAGGCCATTTCTGAGGAGTCTACATTATGATAAGTGCCATCATAAACTCTTACTTTAAAATCAACTACTTGGCAACCAGCAAGAAAACCACGTGCTGCAGCTTCTTGTACACCTTTGTCAATGGCGGGTATGTATTGACGAGGAATAACACCACCCACAATGGCATCTTCAAATTGATAACCAGAGCCGCGTGGTAGCCCTTCCATTTCAATCCAGCAATCACCAAACTGACCACGGCCGCCAGATTGTTTTTTATGGCGTCCTTGTACTTGGCATTTGCCCCGTACTGTTTCACGATAAGGCACTTTTGGTGTTTTTAATATAATTTCAGTCTTGTATCGACGTTTTGCCTTTTCCACAGAAAGTTCAATATGCAATTGCCCCATGCCAGCAAGCAAGATGTCACCAGACTCACCATCACGTGAAAGTTTTAGGGTGATATCTTCTTCTAATAGACGTTGTACTGCACTAAATACTTTATCTTCTTCGCCTTTTTCCTTCGGAGCTAGAGCGTAGGTGATAAGTTGTGGTGGTAGTTCGGCCATGGGTAAGACAAAGGGTGTTTTGTCATCATAAAGGGTATCGCCAGTATGAGTATTTTTTAGCTTACCAATGGCAATGATTGAACCTGGACCGAGAGTGTCTTTGCATTGGGTTTGAGTTTTACCACTTAGATATAAAAGACTGCTTAGGCGTTCATTCTCACCGGAAGCAGAGTTTTTAAGGTTGGAATCTGTAGAGATAGTACCAGAAAGCACTCTTGCCATGGAAAGTTGCCCTGCAAAGGGGTCAACAATGGTTTTGAAAATAAAGCAAGCTGCAGGGCCATCTTCTGTGCTTGGGCGTTCATTTAATTCTTCATCAAAGAAAGGTTGACGCTCCAAAGGAGATGGGAATAAGCGTTGAATTGCTTGCAATAACTGCACTCCACCTTTATTTTCAAGAGCTGCACCGCACACAACAGGAGTAAGTGCGCCAGACATAACACCCATGCGCAAACCCTTATCAATATCCTCAGCAGATAGCACACCTTCTTCAAGGTATTTTTCCATAAGCTCTTCGTCAGACTCAGCAATATTTTCCACAGTGGTATCGCGAATTAATGTTACTTCATCAGCTAAATCAGCAGGAATTGGGGCTTCAATGGTAGCTCCATTTTCACCAAACATAAGAGCCTTACCGGCAAAAATATCCACTAAGCCGAGGAAGGTCTCTCCGGCAACTATGGGCATAAACAGCGTTACCGGCTTTGCTCCAAGCATGGAGATAATACCATCATAGGCCATTTGAAAATCAGCACGGTCGCGGTCAAGCTTATTTATAAATATCATGGAGGGTAGGCTTTCGTCTTTGACCATGCTCCATAATTTGCGTGTAAGTGGTCGCACACCATCAACGGCGTCAATTACAAAAGAAACGGCATCCACACCTTTAAGTAGGCAAGCCATATCGCCAGTGAAGTTACCATCACCTGGAATATCAACAAGATAGTGACGATTTTTTTCCCACTCATAGGTGGCAAAGCCAGGTTGAATTGAGCCGCGTCGGCGTATTTCTTCTGGTTCATAGTCAAGGCTGGTTGTACCATCTTCAATGGCCCCTAAACGATTAATAACACCAGTTTGAAAGAGTAACATTTCTGCAAGTGAAGTTTTACCAGAGCCACCAGTACCCACAAGGGCATATGTGCGCTGCATTTCCAGGGGTTTGGACATTGTTTTCTCCCATTGGACAAATTTATAAACTAAGTCTAATTAAGTAAATACACTGCCATTTTACAGAGTATTATGATACCTTATCGGGCACAGTGCCGCAAAAAAAAATAAAATACGTCATTTCTGTATAACCTGCCTTGGTGAAAAAAGAAAGAACTTCTTGCACTGTATAAATAATTTATGGCGATTTTTTTGTATACAGTTAATTATTTTGTATTTATACTGAATGTTCCTATCATCTAACAGTATGGAGTATAAGTTTTTTATGGGTTTTTTGTCAGATATACTTAGTTTTGAAAATGTTGTTTTAGCTATTGTAGGAATTATAGGTATTGTGGGTTTTGTGGCTGCATCGCGTGTTATGCGTAAAGGGCGACAGTCTTATGATACGCGCCATGAGGCCATGGATGCGCGTATAAAAGAAACTTCTCAAAGTATTCGTGATGTTAATAATGCTATGCAAGGGCGTGAACAATTACATATTGTAGCTATGGCCTTAAGAGATGCGCTGGAGCAAAAGGGTCATATGGCTCAAGAAATTGTTACTGAGCACACTGACCATTTAAGCCTTAACCTTAATCAAAACACTATAACTATTTACTATAAATCAAAATCTAGCACATTGCATAGCACAAAAAAAACTGTGTACGGACAAGGGCTTTGGGAGGTGCACATAGATGGTAACACAAGTCAAAGCTTTGTGAAATTGGTGCAACTTGAAAGATTTTTATTATCACAATTACATGAAGCTGGTTATTAACTATCTCCCCATAAGCTTTTTAGCCAATCTGGTACAGCACAAGGACGACCATTGTTGTCAATGACGGCATGCTGGGTCATGCCTTGGGCTAAAACTACAGTCTTGTCTTCGTTGTATATTTCATATACAAAGTCCATTGAAGCGCGACCCCATTTGCTTATACCAACGCAAATCCAAACCAAATCATCATAGCGAGCTGGGGAGCGATAACGGCACTTTGCTTCGCGTACAGGTAAAAAAATACCCTTTGCTTCAACTTCTTTATAGCTCATACCTTGGGTACGAATAAATTCACTGCGTGAACGCTCAAAAAGGTGCAAGTATTCTGCATAGTAGAGTACACCCATGGTATCTGTTTCGCCATAGGAAATGCGGTGGCTTAGCCATACTTGTTTAGTTGCCAAATTATTCATATAAACCTCGTATTGGAGAATTGAATGTTTAATAAAGATTATAAATTATCCACTTGTGCTATATTATTCTTTATACTATTTTTAAGTGCTTGTTCAAAGCAAGTCCCACCGCCTGAAAATAAATTCTTGGTTTCTAAGCAGGAAAAGGCTCAATATTTTTTGAGTCATTTAAGTCCACGCAATCAAAAACTCAACTCATGGCGTAGCCTTGAGCCAACTTTGCGCAAGAGTTTGAATTATGTCAAAACAAAAAAATCAGAAGCAATAGCGGTTGATAGGCCAGGCTTGCGTTTAACTTGGGGGCAAATGGAATATACCTTAAATAGTTTATTGAATTTATTACCAATGCTAGATAGTAAACCTAATTTATTTCAAGAAAAATTTATCTGGATTCCAGTACATGGGGGCATAAATTATTCAGGATATTATGAACCAGTGCTAAAAGCTAGCCGCACATATAAGGCTGGCTACACTCCACTATACAAAAAACCGCCAGATCTTGATAGATATCGTAAACGTGGGCGTGATTATCATAGCCGTACAGCCATTGATAAAGAGCAAGTATTAGCTGGCAGAGGGCTTGAACTTGCTTGGGTAGAAAGTTTTGTAGATGCATATTATTTACAAATTCAAGGTTCTGGCAAACTGGTTTTTGAAGATGGCAGCAGTGCCTATGTAAATTATGCCGCACAAAATGGGCAAGATTATGTTAGTTCGGGCAGAATTATGCGTGAAAAAGGCTTACTAAAACGTGGAGATGTGCAGGAACAAAAGGAATGGTTTAAGAATAATCCAGATCGTATTTGGGAAATTTTCAAAGAAAATCCAAGTTATGTTTTCTTTAGATTTGGCGACAAAGGAGCCACCGGAGCCATGGGCTATGTGGTTGATCCTTTTTCAAGTATAGCTACCGATAGAAAGTTTATCCCCTTGGGTAGCGTTGTGGCTTATGGCGTTAATGTACCACGTAAAACAGGTGGGCCACAAGCTTTACGGGCCATAGGTTTTGCCCAAGATGTTGGCGGTGCCATTAAGCGAAATCGTGTGGATATATTTGCAGGTGGTGGTGCAGAGGCAGAATATTTGGCTAGCCATCTTGATGCTGCAGGGCCGGCTTGGGTTTTAGTAAGTAAGGAAGTTTTTTAAGGTATGGTAGAAAAACACTTTTTTACCATGTGCGCTGTTTCCAAAAGTCTGGAGTAAATAATATTAGAATAGCATAAATTTCTAATCTACCAATGAGCATGGCGGCACTTAGTATCCACTTAGCTAAACTTGGTATATGTGCAAAGTTATCCACCGGACCTACACTACCAAGTCCAGGGCCCACATTGGATAGGCAAGCAAGACTTGCCGTAAAGGCTGTTTCTAAGTCAAGGTTAAAGAACAATAATAAAAGAGTGCACAGGCTAAGTAAGCCCATGAGTAATAAAAAATACGCCACTATGGCCATAATCATGGTGGCGGATAAGGATTTTCCGTCCATTTTCAATGGGCGTACTAATCGTGGGTGGAGAAAGCGGAAGCTTTCAAGCATGCACAGTCGACTTAATATATGCAAGCGTAGCATTTTTAAGCCTCCGGCAGTGGAGCCTGCACATCCTCCCACAAGGCTTAATATAAGCAAAATACCTAGGGCAAAGCTTGGCCAAAGGGCGTAGTTTTCGCTGGCAAAGCCTGTGGTGGTACAAATAGATAAGACTTGAAAACTTGCTGCACGTACTAAGGTCTCAAGTTGGGCTAGGCTTTGTACCTCAAAAACATTATTTGCCCATAATACAACGCATATGCCAAGTATACTTAAAAAAAGTACTCGCAAGTAAGTGCGGCATTCAGCATTTTTGAAAAAACAAAATAAATCACCGCGTAATACTCGCAAATGCAATGTAAAGTTAATCCCTGCAATGGCCATAAAAAATATAATTGTCCATTGAATAAACGGGCTTGGGAAGGCTGCTAGCGATGCATTGCGAGTAGAAAAACCACCTGTTGCCACCGTTGCAAAACTGTGATTTATGGCGTCAAACCAGTCCATTCCTCCAAAATATAACAGCGCAATAAGAGCTATGGTCATGGCTACATAAATTTTCCACAACAAGCTTGCCGTATCGCGCAAGCGCGGGGTTAGCCTATCTGGCATATGTCCCGAAACTTCCGCCTTATACATCTGCATTCCACCTACACCGAGCAATGAAAAAAGAGCTAAAGATAGCACAACAATACCTATCCCACCCATCCAATGAGTGAGAGAACGCCAAAATAATAAGCTCTTTGGCATAACTTCTACATCGGTTAATATGCTTGCACCGGTGGTAGTAAAGCCAGATACACTTTCAAAAAATGCATCGGTAAAGCTTAAATCTGCAGCAAAAACAAAGGGAAGGGCCCCCACAAGGCTGGTCATAATCCAGCATAAACCAACGGTTGCAAAGGCTTTTTGCTGTGTAAATCCTGAGTTTTTCTTTTTGTATGCTGGCATGCAAATAAGACCACACAAAAAAGTCAGTCCCATTGCCATAAGTATACCATGAGCAGCACCATCGTCATACCAATAGGATATGACAAGTAAACTTGTCATGCTAAAGGCCGTGCAAAGTAGGAATAGGCCGATTATAAAGATAATTCTTGCCATATATTAAGAAAGTATTTCTTCAACCTTGCTAACCACATCGCGCAAAGCTAAAAGTAAAATACGGTCATTTTGAGCTATTACTGTATCCCCTTTGGGGATATAAGCATCGTTTTCTCGTATTATAGCTAAAACTAATACACCTTGAGGTAGTCCTAATGAATGGACGGCACAACCAATAAATGGCGAAGCTTTGCCCACCCTTGCCTCCATGATTTCAGCAGCTTCATTGCCAACCGATACACAAGAAAGTACAGACTCTTGCCGCACATATTGCAAAATACTGTTTACGGCAGAGTAACGCAAACTTACACTATGGTCTATGCCAATATTTTCTAATAATGATAGGTATTCGGCTTTATCTACACGCGACACAGCCTCATGCATACCTAATGATTTAGCAAGCAAACAAGACACTATATTAGTATTTTCATCACTGGTTAGGGCCACAAAGGCATCTGTATGTAAGAGATTTTCTTCTTCAAAAAGGCGTTTATCTGTGCCATCACCATGTAATATAGTGACATTTTCTAAAAGGTTGGCAAGCTCAGTACAACGTGCAGCATCTCGATCAATAAGAGTTACATCAACTCCCTTCTTGGCAAATGACTCAGCCATACAAAAGCCAATGCGCCCACCTCCCACAATACACACCGATGAAATAAAACCGCGTATACGGTTAAGGGCCTTCAATAGTGCAGGCTGAGCAATGGCTTGATAAAGAAAATACGCCACATCACCATCTTTCAACACTTCATCACCAGAAGGTATAATTAATGACTTATGTCGAACAATTGCCCCTACCATAATTTGTTCTTCTTTGACTGTATCTCTAAAATATTTTAGAGGTTTACCAAGTAATGGCCCGTCGTGTATTTTCATGGCAACCATGCAAATACGTCCTTCGGCAAATTCGCCATACTCAACAGCACCAGGTAGGGTTAGGCGTTTATCAATACTATGCACAATTTCTTGTTCTGGATTCACAAGGGCACTAATGTTTAAGGCAGGATTTTCTAAGATATTTATATGTGTTAAATATTCGGTATTACGTATGCGGGCAAGTTTCTGAGCTTTTGGGGCAATAGTATTTGCAAAAAGACAAGCTAAAATATTATTTTCATCACTGTTGGTTACAGCAAGAAAAACGTCAGAATCGGTTAAACCCAAATCGCATAAAACTTGTGGGCTAGCCCCAGAACCACATACGGTTTGCACATCCATATGATCATCCACACGTTGTAAGGCTTGCTCATTTGAGTCAATGACCACCACGTTTTTTTGCTCTTGAGCTAAACGCAAAGCCACATGATAGCCTACTTCTCCAGCACCAACAATTATGACCTTGCGTGGCCTTTGGTTAAGCTTTGTACGTCGAAAAAACATATGAGCCCCATGCATATTTAGGGCAGCTTTTTATTTTGGGAAGGACACCTTTGTGAACAAAAGTTTACTTCCCAAAAGCCCCCATCCTTCAAAAAACTTTATTACCAAATAGCATAAATCTTTGGTTTATACCATATGGTTTTCCCACCATTAAAAGCAATATAGTTAGCTTATCTTTGTTTAAGCCAATGTTCTAAATGTTTAATTTGTTGCTTTACAGAGTTTGGCCCAGTGCCTCCTGGCGTTTCGCGTCTATTTACTGCGGCTTGATAATCTAAAATATCATAAACATCATTAGCAATTTGTGGGCAAATGCTTTGTAATTCTTCAAGGCTTAAATCTTCAAGCCCTTGACTTTTGGTTTCGGCCAAAGCAACAGCAGATCCTGTTAAATGATGAGCTTCGCGAAATGGTATACCTTTAAGCACTAGGTAATCTGCTAGCTCAGTAGCATTTAAAAAGCCAGCTTTGCAAGCCTTGGCCATACGTTCTGGCATAAATGTTAAAGACTCAAGCATACCAGCCATAAGTATAAGTGAGTTTTGTAAGGTTTTATCTGCATCAATAAATGGTTCTTTATCTTCTTGTAGGTCGCGATTGTATGTTAGAGGTAGACCCTTTAAGGTGGTTAACATACCCATGAGCGCACCATAAACGCGACCCACCTTACCGCGCATAAGCTCTGCTACATCGGGGTTTTTCTTTTGTGGCATCATGGAAGAACCCGTGGCATAGTCATCGGGTAAACGTATAAATCCAAAAGCCGGATTGGCCCAGATAATAATTTCTTCACAAAAACGAGATAGATGCATCATGGTACATGAGGCAATAAATAGGCTTTCGGCTAAGAAATCACGATCTGCAACAGCATCCATAGAATTGTTGAAAATACCATACATTTCGAGTTCTTTTGCAACAGAACTTGGGTCTAGGGGGTAGGTTGTACCTGCAAGAGCTCCAGCGCCTAATGGTGAAATGCGAACCCTTTGTTCAGCTTGTTTGGTGCGTTCAATATCGCGTTTAAACATAAAGGCATAGGCTAATAAATGTTGGGCTAGGCTAACCGGCTGTGCTGGTTGTAAATGTGTATATCCGGGTAATATAGTGTTTTCATGTTCCTTAGCACGGGCTACAAAGACTTCAACAAGTTTATGCATTAAGTTTTGCCACATGCGTAATGAATCAGAAACATATAGTCTAAATGCAAGACCCACTTGGTCATTACGACTACGCCCAGTATGTAGTTTTTTGCCAACATCACCTACAAGCTCAGTTAGTCTTGCTTCAATATTCATATGCACATCTTCAAGGGCAGTTTGCCAAGTGAAGTTTTCAGCTTCTATTTCTGCTAAAACTTTATCTAGCCCTTGCACAATAGCTTCGGCCTCGTTTTGACTTAATATACCTTGACGCGCAAGCATACGAGCATGGGCCTTTGATCCAGCAATATCATGAGCATAGAGCTTTTTATCATAGGAGCAAGACTCTGTATATTCTGCAACAATATCCTTGGGCCCATGGCTAAATCGCCCTCCCCAAGCTGTATTTTTTGACATAAATTTTCTCTTATGTTTTATAACAATGTATTATTTTCTATTTTTCATGGCTGCAAAGGTGCGTAAACGTAATCCGTTTAAGCAGATAAAGCCAGCAGCATCTTTGTGGTCATAGGTGGCGCATTCTTCAAAGGTGGCCAAGTCATGACAAAATAGCGTGTTAGGTGAAGTACGGCTTAGTGGCCAAGCATTGCCCTTATATAGCTTTAGGGTGACACTACCGCTAACGGTTTCTTGGGCTTTATCCATAAGGGCTTGCATGGCTTCACGCTCAGGCGCAAACCAAAAACCATTATATATAGCACTGGAATAACGCGGGATAAGCATATCTCGCACAGCCAAAACTTCACGGTCAAGACAAATACCTTCTAGATCACGATGGGCAGTATAAAGTATTGTGCCACCAGGTGTTTCATAAACACCACGGCACTTCATGCCCACAAAGCGGTTTTCTACCATATCAAGGCGGCCAATGCCATGCTTTGCGCCTAAGGTATTGAGCTTTTGAATGATGTTAGCTGGGGACATTTTTACCCCATCAATGGCTACAGCATCACCTGCCTCAAAATCGATGTTTATGATTTCAGGTGTGTCTGGTGCATCTTCCACCGGAACACATAACCTATGGCAGCTTTCATGTGGTGCTTCGCCCGGATCTTCTAGTTCACTACCTTCAAAGCTGCAATGGAGCATATTTTCATCCATGCTGTAACGCTTTTGCGCACTTGAGATAGGTATATCATGTTTTTCGGCAAAGGCATTTAAGGCCGTGCGTGACATAAGATCCCACTCGCGCCAAGGTGCTATAACTGTTAGATCAGGGGCAAGGGCATTTACAGAAAATTCAAAACGTACTTGGTCATTACCCTTACCGGTAGCACCATGGGCCACTGCATCAGCACCCTCAATACGGGCAATTTCTACCAAACGTTTGGCAATAAGTGGGCGAGCAATGGATGTACCAAGTAGATAACGCCCTTCATACAGACCACAAGCGCGCATCATAGGATATACATATTGACTGGCAAATTCTTCGCGTAAATCTTCCACATAGGCTTTGCTTGCACCAGTCTTAAGGGCCTTTTCTTCCACATCTGACAAATCTTCGGTTTGCCCAAGGTCGGCAGTCATGGTAATGACTTCACAATTGTAGGTGGTGATAAGCCACTTTAAGATTACCGATGTATCCAAACCACCAGAATAAGCTAAGACAACTTTTTTTACCTTTTGCATAAAATCCTCTTTTTAGTTTAATAAATCTATTTTTTTAACTTTTGCTCATCTTTTTTTACTAATGCAGCTAATTTTTCTGCCATGATAGAGTTAGCTAATGCATTAGGATGTCCGTCATATTTTATTTTGTATAACTCAGGTTTAGTGTCATAATCAGGTAGCCAAGTCGTAACTTGACTTATTTCAACGTCCTTTGGCAAATTAGTTAAAGCTTTAACGTCTTTGTTTTCCCAAGCTAAGATATTAAAAGTACTGTTGGGGTATTGTCTTTTAAATTCTGTTATAGCTTCCGTAATTAAAGCGTTCAAGAGTTTGTTTCTTTTGTATGTTATACCATTAGGTATAAGCAATCTTCTTAGATGATTGTAATAGCGTTGATATAGAAAACTTTTACTCAAAGCCTCATGTACTTTTGGATAATTATAAGGATATTGTTTTTTAAAAGTGCCATCCCTTATTACCTTGTTGTCATCAATTAAATAACGAGGTCCATCTTGGTCCCAAGGTGAAAGTCCAGCAGCACGCTCTCCATGGGTAGCTAAGGCTAGGTAATACGCTATGATGTTATCATATTTTTTAAGCTGAGCTAGTTTTGATTGAATAATACTGTATACTTGATGTGTGCCATATCCATCTACCCCTAAATTAATTACTTGATATTGTTCGCCAAGGCTTTGTCCAAGTTTGTAAGCAAAGGTTTCGTGATCATTCAAACCCTGCCCCATGGTAAATGAACAACCAAGCAATACCACAGCAGTCTTAGCTTTGGGATTTACTGGGGTAATACGATTGCCTAGCTCATTGGTGGAATAAGTGATATCATAAATGGTTTCTATATTAGCATCTCCATGTCCAAAAAATCGTTGGGCCGGTATGCTTACATTGGGCTTTAATTTATAACCTAAATCTTTATCTTCTATGAAAATTGGCCCAGAGGGTAGTATAATACTTGACATACCTATGGGGTGGTTTTTAGTAGGCGCGTTATTGGCTGG
>CAYJDF010000001.1:116808-128216 GCA_964368845.1 uncultured Desulfovibrionaceae bacterium
TGATGGAGCAAAGTAAAATTCAAAACCAGTAATGGTGAGCAGTAAAGAAAATAAAATAATAGCAGTGTATTGTATAAAAGTATTTTTAACTGTGCATGCTAATACGATAAAGAAAATTGAAGCACATAACGTCATACAAAAAAACTGTAGCGTGAAACTATCTAAAAAATAAATTCCAATACTAACAGAGGCTAGGATAAAAAGTATGAGCACTTTTAAGGCATTATTCATAAAAAACCCTTTTCATTATTTGTTTGGTTTGGGGTACAGTATTTTCACAAATTGAGCAAGCTTTTTAATGGTATAATCCTTATTTAACGCCATTAATGCATGCATTTTCACGAAGTTGAAATGGAGTTTGAAGTTTGAGCTTTGGTATTCTTGCTTGACGATATGCCAAAGCTTTTTTATAGTAGATTGCTTTGTGCGCATGCTAATTTAACGCATGTATTTTTTTAAAAAATACGTATAGCTACGATAATTGATGAATTAATTGTAAATTTTATCTTTTGTTTTCATGCTAGTAGCACAAATTTCCAATAAATAGTGCGATCTATTTTTATCTAGGCAATTTTTATTGCTCTAAACCTAAGGACTACATAAACTTACCATGCCAAAACGCAGAGATTTAAAAAAGATTATGGTCATAGGGGCTGGCCCCATTGTTATTGGGCAAGCATGTGAATTTGATTATTCTGGTTCTCAAGCAGTAAAGGCTCTTAAAGAGGAAGGTTATGAAGTGGTACTGGTTAATTCAAATCCAGCTACCATCATGACAGACCCAGGCCTTGCTGACAAAACCTATGTGGAACCAATTGAACATGAAACTTTGGTTGCCATAGTGCGAAAAGAAAAACCTTGCGCAATTTTGCCAACTCTGGGGGGGCAAACCGGTCTTAATGCTGCCTTGGCCTTAGCCAAAAGTGGTGTTTTGGACGAATGTGGGGTAGAGTTAATCGGAGCTAAGGCTGAAGTTATTGAAAAGGCAGAAAGCCGCGATCTTTTTCGAAAAGCCATGGATAGTATTGGCTTAAAGATGCCAGCTAGTGGTATAGCTTATAATATGGATGATGTACGTGCCCTTGGGGCAAGTTTGCCATTTCCATTAATTATTCGCCCCGCCTTTACCCTTGGTGGTACCGGTGGTGGTATTGCTTATAATATGGAAGACTTGGAAAATATAGCTGGACGAGGGCTTGCGGCAAGTCCTGTGTCTGAGGTTATGATTGAGCAATCGGTTTTGGGCTGGAAAGAGCTTGAAATGGAAGTGATGCGCGATAAAAATGATAATTGCGTTATAGTGTGCTCCATTGAAAACGTAGATCCCATGGGCGTACACACAGGTGACTCCATAACCGTTGCTCCGGTACAAACCATGACCGATGCTGAATATCAAATTATGCGCGATGCAAGCATTGCAATTATGCGCGAAATTGGTGTTGAGACAGGTGGTTCTAATGTGCAATTTGCGCAAAATCCGGCCAATGGTGAATTGGTTGTTATTGAAATGAATCCACGTGTTTCGCGCTCATCGGCTTTGGCTTCTAAAGCCACAGGATTTCCCATTGCCAAAATTGCAGCTAAGCTTGCTGTTGGCTATACTCTTGATGAATTACGTAATGACATCACACGCGAAACAGCTGCCAGCTTTGAGCCATCCATAGACTATGTGGTAATAAAAATACCTCGCTTTACCTTTGAAAAATTCCCTGGTTCTAAGGACGAGTTAACCACTGCCATGAAGAGCGTTGGTGAGGCCATGAGTATTGGACGAACCTTTAAGGAAGCCTTGCAAAAGGGTATGCGCTCCATGGAACTTGGCTATACAGGGCTTGGTTTTGGTTTTCGTAATCCTTTGGCTGATAGAGAAAGTGTGCTTGCTTCTTTGCGCAAACCCAATTCACGCCGTATCCTTGCTTTACGCGAAGCTGTGCGCCTTGGTATTACTGATACAGAAATTTTTGAAGCTTCAGGTTTTGATCCTTGGTATACGAGGCAAATTCGCGATATCGTAAATATGGAGAAAAGCCTTTTAGACTTTGGCCTTGCCAATGATATGACCGCTGCCAATATTGAGTTAGCCGTAATTTTACGCGAAGCAAAGGAATATGGTTTTTCAGATCGCCAGTTGGCAGAAATGTGGAAAAGACCAGAAGATGATATACGACGTCTACGCAAGGAACTTGATATAACACCTTCATATTACTTAGTAGATACTTGTGCAGCTGAATTTGAAGCCTACACGCCATATTTTTACTCCACCTACGAAAGCACCCAAGAAATGGATTTAGCTGAGCGTAAAAAGGTAATTATTTTGGGTGGTGGTCCTAACCGCATCGGGCAAGGTATTGAGTTTGATTATTGCTGTTGCCATGCTTCATTTGCCCTTAAAGATGCAGGGATTATGTCCATCATGGTTAACTCTAATCCAGAAACAGTATCCACAGATTATGACACGTCAGATAGACTTTATTTTGAGCCACTTACCTTTGAAGATGTCATGCATATTGTGGATATTGAAAAGCCCTTTGGCGTTATTGTTCAATTTGGTGGGCAAACGCCGCTTAACTTAGCTGTGCCTTTAATGCGTGCTGGAGTGCCCATACTGGGTACTTCCCCAGATGCCATTGACCGCGCAGAGGATCGCGAACGCTTCCAAGCCCTTATTCAAAAGTTAGGGCTTCGCCAGCCTCCCAATGGTATAGCCATGAACTTAAAAGATGCTCAAAAAGTTGCCGAAGCCATAGAATATCCTGTGGTTGTGCGTCCAAGCTATGTACTTGGTGGGCGCGCCATGGCTATTGTTTATGATAATGATGAGCTTGCAGAATATTTTGCAAATCACGTGTCAGAAAGCTTAGAGCACCCTATTTTAATTGATAAATTCTTAGAGTATGCCATTGAAGTGGACGTTGACGCCCTCTCCGATGGTGAAGAAGTGTATATAGCCGGTATTATGGAACACATTGAAGAGGCTGGTATTCACTCTGGCGACTCGGCTTGTGTGTTGCCATCATATTCACTATCCTATGACCATGTGGCAGAAATTGCTTTACAAGCCGAAGCTTTAGCAAGAGAACTTCGTGTGGTGGGGCTTATGAATATTCAATTTGCCATTAAGGATGACAATATTTTCATTCTTGAAGTAAACCCGCGCGCTTCACGCACAGCGCCATTTGTGGCCAAAGCCACAGGTGTGCCGCTGCCTTATTTGGCAACGCAAGTTATGCTTGGTAAAACTTTAGAAGAACTTGACCCTTGGTCCATGCGTCGAGGTGGATTTTATTGTGTTAAAGAAGCCGTGTTTCCATTTAACCGATTTACTGGAGTTGATGTACTGCTTGGACCTGAAATGCGCTCCACAGGTGAAGTTATGGGTATGGGGCCAACTTTTGAGGAAGCATTTTTCAAAAGTCAGCTTGCTGCAGGTCAAACTCTGCCAAAGAATGGTAAGATATTTATTTCGGTTAATGATCGAGATAAACCTTTCTTGCTTGATGTGGCTAAAATGTTTGCCGAAAAGGGGTTTGAACTCGTAGCTACGCGTGGTACTGCCAAGTTGCTTGAAGATGCAGGGCTAAGTGTACAAACGGTATTAAAAGTATATGAAGGACGCCCTAATATTGTAGATTTACTAAAAAATAATGAAATAGCCATGGTTGTGAATACAGCATCAGGTAAGCTTACTGCACAAGATTCCAAAGCTATACGCCGTACAGCTTTGGCCTTTGGCATACCTTATTGTACAACACTTTCTGGTGCTAGGGCCACTGCTCGCGCCATTAAAGCAAGTCTTGATGGTGAAATACATGTGGAGAGCTTACAAGAATATTATGCCCGTGCATAAAAAAAATCTGCAATTATAATTAAAAGAGTATATTATGAAAGCATTACTTGTTTTAGAAGATGGTTTTAATCTTACAGGAAAATCCTTCACCGGACCCATTGATGGTGGTGGTGAAGTAATTTTTAATACCGGCATGACTGGTTATCAAGAATTACTTACTGACCCATCTTATTGCGGTCAAATGGTTTGTATGACGTATCCGTTAATTGGGAATTATGGAATTAATAGCGAGGATATGGAGTCACAAAAACTGCATTTATCAGCACTTTTAGTTAAGGAGTGCTGCAAAGAGCCATCTAATTGGCGTTCTACCATGTCCTTGCCAGATTTTTTAATACAAAATAATATCCCAGGAGTTGAAGGGCTAGATACTCGCGCTCTAACTCGTCATATACGCATGAATGGTGCTATGCGTGGTGTTATATCAACCACTTGCCTTGACGTGGACCAATTAAAGGAACGTGCCCTAGCCATGCCTTCTATGGTTGGCCAAAACCTTGTGAACAACGTAGCACCTAGTGAGCCATATATTTGGACCGACAACGGTATAGTTAAAGCTAAGCTTGGTAGTGATGGTAGTTATGCATGGCAAGATAAAGGCCCACGTTTGGTGGTTTATGACTATGGAATAAAATGGAATATCTTGCGTATATTGGAAAGACAAGGCTTTGATATGTTAGTTGTTCCGCCTAATTTTAGTGCAAAGTCTGTAAAAGCCACTGGTGCTGAGGCTGTATTTTTATCCAATGGCCCTGGTGACCCAGAAGTGTTGCAAGATGAAGTTGATATTGTTAGAGAACTAACCAAGTCCTATCCCATGGCTGGAATCTGCCTTGGGCACCAATTACTTGGTCGTGCTCTTGGTGGGAGCATTACAAAACTTAAATTTGGTCATCATGGTTGTAACCATCCGGTAAAAGACTTAACCACTGGGCATGTAGAAATATCCTCACAAAATCATGGTTTTTGTGTAGACCTTAGCAATGTAGCTGATGTGGACATTACCCATATTAATTTAAATGATAATACACTAGAAGGCTTTGCACATAAAAAACTACCCATTTTTGCAGTGCAACATCATCCTGAAGCCGCTCCAGGACCAGTGGAAAGCCGTTATATTTTTAATCGTTTTAGAAATATGATAAATGAAACATTATCAAAATAATTAGTAATATTTTATTATTGGGTAAAGAACTTTTTTGTGGTGAAAAAAGTTCTTTACCCATAAGTGTTTTAGTTTTGATTCTGGTTTATTTCACTCACCTAATGGGAATGTTTTGTCCTGTTGGGTTAGCCTCCTTAAAAAAACTTTAATCGCGTAAATACCACGGCAATCTAATTTTGTGGATTCATACGTCCATGTGTGAAGTTTGGTAAAGTTTTTTTCACGTTGCAGCACCTCCGCTCCGCTTCGTCGCAGCAAATTGTTCAAAAAAAATTCCCCAACCTCACACATTCCATTGTTGACATAGAATTTTTTGTAAATACATTTGAAATTAGATTGCCGTGGGTTAAATACTGTCTTCATAATACAGTCCTTGCCGCTATGAAGTTTCTATTGTAAAATTCATATAGCTAAGTTTGGTAATTCACTAAGTGATGCTTTCGTTGTTGAAGGACAGACTTAAGTGTTATAAAGCCTAAGACAGCAAAGTATGCCCTACTACTGATTTGGTAGTATTGACTTTGTCAGTAGGTGCACTTTTCAATAGCCTAAAGGGGTATTTTAAAAGCGATAAAGTTTTTTGAAGGGGGCTTGGGGGAAACTTTTGTCCACAAAAGTTTCCCCCAAAAAACAAAAAACAAAAAACAAAAATTAAAAATTAAAAAAGGTAATATTATGGCAATTTACATTTCTGGTTCTATGGCATTTGATCGTATTATGACTTTTCAAGGTTATTTTAAGGACGCCCTTGTTCAAGATAAGTTGCATATGATAAGCATTAGTTTTATGGTTGATCGTATGGAGGAAAAGTTTGGAGGATGTGCTGGTAACATTGCATATAGCTTGGCTTTGCTTGGGGAGTCACCCTTGGTTTTGTCTTGTGCCGGGCGTGATTTTGAACCTTATGCCAAGCGTATGAAGTCCTTAGGTTTATCTCTTGAGGGTATAGTACAAGATGATGAATTATTCACAGCTTTGTGTTATATTACCACTGATTTAGATAATAATCAGATTACTGGTTTTTATCCTGGAGCCATGACCTTACCTTGCAAGTATGGTTTTCCTAATTTGAATAGTGAAGATGATATAGCCATAATATCTCCTGGAAATATGAATGATATGAAAGCATTATCACAGTATTATTACAATAATTCTGTACGCTATATATATGATCCTGGTCAGCAGTTGCCGGTGTTAGAAGCTGCAGATTTATTAGCTGGCATGGCTGGGGCTTATATTGTAACAATGAACGATTACGAATTGGAGATGGTTTGCCAAAAAACTGGCAAGACTGCGGCTGAAATAAATGATTTGCCTAAATATTGTATTATCACTCATGGAGCTAAGGGTGCAGTAGTTATAGGTAATGGCAAGCACGAAGAGGTGGCGGCGGTGGAAGTTGCCAAGGTTTTAGATCCAACGGGTGCAGGTGATGCACATAGGGCTGGTTTGTTAAAGGGCCTATATGCTGGATTGGATGTTTTTGAGGCTGCAAAGCTTGGCGCAACGGCAGCTAGTTTTGTGGTAGAGCAATTTGGCACGCAATTGCATAATTATACCAAGGATGAATTTTTACAACGTCATTTAACTACTTTTACCGCTCCTTCTAAGTCTTTGTGGTAAATTTTAACATACTTTTTTGGGATTAATTATATTATGCTTGAAGTTGAGCAAATATCAGATGCACCTAGTGCTAAAGAACTTGAGTATATGCAATATCTTGTGCGTGAACTTGAGCAGCACAATTATAATTATCACACTTTGGATGCACCTACCATTACAGATGCTGAATATGATGATTTATTTAAGTCCTTGCAGAAATGGGAAACTAGGTTTCCGACTTATCGTCTGCCAAATTCGCCCACAAGTAGAGTTGGTGGAGTATTACTTAAAGAGCTTGAAAAGCGAGCGCATAGCCTAACAATGTATGGGCTTGATAATGTCTTTGATGCTAAGGAGTGGGACGACTGGGTATTGAAGATGCAACGGGCTTTACCGGAGGTTGGGTTAGAGTTTTGGTGTGACCCAAAGCTTGATGGCTTGGCGGTGGAGATTGTTTATGAACATGGGGAGCTTGTACGAGCTTTAACACGCGGTGATGGTCAAGTGGGTGAGGTAGTTACCGAGAGCATAAGAACAATAAAAAATATACCATTACGCCTTTCTACCTTTGGTGGGTTGGATATACCTAATCTTTTGGAAGTACGTGGTGAGATAGTAATTTGCAAGGCTGATTTTGAGCGTTTAAATGTTAAACAATCCGCAGCGGGGGAGAGAGTTTTTGCTAATCCACGCAATGCTGCTGCAGGTGCGGTGCGCCAACTTGATACCAAGGTAGCGGCATCAAGGCCACTTAGTTTTTTTGCTTATGGAGTAGGACAAGTGGAGCTTGAGATATCTTGGCGTGAGCATAGTGAACTTATGCAAAACCTTATAAAATTTGGTTTTGCCACTCCGCCTCAGGGGCAGATTTGCACATCTAAGGCTATGGTTATGGAATATGCTCAAAATGTGCAGGAAAATCGGGCTAACTTCCCCATGGAAATTGACGGCTTAGTTATTAAACATAATGATTTGGAGGCACAAACTGCCCTAGGTTTTACGGCCCGCGCACCGCGTTTTGCTGTAGCTTATAAATTTCCGGCCATGCAGGCCACAACCAAGCTTTTAGATATTGATATACAAGTGGGGCGCACTGGGGTTTTGACTCCAGTGGCCTTGCTTGAACCTGTGAACGTGGGCGGAGTCATGGTATCACGGGCCACATTGCACAATGAGGATGAAATTCGTGCAAAGGACGTGCGCGTGGGTGATACAGTAATTGTGCAGCGAGCTGGTGATGTTATCCCAGAGGTGGTAGGTCCTTTACTTGAGGTGCGGCCCACAGGGGCAGTGGAGTTTATTTTTCCGCATATTTGTCCGGTTTGTAATGAACAGGCCCAACGTGAACAGGGCCAAGCGGCATGGCGTTGTATTAATTTATCTTGCCCTGCTGTGCGCATGCAAAGTATTAAACACTTTGTTTCCAAAGCTGGGCTTGGCATTTTAGGTATTGGACAAAAGTGGATTGAACAATTGGTTAAGGCTAATCGTGTACAAACTGTGGCAGATTTATTTACTTTATCTGTGGATGATTTACTTGAATTTGAACGTATGGGTGAAGTTTTGGCTGCAAAGTTTGTGACTGCCTTTGCTAAAGCTAAACAAGATGCAACACTAGCGCGCTTTATTAGTGCCCTTGGCATTAGGCATGTGGGCGAGCAAACAGCACGAATGCTAGCCAAATATTATAAGAATATGCAAGAACTAAGTAAGGCAAGCTTAGATGAACTTATGGCTCTGCCCGATGTAGGGCCAGAGGTAGCCGCGTCCATTAGGACTTTTTTTGAAAGTGAAAGCAATAAAGCCTTGCTTGCAAATTTACGTGCCCTTGGCCTTGACCCTCAAAGAGAAGAAGCAAACCAAGCCAGTGGAGTATTGTCTGGCAAAAAGATATTATTTACCGGTACATTAACTATGCCACGCAGCAAGGCCACGGCTATGGCTGTGCAAGCTGGAGCAGAGGTGGTAAGTGCTGTAAGTAAGAAGCTTGATTATTTGGTTGCTGGTGAAGCCGCAGGCAGTAAGCTTGAAAAAGCTGAAAAATTAGGTGTTAATATAATAAATGAAATTGAGTTTGCTATACTTTGTGAAAGTAAAATGACAGTAGATGCAGAAGTAAAGTATTCAAAGCAAGAAGTAAAAGATGTGGCTTTTTCAAAAAAAGAGCAGGGCAGTTTATTATAAATTATAATTCAACTATGAGGAAGTATAATGTCAACAGCAGTAATTATTTCAGGTGCATGTGGTAGAATGGGTAAGACCTTGATTGAGCTTGCAAAAGCCAGTAATAGTTTTAGTTTGGCTGGTCTTTTGGAGCATAAAGACTATGTGCATTTAGTTGGGCAACATGATTGCCCAGTGGCGGCAAAGCCAGAGGACATTTTGCCTCAAGCTAAGGATGCGGTTATTATTGATTTTACCTCTCCAGCTTCTACCTTAGCTATGGCAAAGGTGGCCGTGGAGTATAAAAATCCTTTGGTTATTGGTACAACTGGGTTAAATGAGGAACAAAAGGCAGAGCTTACAGAGCTAGCTAAGCAAAGCCCAATTTTTTGGGCTCCAAATATGAGTATTGGTGTTAATGTTTTATTAAAGGTTTTACCAGAATTAACCAAGATGTTGGGTGAAGATTATGATATTGATATGGTGGAGCTGCACCATAATTTAAAGAAAGACTCTCCCAGCGGTACAGCTTTGAAATTGGCAGAATGTCTTGCTGAGGCAAGAGATTGGTCCTTGGAAGATGTGGCTTGTTATCATCGAGAGGGCATTATTGGAGAGCGACCTAAGAAGGAAATAGGCATCCAAACCATTCGTGGTGGTGATGTGGTTGGTGTGCATACCATGTACTTTATGGGGCCTGGTGAGCGTATTGAAGTAACGCACCAAGCCCATTCTAGAGAAACATTTGCCCAAGGCGCACTAAGGGCTGCCAAGTGGCTTGCATCAAGGACTCCAGGAAAGTTGTACAATATGCAAGATATTTTCTAGATTTTTTATTGTATTTTTTTTAACACTTGTGTAGCATGAACCTAACAGGGCAAATTATTGTAGTCTTTTAGACCCTATTTTTGGGGCTCAAAAGAACAGGATATGTCTTGTTTAATGTGTTTTTAAGGCTAGTTAGCTGGATGGAGTTTGTTCCGACCAGTGCTTGTTATACTGAACTAGGCTTTATTACTCAAAACATTATTCTATTCTTTATAAAGTGGAGTTAAGCATGCCACAAGTTGCAGCGCGTATTAGTAGTGATCAAGAGCGTTGGCTCAAGGATTATTTTCGTACCAAGAGTGCCGGTGCAGAATTTATATTGCCATGGGCTGTAGATACGTTTTTTCGAGCCATTGCAACTATTAAGGGTACATTTAGCCCCGGTGAATTAAAAACCATTGTTGAGGCACATAAGGACCTTAAATTATTGCCTGACCATACTAGGCTATCCTATTTGCATTTGCGTGTTATGGATGCTTGTGATGTTAACAATGTGCATTTAAAACATGGTGCAGCTAAGGCTCATCTTGAAACCAAGATAAAACGCCTTGATGATACGCAAGCTACTGCTTTAATGGTTTGGGCTTCTGCTTTTTGGGTTAGTAAGAATTGCTCAGTAGATAGTATGGATGATTATATTAAAGCTTATTAATAGATTATAAATTTTTCATGTTCTTTGGACAATTTTTTTAGCCAGGCATTGCTTGGCTAAAAATTTGCCATTGTGCAGGTCTTGATTGTTGAATACTCCTACTTTACGTGAAGCCGCTAATATTTTAAGCAAAAAATTTTCTAAGGCTAATAGCGATGCCCCACGTCTTTGTGCGCAGGTTTTATTATGTCATGTCTTAGGCGTTGATGCTATTTATTTTGTAACTCACCCTCAATTTATTCTTAGTAAAACCCAGTGGGAAAGTGTTAATGCTTTGGCCTTGCGCCATGAGAAAGGCGAGCCATTAGCTTATATAGTAGGATATAAAGAGTTTTTTGGGCGCAAATTTTTATTAAATAAATATACTCTTATTCCTCGCCCAGCCAGTGAAGATGTGCTTGAGGCAGCCTTACGCACTGTTAAAAATAAATCCATACGTTTTGTGGATATTGGTACTGGTAGTGGTTGTTTGGGTTTGAGTGTAGTTGCTGAGAGCGCGCATGCCAGTGGTGTTTTAATTGATATACAATGGGCTGCATTAGATATGGCTAGGCAAAATGCACAAAATCTTGGACTTTTGTCTAAGGTTAGCTTGGTACAAGGTGATTTGAGTGATTTGCCCTTAGCTAAAGATAGTATGGATTTAATAATTTCCAATCCGCCCTATGTGAGTGAGCAGGAATATAAAACACTTTTGCCAAATGTGCGTGACTTTGAGCCAAAAATTGCTTTAGTTCCAAGTGCTGGGCGTGAGCCTAATAAGCCTGATGAGTTTGGCCTTATACATATTCAATATATTGCTAGACAGTCTCAGGCCATATTGAAAAAGGGTGGGGTGTGTGTGCTTGAGCATGGCTGTACGCAAGGCGAAGATGTGCGTAAAATATTTAGTGCTCATGGTCAGTGGTCAAGTGTAGAAACAGGCAAGGACTTAGCTGGCTTAGATAGGTATTGTATTTGTGTACGTTGAGGATTTTTTATAAAGATGTACAAAATTAATAGGTTTTGGATTGTTATTTTAGGTTAAGAAAAAAAAATTTAAAAAAAATGCATTTTTCACTTGCCAAGACGCGAACTTTTCAGTAAATACCCCATTTGTTGCTGGCGTAGCTCAATTGGTAGAGCAGCTGATTTGTAATCAGCAGGTTGCG
>CAYJDF010000002.1:0-60355 GCA_964368845.1 uncultured Desulfovibrionaceae bacterium
AGCATCCTTTAAGGCATACAAAAGTCTTGAAGAAGTCATGGAAAAAGAAATGGAGAGCATTCTCAGCATGGAAGCTGAACGTGATGCCCATCTTGCTAACGCTTTGACTCAAGAAAAAGTTATTGAAGATATGCGTAAGATTCCCAGTATCAATGATGCATCTATCCAAGCTGTCGTTAAACTTATGGAAACGGCACGAGCTAATGCTCAAGGTATTCAGCACAATATCGACAAAGCTACAGCAAACATTGACACTGCACAAGCTGACCTTGACACTTGCATAGCTAACATGGATAGTGGAAACTTTACAGTACCCACTGACCCCAAGCTCGTATCTTCTGCCAAAGGTACTAATCCCAATCAAGCTAAGATTCTTAGCCTTCCTCAAGGCAATGCTGGCAAACAAGAAGCATTCAACGTTATGAACAATGCCTTGAACAAAGCGGCCAATAACAAGCGTAACCCTAACCGTAATTCTAAAAAGAATAACCGTAACAACAAACGTTAAGTAATATCGGAACTATTATTTAACACAAAGAAGGAGACATAATATGAGTAACGAAAATTTAGCACCCTTGTCTGATAAAGAAATGCAAGAAATGGAATTGGCTATGCAACAAGCTGCTGAAGCTGCACAAGCTGAAGGCGTTGCACCTAGTGGAGCATTAGGTAGTGTCTTTGGTAAGCTTAGCAACTTTGCTAACGGATTGTTTACATCATCCCATGCGCAAGCTATGCGTGGTATAGCTACACATACTAGCAAACAGCTAGTCATTCAAAATGTAGGACTACTCCTACAGAAAGCAGCATGGGCTGTGATTATTAAACACACTAAAGAGCTAGCTAAGACTAACAAAGTTATCTACTACGCTTTCCACACAAAAGCAGGGCGAGCTGCTAATACAATAGTAGTGTGTTACGCTGGAGCCCTTGCGTGTCTATGGTCGGCAAGCTATATGCGTAGCCGTGGTAAGGAACGACATGCTGCGTACCTAGAAGGTGCTGCTACTGTACTGTCCTACTCTTCTGGAGTAGGTATTGTAGAAGCATTGGACATTCCTTCCATCATTGACAACATCGTCAACCACATAGCAGGTATTGGCGAAGAAGCTGGAGTAGATTTAACAGAATTAGTAGACGAAATTACTAAGGAGTAACGTCTACTAATATGGTCTAAAATGGCTCGAGGATTGATTCTAAGAGCCTTTTATTGTGAATAGATACTTACCCTTAGGTACAAGGTGTTTACTAATAAAGTGATACACTTTGTACCTTACTATAATACAGCATTAAAGTAGTGGCCAGTTTATGGTATGCAAGTACTGTTGTATTAAGTAACTAAGGTAGGTATGGTATAAAGATACGAGCGTATGAGTGAAGCATATACGTAAGTATTAGTAGTATTACGAACCGACATAGTGTGGCTAAGGTCTGTATGTACCACTAAACAGGTACTTAAACACGATGTGTGCGGAACCGATGGTCTATCCAAGCTATGGCGTTACGCCTAGGCTCTAGCCTCAAGCTTTACGCTTACAAAATAACACAGTGTTGATGCATTCTAACACAACACGGTAGTCTGTTACGACTGTACTAATACTCTAAGTTATAAGTATCTTATGGATATCTAACATCTAGCGAGGTGAAACACCGCTTCTGCTTGTGAATGAGAGGTAAATCACGGCGGAAGAAGCAACACGCTTTAACTATTTAATGCTTCAAAGGAGTAATACTATGACACTTAAACGATTAACTGCACTTCTGTTATACAAAAGTGTATGTCGGTATCTCATGTACACAGTATCCTCATGGGTATTGCTTGCTGCTGTGGTTATTCTTATAGCCATACTAATAGCAACTTCTAATTATATATTAGTCGCTTGCTTCGCAGCATCTCTTTTTGTCATAGACATTATTCTTAGTGTAGTATACACAAGATGTAGGCTTAAAGAACTACGCTTGCTGTATACTATCGCAGAAGTATTAGATGACAAACCCTTTACTGCACTGTTTGATTATAGACTTATGTATATGCTCTCACAGTTAAGTAAACACACAGGAGGAAGACATGTAATGGACATTGTAAAAATACGTTATCCACATGTTGTCTGCTATGACCCTGATGTGGAACCGTTGAAAGAAGACGAGGAAAAATACTTTTATAAATCTTCTATCTAAACTAAGAAAGCTACGCTCTTCTTCACGTAAAGGGCGTAGCTTTTCTTGTATCAAAGGAGTTACCTATGACAATCTTATGTATAATTATGTTAACAATACTTATTTCTTTAGGTGCATACGCTAAGTATATACATTACAAGTATCAATCTCTAAGTTTCTTAGAGAAGATGGGTGTGATAATAGCAATCAATACCTATGCAAAAACAAATACAAATTTCTTTATCCGCAATGGGTGTAAAATCATTAAACGTTTTCTATAGTATCACGAGGTACGCCTAATAGGTGGAAGACGTGGTAGAAAAATAAAACGTGGAGACTTAGGATTAGCTTATGTAATCACTCAGTAGTTTTTCCCTAGATATTTATTTGTTACACACTTTATTTTTATAATCACTACACACCATTAACAATGTGTAAACAAAGATACAAAACTATTTGCTAATATGTTTTGTGTACTTACGAACGAGACTACAAATTTTATATCACGTCTCTATTAGTAAGTACCCCCTCTTGTGCTCCAAGATTCTCGATGCACTAACCTAAGCTAACGTTTACTAGTAATGCGTCTACTTTGTTTAATATCTTGTTCGATGCCGAGGACATCTTTAGTGGTTGTACACATAAAGTAACGTACATATTGGATGTATGTGTCGCTTGTA
This sequence comes from uncultured Desulfovibrionaceae bacterium, assembly GCA_964368845.1. GTDB lineage: Bacteria > Desulfobacterota > Desulfovibrionia > Desulfovibrionales > Desulfovibrionaceae > CAYJAD01. The sequence goes on from CAYJDF010000002.1 coordinate 2,838, forward strand.
AATAAATCTTCTTCCTATTAGGCGTATCTTGTTTACGCTTCGTTTAACTTTTAACAAGGAGATGTTCATGTCCAATGTTCAAACCAAGAGAACCTCCAGCAATCGTAGAAACACAACGACAAGACCTCGTGTTACTGCTGTTGTGACAGCAATAGCTGGTGAATCTGAAGCTTCTGATGATGTTATTGATGTAGTTGCTACTGAACTACCAACCTCTAACCCTCAAGATATTGAGGATAATAAGGAGACTACTATGTCTAACAAAAAACCTGCCGTTGTTACTGAAGCTGAAGTGGTTGACACTCCAGTTGAAACCGCTGCTCCTTTCTTCTCCAAGGCTATGGAGTTTGTAACTGATGGTGTGAAGAATCCAGTAGTACAGAAAGTATTATTTGGTGCTTTGCTTGTAGGCTATGGTATCTACAAATACCGTAAGCGTGTTACTCCCAGTAAATAATACAACTTAACCTCTAACCTAGGGGCACAGTATATGTGCCCCTTTAATATAAGGAGACATCATGTCACAGAACAACAATCAGCAACAGCAACAGCAGAAAGGTGGTAACCAACAACAAAAAGCTGCCCCTGGTTTAGCTATATCTGCCAACATTTCTCCCAATGATGTCGTTGATAACAACGCTCTTGGTAAAAATGCCACTCTACTTGCCGTTGCAGCAGGTGCTTGTATTGCTTTACGCTTCGTGGCTGGCCCCATTATGAAGTATGTGTTTGGTGCTGACGCTAGTGCTGGCCCTTCCTTGTCCTCTGCAAATGGTAACGCTATTGCTTCTCATGTTACAGCTAGTATGCATCCCAAACAGCAGGCGTACATTGCTGAAGAGATTATTAAGTCTCTTGATGACAACACTCGTAAGAGCATCGTTGACCGTATTAAATAAATAACCGTATAGGGGAGAGCAATCTCCCCTATAGTAGTTTATAGCAAGACACACCGACTGTGTGCTTGAACTATAAGGAGGCATTATGTATAGACCTTATGTAGAATATATGACCTTTGATGATATAGTAAACAAGTATTCTTTTTATTCTTCTATTGAAACTTACACGGGAGTTGGTTATATGTTTGCCAATCCTATTGTAGATAAGATGTATGTTCCGTATCTTTTACACACAAATATAGTAGACGGTTTGCCTAACACAAACACAGGAGCTGCTGTTATAGACGGCGTGCTTCAACATAATATGGAACATCCTCCCTTCATACTTGTTACAGAAGGCAAGTTTGGTTTAAAAAATTTCATAAGAGATGGAGTGTTTAATCAATACGTATCTGCTGTTAATGTTATTCTATCTTGTAATGGAAATATGATGTTTAAATATGAGCATCCAGATAACACTCCACAAGAACTTTTAGATTTGATTGCACCATGGTGGTCAAGAGGTAAAACAAATCATTCAAGAGAAGCTGAGACTTTATCTTGTGCCTATGATATACCATGTTTAACTTTACATTGTGACTTTGTCATTGATGATATATATGATAGCATAGTACACACTGTGCAAAACATTATGAATGAATGCTCTACTGATTTTAGTAGCTATACATACAGTGTAGCATTACCCCATGCTTCTACTAATAATGGTACGGGTATGGCTCCTAGAGTTATGGTACATAAGTGTTGTGATTTATGCGGAAGACGTAGACCTACTACTTACTTCTATAGAACTCACGCTAATCTTTGTAACAAGTGTGTAAATAGAATTAAAACCTTAGGTGTAGTGAACTACACTAATATGGCGTATGCTAAAGTACAAATAGAACGCCAACGTTTTATGACTAGATTAGCTAATGCCTCTAAGACAATCAAAGTATGTCCCATATGTGGGCATCCTGCCATAGTATGGAACACAGGGCAAGGTGATTGTGTGGGTGTATGCGCTAATTGTAATAGAGATGTATACCACAGAAACTATAAACAATTCTTTTTCGTAGACACATGTTTAGGCATGGTCTATGAATATAGTAGCAGAAAACTATTGAGTATATCAGGACTCAGTGACCACAAGTATGTACGTATATGTGATAACTGTGGATGTATAACTACTCAATTTGTAGAACAGTACGTTGGTGATGTACCTTTCACTACGTGCTCAGACTGTGAACGTATTGATGCGGAACGTCAATACTAAAGGAGGAGACTATGTTATTTGACAAAGACTTTAACAACAGACAAAGTGTTGCACAAATGTTGGCTGTAATATTTAAGCAGACACACAGTAACAAACTTGCTAGACTTAATAAACGAGATGTTGAATCTTTTGATGAAGAGTTAGCTGATATACATTGGCACTACTACACGTCAGGTTCTTATCTATTAATTGAGGGTGCTAAGTATGATACTGTTTCAGAAGATGATTTGTTTGTACACCGTGTGTCTCACGCTATACACATAGCAAAACAACTAGCCATAAATTATTATTATACAGGGAGTGCGTTATGCAAAAATTAATTTATTACATTAAAAAATATGGGAAGATTGCTCTTGAGTATCTTCTTAAATTGTGGGAAAACTACAAGCAAGAAGTGGCAGAGCTAAAGGAAAAGGCACAAAGCTTTACGCCTTTAGGTGCTATTAAATCTTTAGGTAAAGAGACTAAACGTTTTTTCGTCAGTGCCCTGGTGTTGGCAGGGCTAAAAAAGTGTTCCAACAAAACTGTACACACATTAAAAGAGTATGTACAGATTCCCTACGAAGAGTGTTTAACAGACGAAAGTCCTCGTCCACTGAAGATAATGAAAACTTTAGCGCAACAGATATTGCATAAACAATTTACTGGATGTGATTACACAGGATACAGATTCGTTCTAGCATTCTAAGGAGGATAGCGTAGTGCATATAGACCTACATAAATATTGTGATAAAGGGCAAGGTCTTAATACTACAATACGTTACCCCTATTGTCCTTTTCACAAAAAGAATACGACTGGGTTTAACGTGACAAGAAAACCTAACGGCTTTGTCATGTATTGTCATAACTGTAAACAAACTGCTTTCGTAAGAACAGAAGGTAAAAGGTACACTCCTCCTAAGAGTGATGTAATTAAACGTATCAAACAGCGTAAATCTCCTGATGTTATTAATAGAACTAGGGATTATGTCAGTTTACCTAGAGATACAAACAAAGAGTTTTCAATAGATGGACTAATGTGGCTTCGTAAGTATGGTATCACTGATGCTGAAATCGAGACCTATAACATTGGTTGGTCTGACACATACCAAAGAGTAATTCTTCCTGTGTATAAGGAAGGTTCTCTTGTGTATTGGCAAGGTAGATATGTTGGAGATAACCCTGCGGAAAGTAAGTACTTAAATGTAATTACTAGTAAACATGGAGTATTCTTTTCTACCAATGGAGATAACAGTTCTAATACAATTGTTATTGTTGAGGATATATTATCCGCTATTGCTATACAAAGAAGTGGCTTTCGTGCCATAGCTCTGCTCGGTAGTAACCTGCCAGACTATGTAATACATAGTCTTATAAATGAGGCCAGTCTTCACGAGACTCTGCAAGTCAAAGTGTGGCTTGACAGTGATAAAAAGCTTGACAGTATTAAGTATAGTAGTCGTTTAAATACCTTTAATATTAAATCAACTTGGGTGTCAACAGTTCTTGACCCTAAGTGTTACACTGCGGAACAAATTATAGAGCACTTAAAATAAGGAGGCGCATATGTTTAACATATTTAATAACAAGAAATTCAAAATGTTTACAGCTATAGCTAAGTTATTCACAGCAGTAGAACACATAGTGTATTGCGTAGCCAGTTTATATAGACGTGCTGTGCAGATATATAAGGAGGTGCGCTATGTATAATATATTATTACAGACATACAAAGTTATTTACAGTGTAGGCACGGAGACTCCACCATAGGATACGCTTGTCCTGTTGCCCTATGTTTACAAAAACCTTTATTAATATATAACTAATTGGAGATTATTATGGAAAACAATACAAACACTATTAGCCTCAATACTGCTACTGAGGTAGTAAGCAAGACTGAAACCTCTGTTGCCAATCCTGTTCACTTATCTTTGAACAATTATGGGGCTACCCGTATCGTTGTTACTCCACATCCTAAGGGTGAAACAGCAGTAGCTACTGCTGATGCTCGCCGTGTGCGTAAAGAATGCGGATGTGGTTGGTGCAGCGCATGTCGTGCTACATTAACTAACGATACAGCGGACTACATTAGTGTATCTTTTAATACCACATCATACAACTCTTGTGTTAAATCTGACAGTAAACAAGTGGTATTTACATCTGTTGAAGCTCTTAAGGAATTTAAAAACTTTCTTACTGGGCTTGACATTGATGCCTTGTTCTCTGGTAAAGAACAGGCTGTCACTGTTTAATACAAGTGGTTAACAATAGAACCCTAGCTAACTAGAGACTATCCTAAAGGTCTCTTTAGTAACTAGGGTTTTATTACAACAAGGAGTACACATATATGGTGCAACTTCCAGATGCGTATTGGTATCCTGGTAAAAGTATGGTATGTTATCCAGACTTACAACCACTCTACAGTGGGTCAGATTTAGGACAGACTACTGTAGGTTTAGTGAAGTATCATTTGGATATGTCTGATGAAGAACTAGCTTGTGATGGTTTTGAACGAGCACCAGGACGCAATCCGCCTATTAAACAAACAAACTTTACTCTTCCCCTAGAAGAAGAAAAACCGTATTGGCCTTTTGTCTATACAGAGTATCTTCCTCCTAGACACAAGTATCAACCTAATTGGTATGAGAAAATATGGGGAGAGTATGGTGTTGCAGCGTAGCGTAGTAAAACAAAAAGCACATCTCTTTCACGAAGAAGGGATGTGCTTTAGTTATTTAGTATATGTTACTATAAGTATATAGTAGTATAGCTTTAAGTAACTAGGGGAACTCGGCCTCAAAGCCGAGTTCCATTAACTTAGGAGCTACTAAGTATATAGTAATAGCAAAGCGAAGCTTTGTCAAGTGTTTGTATTTAAAAAATATTTATTTTCTGTGACCCCTTGGATTATTGCGTGAGATGGTTATCTATTTTGGATACCCCAAGGAGGCACATGTGGATATAAAAGAAGCTTACGTTGTAAAAGTTGTACTTAATAGAGACAATTTTAATCTATACTATAAGTATCTTAGTGGACTTAATCTAGAAAAAGAAACAGTGTTTATACTTGATAATCTTAAATCATACTTTGAAAAGTATACAGATGTACAAGATGTTAAGGTAGAAGAATTACTCTTGCACATATATAATAACAATCGTATCACAAAGAAAGATACTTTGTTTGAGCAACTACTTATACAAGCTGCTAATGCAGACATTAAGCAAGACGTTCTTCTTGATAATTTTAATAGTTTTCTAGAGCAATACTTTGCATCTGAAATTTTGTATCTCTTAGCTGAGAAGCAAGAAGATAATTCACATAACTATTTACATGAAGTGTCTGAGATACTGGATGCTTTTGAAGACACAAAGGTATCCTTTGGTAAAGACACAGAAGAATCTCCTTTTGTATCTCATGATGTATCTACTTCTCGTAAAAAGAAAAACGATACTCCAGGTCTAACATGGGGAATAACGCCCTTAGATTTACACCTAGGGCCATTACGAGGTAAGTCTTTGGGACATGTGCTAGCTCGTGTAGATACAGGAAAGACTACGTTTATTATTAATCTTGTTCGTACATGGCTTCCTCAACTAGAGGATGACGAGTATATCTTGTATCTTAACAACGAAGAAGATGGTGAAAAGATTATGGATAGACTTATGCTATCTGTACTTAACATTACATCTGCTGAAGCTGATGCTAAAGTGGATACTCTTACACAAGAGTTCATTGAAGCAGGTGGTACTAGATGTTTATTACACGACAATGCTATCATATATATTTCTGATATAGAACGTATGGTTAATGAGCACAAGATTCGTGCTATCATAGTAGACCAAGCGGATAAACTACACTTCAGAGGTGAACGTAATCTTTCTGATGTACAAAGACTGCAAATGATTTACGCAAAACTTCGTGAGATATCTAAGAAGAATAACATCGACATACTTACAGTAGGACAGGCTTCCCAATCTGCTGAAAATAAAAAATGGTTACAACCTACCGATATAGATGGTAGTAAAACGCTTAAGCCTGGTGAATTTGATTACATTATTGGCATAGGCAGAACATTTGATGGAGCAGGTACGCCCTTAGAACATACCCGTTATTTACATTTATGTAAAAACAAAATGGGTACAGGTGTACAAGCTAGAGGAGAATGTTTTATAGACCCTCAACGTGCGAGGTACTATAATGATAACACTAAATTATTACTAGGAGGCTCTGATGGGAGACAAGAAAGAGAAGAACATCAAGGCTCTGGGAGACTTGTTCAGATTTATGGGAACGGTATCTCAACTACAGCCGATACCTTCATCTCCTAAAAGTAGTGGTGATGCTCTCAAAGATGCTATTAATACTCTAAAGCAAAGGCGCAAAGAGATATTAAAAGAACTTGTAGAGCACAAGGATACTGCGGTTAGACACAATATTCTTTTTAAACAAAAGACTAAAGAGCTTGCTCAGATAGACGAGAAGCTTAAAATCTTAACACTGTAGAGGTTGGCCCGTGAAACACTTAATACTTGATATTGAGGGCTCATGTGTACCAAGGCATGAGCCATGGAGTAACGGGTCATACTTGTCTAGCATAGGCATAGTAGACCATACAGGAGAGTTTAAGATGTGGCTCTTTAATCATGTAAGTATATCTTTATCTGAGGCACAGATGGAAGATATGATTGAAGAAATACAAGCATACATAAATGAATGTGATGTTATTGTGTGCCATAATGCCAAGTTTGATTTATCTTGGTTATCTTATGTAGGACTAAACACTGAAGGTAAAAAGGTTTGGTGTACTCAAGTAGCTGACTATCTTATTAACGGACAAGATACTAGACTCAAGTATAATTTATCAGCATGTTCTATTAGACATGGTGGTGAAGAAAAATTAGATATGATGTCTGAGTATTGGAAGCGTGGTATTGAAACGTATGATATACCCATGTCTGTACATGAACCATATTTAGAACAAGACTTGCGTGTAACGGAGCATCTTTATTTATCGCAACTACCCTTAGTAAATACTCTGCAACTAAATAATATTGTAGATATTAATATGGAATTAGTTAAGATGCTATCCGTAATGGAATCTTCTGGCGTAGGCTTTGATAAAGATGGTGCTGAAAAATATGTAGCTGAATACGCAGAGATTCTTAAAGATATTGATAACAACATCTACAAATTATCTGGTTTAGAATTTAATGTAGGTAGCTCTGACCAACTTGGTGCTATACTATTTGGTGGTAGTATCAAACGAGATGTACAAGAGTTTGTATGTAGACCTAGAAAGAATGGTACAGTACGTGTGTATACACGTAAAGCTATCTACGATGCGCCAGTAAAAGGCATGGGCTTTAAGTATGACGATAGCATGGTGTCTAGTAAAACAGGCAAACCTTCCACTGGTAAAAATGTATTAGCTAGACTTGGTGCTCGTACACAAAAACAAAAAGATTTCTTGAAACTTCTAGTAGAAAGAAGTGGTGCAGCTAAAACATATAGTACCCTAGTGTCTGATAAAGACAATGATGCAGGACTACTACGTAAGATAGGTACTGATGGTCGTATCCACCCCAACTTTAACCAAACAACTACACGAACAGGAAGGCTTAGCTCTTCTAATCCTAATGGACAGAACTTGCCACGCAGTGGTACATCTCCACTGAAAAAATTATTTAAAGCTAGAGACGGTTACGTTATGATTAACGGAGACCTTTCTCAAATAGAGTGGCGCACTGATGCTGGTATGTCTAGAGACCCTGTCATGATACAAGAAATTGTAGATGGTGTAGATATCCATACTTATGCAGGAGTAGAGTTCTTTGGTGGTAATACAGATGACCCTAAGTTTAAATCAGAGTACAGGCAACCTGCCAAGGTGTTTAATTTTCGTATGATTTATGATGGTAAGGCTAGGTCTTTTTATTCTGACTATAATATGCCATCCTTTACGCTAAAGAAATGGGAAGGTATTGTTAAAGCTTTCTGGTCTAAGTACAATGTACTTAGGTCTTGGATTCTTAACAATGAAATGATTGTCAAACAAACGAAAGGTTGGTTACGTCAACCTAGTGGTAGACTACTTAATTTTATATTCCATACAGAAGAAAGTCATGAGTATAAACGTGGCTTTTCGTTGAATGAAATATGTAATTATCCAATACAAAGTATTAGTGCTGACATGATGCACTTAGCAATGTTACAAATATACCACATATGTAAGCAGGAAAAGCTAGATGCTACTTTTGTACTACAAGTACACGATTCGTTAGTAGCAGAAGTGTCCTACAAGGATGCGCCTAGAGTAGCTGAGATAATGTTAAATGTTTTTAATGGGTTACGTGATACATTCAATCAGTATTATAGTTACGATATAGGCGTACCATTAACAGGCGAAGTATCTATGGGTACAAGCTATGGTAGTATGCCGTATGACTATGATAGCAATACTTTTTCTATAGAAAAGATACAACAAGACCTTGACCTATTACTAAACAAGTAGTATATAGTATATACATTACAACAAATTCAAATAAGGATACATACATATGTGGGTAATTTTTGATAAGATTCAATACAGAGATGACTTGGTAGGAAAAGAATCAGGTAAAACATACAGTGGTTGGGAAGCTACAGGAACTAAGAAAGGTTATCAGGGTACTCCTGATGAAGACTGGACTAAGGTTTTCTTTGACAACCAAACTACTACCGTTATTGAAAACGGTTTACCTAATCACAACCAAAGTATCGTACAATTTTTTCAAAAGGCGTGTAAGCAAGGCGATAGGTTAAGCATTAAGATGGAACGAGACGGACGCTTCTGGCGTATTGTGTCTATAGAAAATCGTAATAGCGAAGCTCCTACTTACACACCTCTCAGTGAACAAACTATACAATCAGCGCAAGTACCCACTGTTTCTCCTTCGGAGTTACCGTGGAACAATCCTACTTCTTAGAGATAAAGCTAAGTTCCGTAGCTCTCTTAGAATGTGCGCTAACAAAGGCTACGTAAACATGTCTCCTTGCGTAGCCTTTATTTTTTTCGGAGGGTTTATGAAACTTTCTTTTAAAGAAATATTGGAGAAGGAGAAGGCTAAACAAAAGCCAGTTAAACAGTGGCACTACACAGCGTGTCCTGTAGTACACAATTCTAAGAAAAAATATTCACGCAAGAATAAACATAAGAACTCTTGCATGTAACAAGGAGTAAATATGGACAACTACCATAATGAATGGAAAGCCAAGCATCCAGAGTTTTGGTGGGAGATTATGAATGGGTGTACATCTTTAGCTAGGCTAGAGTTATCTGAAGACGCACAGCCTGTTAGTATAGACAAGGCTGAAGAGTTTATGGACAAACACGAAGACAGTATTCTTAAGTATTGTACTAAATATTCCGAAGTAATATGTAAGTATAAATCCCATAATGACATTCGTACCGCTGCTTTTCAACGAACAAAGTATTTAGCTAAGTTAGAAAAAGACCCATCATTAATATGGGCTCCAGGAGGAGGAGAAGTAAGCTAATGAATATAGACCGTTTAGTACCAGCACCGATGATGGATGCCGTGATGAAACCCCATGAGGATTTATTAGGCAGACCCTTTCAATACTCTGCCACAGTACTGTGTCAATCCCCGAGACAAACGCAATTACTTAACAGACACGGTGATAAAGTAGAAGAAACTTTCTTGGGTAATTGGTATGCCTTCTTTGGTACAGCAGTACATGACCACATTGAAAGGCAATTAGCAAACAACCCTAGGTACATTTGTGAAAAGCGTATAGTTAAATTCCTTAAGCCAGATGGATATGAAGAAGATAAGTTCCGTTCTATCGGAGCCAAGTTTGACTGCTATGATGCAGAAACCAAAACATTATACGACCACAAAACTACAACAACGTATATTCACGGAAAGGAAATGAAACCCGAGTGGATTATACAGCTTAATGTTAATGCTTACTTCTTAGAACTGGAAGGTTATCCAGTAGAAGACCTATGTATTAATGCTATCTACGTAGACTGGCGTGATGCTAGAGTTAAGTATGACAACACAGATAGTTATCCTCGCACACCCACAGCAGAGTTTCGTGTAAAAGCTTGGCCTATGAAAGAGCGAGAAGCCTTTATTAAAATGGTTCTTAAGGAACACATTGATGCAGAAGATGTGGCGGATAATGATTTACCTGCTTGCTCTGACGAATATTGCTGGGCTAAGCCAGCTAAGTATGCTGTATATAAACCAGGAGCTGGCAAAGCTACAAAGCTTTGTGATACTAGGGCTGAGGCTGAAGTATACATTAACGATAGAAAATTGTATGGATATGAGATAGAGGAACGAAGAGCGTCAAGACTACGCTGCGAAAGGTATTGTTCTATTAACAAATTCTGCAATCAATATCAAGCCTATCTAGGAGTAGACAATGGGGTTTTGGAAAACAATTAAAGAATTTCTTGACGGCACACATAGTGTGCCCTATGATGATAATGTTGCCATAAGGTCACAGTCTGCCACAGGAAACGCACGATATTACACGTATGATAGTGAGTGTTTCTACAGGTCGTGCAGACATTTCCCAGGTGATTCGTGGGGCTCATGTCCACATAGTGTGGGTAAAGACCCAGAATGGGGCATGTGTAACTTTTGCGCAAGAAACCCATACTCGGAGTATTATGATGCCACTGTTAAATAATGATTCCAGATACTACAATTATTTTGCTGATTGGAGCGAGGCCAAAGCCGTGCGTTCTGATTTTGTAGGGGACAAAGGTATGATACCTTCCTGTACAACAGCATGGTGCGAGTTCTGTGGGCGTCCTTATGAAACTCGTGTACACAAAATGTTTTGGTTATCCAAAGAAGATGGGGAGCACGATGTGTGTGTAGATGTATGTCATCAATGTCTCTTTATCTTATCACTAAAGTATGATATTGATATTCAACACGAAAAGAAAAAGTTTACTTACTCAGAAATGAATGGAGTCATAGATGATACAGATAGACCTTAAAACAGGACAGCGTTGGACTCATTTCAAAGGCAACGAATACGTAGTATTAACAACGGCATTACACCACCACACCCTTAAACCTTGGGTAGTGTACTCAAACATAGCTGAGAACCCTGCTGATGTACATGTATATGTCCGACCTCTTAAAAAATTTCTTGAAGTAATGCCCAATGGTGTGCAACGCTTTACACCAAAGCCTATAGAAAACCACAATCTATGCGAAGCATACACGTCAAATGGAGTATTGAGTAATGATTAGTATTATTGAACCATCGTTCATAATTGAGAAGATACCTACTGTTGAAGACCTTAAAGCTATTGAACAATATGCTAGGGTGTGCTATAAGTCTGAAGATAAAACTACAGATGATAGCTACAAAGCTATGATTAAGATGCTTATTAATAGAGGACATCATACAGCATTAGAACATGCCAATATGACAGTACGTTTCATCTGCGATAGAGGCGTGTCTCATGAATTAGTAAGACACAGACTTGCTTCCTTTAACCAGGAAAGTACACGATATGTAAACTACGCCAATAAAGGTGCTGAGTTTGTGAACCCATTACGTCTAGAGATGTATGATATAAAAGACGCAACTGTTCACCTTGAAGGCAGTTCTCTAGTAGAAGAGACATACAGAATATGCTATGACGCATACACAGAGCTGCTAAATAAGGGTATATCTCCACAAATAGCTAGGTGTGTACTACCTAACGGCCTTAAAACTGAAATAGTTATCACAGCTAATCTTCGAGAGTGGAGACACATCTTTGCTCTACGTGCTATAGGTACAACAGGCCCCCCACATCCACAAATGCAAGAGCTAATGCTTCCGTTGCTACAAGAAGTAGCTAAAAAATTACCTGAAGTCTTTGGAGATTTGATAAATGGAATATAGTATATATCAAGCCAAGTATCCCACTATTGTGAAGAAACAAGGTAAAGACACAGAGGTGTACCATACGTGGTGGATACACAACATGGATTCAGACAATGACACTGTGGTATTACAAAGGTGCATACCGCATAATGCAGCGAAGCGATTAGAAGACATAGATTTTTTCCACGTACACCCATTGTTTTTTGACGAAGAGCATATGAAGACTGTGTCTTTAGTTAAATATGCAACTGATTATAATTTACTAGGCTTTCAAAAAGATTCTACTTTTACACCTGCGAGGGAATATCAAGATGCTAACACAAGAATTAAATCCTAATTATGTGTCTCTTTACGCAGAACTTATGTGTGCTTATAACCAAGCGGCGGAAGGTAAAGGCGTTGAACGACACGCCAATGACAATTCTTTTGAAGACCAACCTATACTTCGTCTCACAGAGATGGTAGGTTTAGGTTATCCTATCGGCCAAGCTATGAAGAAAGCACAGGAAGCTATACGTCTTTTAGAAATCAAAGGAAAACAAGCTGCGAAGAATGAGCTGTATGGAGCTATTAACTATTTAGCCGCAGCATGTATACACATAGACAAAACTTTGCAAGAGTAATATATGAAAAATAAAAAATCTACGTTTTCTTTTAAGAAGAAAAATAACAATGCCGCTATAGCATACAAACAAGCTACTATGTATGCTACTCATTGGATGAATGCGACTAATGCTTTTAACAAATTTATAGAACCTATAGTTGGGTACACAGTTAAGTGTCCTAACATAAGCAAAGAGGTGCGACTAGTATATCGCATGTTTGCATAAGGTAGAATACACTATGCCTAGCCATCAATGGGACACAGATGTGTGGACGCAGGATAGCAAAAGCAAACACAAGTGTTTTTTCTGTAAAAGAAAAGCACCATTTCAGTGTATGGTTAAACAAAACAATGGCAAGTATGCATGGAGATATTTATGTTATACGTGTAAAGACCAAAGAGTGAGTAGTGGTACACTAAAAATGTGCAGACTAGTCAAATAAAACAAGGAGGTAGTACTATGAGATACCCAACTAATATGAATATAGCAGGAATTGATGTACCCGTACACGTACAGGCCAGCCCCGTATACACTTTATATAAATGTCCAGTATGTAAAGACGCTGACACTAAAGAAGCTTTGGTTGTATACCTCAGAGAACACGAAGACATAGCCTGTCCTTGTTGTGATACTACTCAGTTACAGAATACACAACTCTTTATATGGGGCAAATACGATATTCTTAATTGTGATATAGCTATCTCTGCTCCCAATGAACAGGTAGGTGGTATGAACCTTGTGCATGAAACCATTGAGGGTATTAATTCTCTTTGTGATTTAGGCATAGACCATACTGCTATCTCTACACTTGGCACTATGCTTTACAAAGCGTTTGCTTCTGGTTGTGTAGACTTTACCCCCAAGGCGAATGTGCCTGGAACAAACCGTGTACAATAGGAGTACGTATGTTAGAGATTAAAATAGAAGATACTCTTTATCACAGAAATGATAATGAAGATATCTTAGATGCAAAGCATTGGGTTAGTGACGAAATGGCTAAGTATATTATGCCATCGCCCAATCACATTGGACAGACTGTATCTGTCCTCGCCCATCGAGAGATTACTCGAGCAGGGAACGGTACAATAGACTTTAACGTAACCACGTTAGACCAAACTCGTTATGGTAAATCTTCTGTATCTATGCAATTCACATTGAGTATAACTGAAGTGCAAAGTCTTATTAACGGGTTGCAAGCATTACTAGACAAACCCTTGCGTGTTAATAAACATGATAATTCAGATAGAGCCAAGAATTATACTCTTGTTCTTGACGATAATGGTAATGTAGACTTTACGGCAGTACTAGCTGACCAATAGTCTTTGTAAAGTAGGGCTCTAAGGTTTTCACTTTTAGTGCCCTACTATTGACAATAGTATAAAGGAGTATATATTATATGAATAAATATATTGAATGTAGTACTGAATATAAACAACATACTAATGTTCTCTATCAATCAGCAGCTAGACCTACCACAGCACACCGTGTTACTACATCTTGTGGCAGATGGTACGGTAAAGATACAGACTACGCATTGATAGAAGCTACTAGTCACTTCAAAGATTTACCAAACGAAAAAGTGTACATGTATCTTGACTTAGAGTCTTTAAAGATTTTTGTAAATCAACTACAAAACACTCTTGGTAAACTAGAGGGCATCGCCTCTGATACAGGAGCTACTTTTGAAGAAGCAACCATTGATGAAACAGAAGAAATTTGCGAGTAAAGCAGAAGAAAGATTTGCTGACGCATTAACTAACGCTGGTATCCCATGGAAATACGAAACTATACGTATTCCATGGGTTCCAGATGTATGCTACTATACTCCTGATTTCTGTGTAAACAATAAATATATAGAGTATAAGGGTTACTTTAGACCTAGTGATAGAGCTATGCTTAAGTGTGTCAAAGCACAACACCCTGATATTAAAATACATTTACTGTTTCAAAAACCTAACAATAAATTACATCCCTCAAGCAAAACTACGTATAAAGACTGGGCAGAGAAGCACGGCTTTACTGTAATAACAGAACAAGATGTACTTAGTGGAGATTTCTAATGAATATTAAACTAGACAACCCTCCTAAAAACTTAAATGAACTTTTACTTAAGCATATTATTACAGATACAGTGTACCATCTCTATGACGCCCATAAAAAATATCCAACACACCCTTCGTTAGAGCACAGTCTATGTGTGTTAGAAGAAGAGATATCAGAGCTACGTGAAGCTATATACAACTGCGGTAAAGATGATAGAGATTGGGCTACTATATATAATGAAGCCTATCAAGTAGCTGCAATGGCTTTGCGTTTATTATCTGATAGTGTACAAAGAAATATAAATGGGACGTATATATACGAATAAGGAGAATATATGTTTGGAAAATTTTTATGTGCCATATTTGGGCACACATATGCTAACAGCGATACTAAAACTTACAACCTGTCTATTGGTAAACTTGGCCGAGCAAGCGTTGTACAAAGTATGTGTACTCGTTGTGGGCACATTCACACGTATACCACTTTTGATGGGGATATTACGTATGATAACTTTCTTAAGGCGTGTCGCAAAACTGTAGATGATGCTGTTACTAATGTAATACATACTCCTTCAACGGATAATAACAACATTCCTGCAATCACTAACGGTAAGGTACGGAAAGCAGGTAAAGCTCCCTGTTCTACAGAGTAGATTATGGCTAGATTACCACTTCCTATAACTCTCATTAGGAGACATTGCAAAGAATGTTCTGGGGGCAGTGTTACAGAAGTGGAATCCTGTCCTATAACTACTTGTAATTTATACCCATACAGACTAGGGATACCAAAACCTAAGGAAGATAGTAATGTCAAAGACAACCAAGTACGTAAAGTCATCCGTAGAAAGTCTTCAAGAAATAGACAAACTAACATCAGAACTACACCCTAGTGTACACTACGATTACACACAACAAATAGCAACTGTCATGAAAAACCATGCTGATACATGCGCAGACCTTGGGAGAAGATTTCCTCTACGTGCGTACATGTGGGATTTATTTGCTGTTACTATGCTTATGCAGATAGAAGACAAATACACTAGAGTAGGCATGGATTATCCTACAGATAAGTACTCTAATATGGACGATATGACTCTTATAGAGTTGGCTCGTAATGAGCTAGATAACATACTCACAGGAAAGCATGACACTAAACTTATCTCCGATGAACAAGAAGATATATCCACGTATGAGTATTCAGACACACAAAAACTAGTTAATATATTAAAAGCTTGTTACATGGCTAGCATTGCTTTTATGAAGATTCGTGATTACGAAAAATTATTTACTTTGCCAGAGACTGAAGGAGACTCTAATGGAACGGGTACACAAACTACTTAGTACACATATGCTAGCTTCCTTTGATACAGAAAAAATTTCTATTATATGTGGAGACACACTAGTAGCACACTGTTGTGGAGCTATAATCAAACATTTTTACATCTTAGCAGGTAAGGATGCAGAGAAATTATCTGTTCACTGTATTGCTAACAGAAGTGATATCCAACCTCATATGGTTGAGAATAAAGATTTAGTATTTTTTATTGAGACAAGTATGTCGTCTATGCCTTTGCATCAAGATACCACATACGTATATATATCTAACTCGTCTAGGGAAACTTTATTTCCAATAGAAAAGAATGTTATCCATCTAGATGGAGCTAACGGCACAGTATGTACTACATTATGGCAGTACTTCTTTAGCTCTTACACAGAAAAATCTACACCTACTTGCGTATCGTACATAGATAATTACACTAAAGGTTCTGCATCTGAAAGAGCTGAGAATTTTTATTATGGCATGTCTCTAATGGAAACATGTCCAGACACAGCACAAAACTTTTGGGAATCTTTATTTGATTGCAGAGAAAACATTTCTTCTTCTGCTTCTGAAGAAGAGATAATGGAGCGTATGAAATGGGATTCCATGTTGCAAGTTGTAAACATGGGTTCTATAGTAAAAGTATACCTTGTATTACAAACAGAACGTGCATGTGATTATGCTATGATGTATCCCAATGCAGTAATAGTTAATATAAAAGATTGTATACAAGATGTATTGCTTTCCTCTTTTCCTGAAGAGGACTTTGTAATAACATGTCATGTTTGTGGATTGACAAATGATGGAGTAGACATTATATTTCAATACACAATCTACACAAATAAAGATAATGTCAATGCACTAGCATTAGCTAGTAAGTACGGTGGCTCTGGCACTAGTCGCAAAGCTACTTTTTTATCAACACGAGAACCTAAAGATATAGGATTTAACAATGAATAAAACTAATTTTGTTTTAACTGCTGAACACAATGGTGAAAAATTTGAACTTTCTTTTGAGCTTCCTGGCGAAATGAATGCTAAGCTCTGGGAAATGACGCAAGTAAATTTTAAAACACTTCTTAGTCAATTAAAACAAAACACTGATGTCGTTGAAGAACTTATCGCTGAAGAAGAAGTGGTAGATACAGAAACTAAACAAGAGGTTGAAGCATAATGATTAAAGTTATTTATGAAGTGGGCAATGCTCACTATGAAAAAGAACTAAAGTTCGACCACGCTATTTCTGTGGATAGTTTTGAGCAAGCTGTTGCTAAAGTACCATCATTGTTTAATGATGTTCATTTCAAAGGGGAACAACATGTAGCTAAACCTTCTAAGAAAGAAGCTACACTTAAACTAGAGCCCGTTGAAATTGAAGTAATAGAAGATTCTAGTATTAAAATTGAGGAGTAATAATCATGACTCGTGTAGAACGGAAACAACTTGAATTGCGTGATGCTATTATTCACGCCTCTAATGTATTAAGTGTTTTAACTCCCTACACGCTTGACAACTCTGATGAAAATCATCTCGCATTTGTTGAGCAATATAAAAATATAGCTAAAGTTTTACCTCTTCTTATTCAAGACTATGAAGCCTATCGTAT
Source organism: uncultured Desulfovibrionaceae bacterium (assembly GCA_964368845.1). GTDB lineage: Bacteria > Desulfobacterota > Desulfovibrionia > Desulfovibrionales > Desulfovibrionaceae > CAYJAD01. Next base: position 20,444 of record CAYJDF010000002.1, read on the forward strand.
ACTCAATGATATACGTACAGAAAAACTTTACCTCATTGATTCTAATGGCGGTAAAATAGTACATGTACACTTTGCATAGAGGTAGCGTATATGGTTTACAACATGGTATGCCCAGAATGTGAAACATGTTTCTTTATTGGCAGTGGCAATAGTGTTTACATACAAACAGTATACGTTTCTGAAGAAGATGGATATTTAGCTACGGTGATGTGTCCTAAATGTGAATACCAAAGTCCTGCTTATGGTGATATGCATGAAGCTATTAAAGCGTTTAACATAGGAGCGCAAGACAATGAATAAGAAAGACATAGCTATTAGCAAAAAGAAAAGACAAATTGCTAAGCAAGAGCAGTACATTAGTACGTGGAGTAACGCTCTAGTTATTCTAGAGAATAATAGTGCTGAAGAAGCAGTAAAAGAAATGCGAGAATTTATTCAAGAAAAAATTGACAAAGTTCAAGAGTACTTGGATAAAAATAAATTAGACCTTATTGTGCTAGAAACTATTGACAATATAGAACCTAGTAATTAACTATATGAGGTAAGTCGATACGCTCCTTGCCTCCCATAGTGCTTATAGATGTTGTGCTTCCACCCCCTTAGCGCATTTCCTATAAGCAAACGACAAAGCCCCTTAGAGTTTGACGGTTCTCTAAGGGGCTTTCTTGTAACATTTTATACACAATATATACCAACCTAGGGCATAGTACCTAATTTAAATAAAAAGCTCTTAGAAGCCAAATGTGAGCCATTATGAGGCATATACGTAGGCACTACTAAGCACATATTTCATATTACCCGTTGGCCTCTTTCTTCATCTTGGCGGGTCGGTGAAAGAGGTAATGGAAAGAACACGTCTATGAAACCGAAGAAACACGTAGATGTGTGTACCACAACAATACCCCCTAGGGCACTGGGCTCTAGGGGGTATTCTTTTATCTAATAAAGATTTTATTTTGTAATCTAATCTTCTTCAACGTAGCCACTAAGCCACGGTATAATTTCCTCTGATGGTTTACCCATAATAAGACCTACAAGACCAGAGCCTACAGGGCCAGCAAGGGTAGAACCTATAGCCATCTCTGTATTCTCTCCTTCTGCTAAATCCCATATACCAGATACTGGGCCACCTGCTACACGTAAAGCACCTTTAGCAGCGTTATCCCAATCTCCTTCCACCATATTGGTAACAGGGCCTCCCCACCATCTAAGTAAATCATTCTCATTAGCTCCTCTAGCTACAGCATCAGCACTAAGTCCTGCTGCTGCTGCTACGAAGGGTGCTGCCCAACCTAGTGCTGGAAGAAGAGAAGCTCCTCCTGCGGCAGCAGCACCAGCTCCACTAGCCGCTGTGCTACCACCAGCAACTGCTCCTGCTGTTGCTCCAGTAGCTGCTGTTCCTGCGGCGGCTGTGCCAGCCGTAGCTCCGCCTAAAGCACCTGCTCCAGCACTAGCTGTAGTACCTGCTGCTGTACCAGTAAGACCAGTGGCTGCTCCAGTTCCTGTAGCTGCACCAGTACCTGTAGCTGCACTACCTTGACCAAACATACCCATTACTTTATTGACCATACCCATAGAAGGCATTGACATACCTTGACTTTGAGATGGATTAGTATATGTTTTGTAAGGATTGGCTCCGTCATATTCTGTAACTCTAACAGGAGTTGGGAATAGATTACTGTAGGAGTTGCCATAAGAAGTATTAGGGATAATACCTTGTGGAGTATTATTGTACCAACCTGTAGTTGGAATGTTATTATATATTCTACCTAGCATATTTAGCTATACTCCTAGTTTTTAAAGTATCTGTTACAAGAGGTAACGCTTTTTCTATAGTACGCATAGGAATGTATCCTCCTATACCATAACCAATAATCTTCCACAATTCTAATATCTCAGCCTCAGATAAGTTAGGGTCTACCCATCCCATCCATCTACCTACTACAAGACTTGTGAAGGTAAGCATTGTAATAGGTCTCCAACTAGAAGCTAACCAACTAGTAGATGCTGCTTCAGATTTAATAATACCTGCTGCTGCTAATTCTATTTGGCTTTCATTCTTAGCTAACTCTAAAGTAAGTTCTGCTTTAGCTTTATCTGCTGCTTCTTTGTCTGGGAATATCTTATCAAGAATAGGATTGGCTATTCCTGTAATAGCTGTAAGTAAACCTATCATAATTAGAACCTCACTCCAAGCTCTTGGCTTCGTTTAATTACAGATTGCATAATAGTTTGTTTACGCTTCTCTAATTGCTCAAGTCTTTTATTACGTATCTCTGGAGTTAGTTTTTTATTATTAGCCAAAGCCTTCTCTGTACTACGTAAATCATTAAGCTGCTTTTGTGCTCTATTTAAGAAACGTTCTGCTCGTATACCTGCTTGATTATCTCGGATAATCTCTAGACGTTCTGCTGTTGTAAGATTAGGATTAACCTTGGCCTGTTCAACAGTATTTATTTGAGTTTGCAACTCTGTTCTAGCTTTAGCAAATATACCAGTAGTATCAGAAGGTTGTTGTGTTCTAACAAAAGCGGATACAAACGGAAGTTTAAGCGCATCGTCTACACTAAAGTCACCTTGCTGTACTTTAATAACTTCATTCATCATAGAAGAAGCTATTCTACCGAAGCCTCCAAGATACGAGTTTATCAAATGGTCTAATGTTTCTGGAGATACATCCACAAGTCCACTTCTAGTAGTAGACCCACCAGTGAAAGAGTTCATAGCCTCGGCTATAATCTTAAAGCCTTCACCAGTTGTACTCCAACTCTTTTGGCTATCAGGTAATTCACCTCGTACAAGATGTGTACTATTAGGCATAATAGGATTGCCAGCAAAGTTTTTATTAGAAGACAATTGAGCTAATGGTCTGAAGATTGTAGGCACAAAAGCTGTCCAACCTTCTGAAGATATACTACCCATTGGTGTGAAGTTATCAAATCCTGCTGTCACAGAACTAGTCATTGCATCTGTAAGAGATGGGCCTACGCCACCTGTAGCTGCTGCATAACCACCATCAACGATATTCCTAGCTAAATTCCAGAATATGTTTAGTCCATATGCTACAGGAATAGTGAGATACGTGCCATCAGACATAGGTATAATTATGTTGCTAGCCTTTACGTACTCTGGTATCTTATCATATTTATTGATACCATCTTCATCTTCTCCCATCAATCCTCTAGCTAATGTAGCTTGTGCCATGTAAGCTAGTACTGGAAGAGTAAAGAATTTAGATAAGTGGTTTCTGTCTACCTCTCCTGTTTCTTTGTTCTTTCTTATCATAGACTGAAGAAGTCTAGCGTTACCTGCAATGTTTGCACTAGCGAACATATACAGAGAATCAAAGATTGGAGCTGCTGCTCCTTTGCGAGAAAAGTTTACAGTAAGATTGCTAGCATAGTTAGCTGCTCTTTTGTAGATAGCATCATCTGTCATACGAGAGCCATCTGGATTTTTACCATCAGCCTTTAGCATTTTAACAATCTCTACGAAAGCTATGTATCTAGTTTGATTCTCAAGAGCATCAGATATAGCTTCCATGTGTTTACCTACATTTCCTATCCAAGCTCTAGCTGCTTGCTTTCTAGTAGATGGCTTTCTATCTTGAAGATTCTTTACAACATCTTTCATGATTTGTTCATACCCACCAGTAGAGAAGTACGTAGTCTTACCACCGTAGCGTTGGTATGCATCATAGTATTGCATATACTCTTTAGAAGAAGCATCAAGCTTAGACATATCTACTACACCATTAGCTAACTCTGCTCTATAGATAGCTTGGGTAACACTGCTGCTTTTCCACATCTTACCAAAACCTTCAACAAGAATCTTGCGACCAATGGTAGATGTTACAGGAATACCTAGTCTTTGTAATTGGTGTGCAATATCAGAAGCACTAAGCATAGCTGTCATAACGTCACGTAAAGGGTTGCGTGCCCAGAACATGGGGTTGTATACTGTGAATAACCTACTAAGTTTACCACGTAAATTAGCCATTGCTCTTAACACTGAACCTAATCTAGCTACGTTATCTTTTGTATAAGCATTTCTAAATCCATCATCGTGCATAACTACACGAATCTTTTTACCACCGTCTCCGATAAGTGTTACTGTCTTGCCTGGGTTAAGTGTAGATGCTGTCTTATGTTTCTTAAACTTTACTACACCTTCTGAATCAAGTACCCTTGTTACAGGTAAACCTTTTTCTGGTTCATATATCTCAGCTACTTCAAAGAAGTCTGTTATAGAAGGATTCTGCTCCATCAATTGGAGTAGTGCTCTATCTATTTCTACTTTATGCTTTAGCGCAATAACATCAAAGCATTGCATAATAGCATGAGTAACTGCATTATCTATATCACCAGTAGTACCTGCCGCATTGGCTCCTATTTTATCTAGCCTTGCTGCGTTAGATATTTGTCTACGACCCTCACTGCTTAGCCACTGAGGGTTGTCTTGTTTCATAATACTTTCCCAAGTCTTGAGAGGAGCATAGTGTTCATACAAAGCTCTCCAAGCATCAGTCTGCTCTTTAGGGAGCAGGGCATTATCTTCAATGATACGAAGCCTAGCTTCATTCATTTGTTGATAAGCTTCATAAGCTATGTCCATCTGAGGAGACTGTAGGTCTTGAATAATCTTCTGAGATTTTTCATTGTTCCACACAGCACCTTCTACATCTGTACCTTTTACTTGATTACGTTCTAAAGAAGCTTTAGCTGTAACATAATCACCAAGCATAGCGTATGCTATAGATGCATCTGTACCTTGTGGTACAAGATTTATAATAGCATTGTAAAGAGGTTCCATGTATGTAGTTTCAAACAACTTCATAGCACTGAACTGGGCATTGGGCATATTCTCTAACAGTTTGTATATGTTAGTTTTCTCTGTTAAGAACCCTCCAGCTTTCTTAATACTCTGCATTACTCTTTCAATAGGACGTAACGCATCATCTATCTGTTCTCGTAATGTTTCAGCAAGTTTACTTCTATCTACATTACGAAAGGTAGAGAGTGGACTACCATCCTCAAGAGCCCTTTCTGCTTTTTCTGTATTAGTTAAACCACTTGTAGGTGGTAAACTAGATACAGCTCCTTCAACTAAAGGAGAAGATTGCACAGCGAAGGTAGTATTGTTAGCAAGATTAGCTGCCGACATTCTAAGCACAGCCATGATGTCTGCCTCTGTTACATCTGCTACACCTATCTTCTGCAATACTTTTCTAAAAAGATTTTGTAAAGAGTTTAGCCACTGAGCTAACTTACCTTTTTCTTTACCAGAAGGCATACCCTCTAAAAGTTGTTGAGCTGTTTTACCTTCAGCTAATTTACTTACGAACTCTTCTGCTATAGCTAGTTCTTTATCAGGGCCTTGATATACAGAATCATATTGTTGTTTGATAGCTTGATACCTAGGGTCATCCTTAAAAGCTCTTTGTACTCCACCTAAGAAAGCTCTACGCTCTGTCGGATTAAGTAATACACTTAAACCAAAGTGGCTTACACCCTCGTGTACTATAGCTCTTGCTACTATATCCTTCATGTTTTTAGAAGGATTCTTGTTGCCAAAAGCTCTAGCTCCTGCTTCTATGTTTTCACCAAAGAGATACAAAGTATTAGTTCTAGGGTCGTATGCTCCATAGGATGTAGCATCCACGTCTAATCCTGGTACATCTGATACTCTATCTACTACTACAGTAACCCTACCTAAACCTTGTAACTGTTTAAGAGAAGATTGTAAAAGACTGTATACTTTTCTGGCAGCATTAGTAGTACCTCGTAGTATACCTCTTTCTTGTTGTCTACCAGAAGTAGATGTAGTAGTTTGCTCTGGAATAGCTGGACGTACTTGTCCTGCATTCATAGGAATAGCTGTGCCACTAGCTTCTTGTGCTGGAAAGATACCAGTGTTTTGTATACCTTGTTGTTCAGCTAAGTATGCTTGTCTAGCTAAAGCTTGTTGAGCTTGAAGCTGCACGTCTTGTTGGCCTAACGGCATTGGTATAGCACCATTAGTGCGTACTGGAGTAGCATCTTGAGACAAAGCTAACTGTGCTCTAGAAGGCATAGTGTTAGGTACAACAGTAGGTTGTTGCTGATAAAACATGTCACCTTGTACGGGAATACTACCTTGTTGTACTGTAGGTGCTGCTTGCATAAAAGGCACTTCTTGTAAGAAGCTATCTGATGCATTCTGAAAAGAAGACATAGGTGACATAGCACCTTCTACACCCCCCAAAAACGTGTCTGGTGTTGATTCTAAGGGCGTAAAGCTAGACCACGTAGGTGAGAAGTCAGGTCGTTGATTTTGTTCAACAGAACGCAAAGGGTACTGATTAGGTTGTGCTATATTTTGAGACATTAAACTACTGTCTTGTATCGCTTGTAAACGGTCAGACATCTGTTGAGCGAAGTTCTGTTGTTCTTCGTTCACAATATTCGTAAGACCATCAAATACAGAAAATGTAGCAGGGTCAACGAGACTGTCCGCATCTGTAATGCTAGTAGGTAGCTTAGTATTCTGTATAGATTTTATCTGCGCATCCAAAGTTTCTGGAGAAAACTTTTTAGTAGGATAGCTAAGCATTGTGCGAATGTTATTCGCTGCTGTAGATAGACGTCTAGAAGCTTTGTCTATATCTGCTAACTCTTTCTCTAAAATTTTCTTTTCTTGTTGAAGAACTTTAGCTACACGTATGTCACTAAGAGCTTTACTAGAACGAAGCTGTGCATCTGTTTGCTGTATGCGCAATCGTATCATAGCACTTTGTTCGTCAAACTTGTTACGTTGCATAGTAACGTAATCTATAGCTTGCTTACCCTGTTGAGATAGTGAATCGTATATGAATGGGTCTGCGTAGTATTGATTAGCTTGCGCTATCGCCGCTTCCGCTCCCATGTCTGCGTATGCTTTTTCACTTTCTTTAAGAGAAGCGTCAATAACCTCTTGTCTTTTAGCCTCATACTCTTCATCCAATTTAGCCACTGCTGTAGACGCATTGATTAACTCCCTTTTTGCTTTATTAATTTCTGCTTTACGTTTACGTACATCCATCTGTAAGATTTCTACGGTAGGATTGTCTTGATACAAAGATAGTGTTTGTGTAGCATTGCTTATCATATTGACAAGACCTTGCCTACGTGCCATTACTTCTGTATCAAAAGCTTCTATAGCTGCATCAGTCTTAGCTGTAATATCTGCTAAACGTATTTGTGCTCGTTGTGCTGGAGTAGTAATATTGTTAGGGTCATTAGGGTCTAACAAATCTGGAGCAGCATTGAGGTCTGTGTTAGCAGGAGAAGCTCCTTCTAGTTTCTTGGCATCTTCTATTTGCTTAGCAATAGCTTGTTGCTGTCTAATACTATTGTTAGTCTTATACTGGTTAAGTGCTCCTGCTGGAGCTCCTAACACAGCACCTGCTGCTGCTGCGTTAAGTATTTGCCAACCTTCTTCTGGAGTAAACTGACCTATTCTTTCATCACTGATAGTAGCATTAAGAGCCTGAAGCGTTTGTTGGAAGGCTTCTTCTCCGCCTTCTCGTAACGCTCCCATAGCTACACCCCTAGAGAGTATTCCTTTAACAGCTTGCTCTACTGCTTCTTTTACAGGTACTCCAGTAAATGCTCTAATGAGTGGCATTTCTAGACCCATCAATCCAGTCACTGCTGCTGATGCTGCGCCTGTGAGCATAGCTCTACCAGAACTAGCTGCATCAACACCGTGACTAGCTACGTTGTCTATATACGCTGAACCTGTTTCCTGTACACCTGTGTAAGATAGTGCTGCTGCCTGTGCAGCTCTACTCTTTACAAAAGATTTTGCTGCCTGTTCTGCTGCTTCTTTGGATAAACCTTTAGCTGCGTATTCTGCTGCTTTCTTAGCAAGAGTGTTAGTCAACATAGACGTGGCTGCTGCACTACCCCCTGCTACTGCACCCAAACCACCAGAAGCTATTGTACCTAGTATACTAGGTGCTAAGTCTACTGCTGTTTCTGCTGCCCATGTACCAAAACTACTTAGACTATCTATATCTCGTATGTCTGCTACTTGTCTAGGAGCATTCTCTTGTGCATATGTATTCAAACTATTAGCAGCTTCTAGCAAATAATCTCTAGTACCATCTGCTCCAACAAAGTCTGCTATAGCTCCACCTGCTCCTGCAAGCATAGCTCCAGTTTGAGGTAAAGCTCTGTTCACAAATTGACTCATGTATCCTGGAGCTTGTTGTTCTACTACTGAATTATCCACAGATATAGGTGTGTACTGTTGCATATACGCATCGGCATTATTAAGAATAGCCAAACGCTGAGCGTGTTCTTGTTGTGCCAATGCTTCTGCCTGAGCTTGTTGTTGTGCCTGTTGCTGTTGAAGCATAGCAGCCATCTGTGCGTAATGAGCGTTAGTGGATGCTCTATTAGCGTCACTGTATTGTTGTATCATTTGATACTGTGGACTAGATGTATCAAAATTGTATGGTACTTGCATAAGCACTGACTCCATTATTCGTAAATGTTTCTAGATACAGGATAGTCTTGCACACTAAAGGGCCACATAATGCTAGATGCTGCACCACCACTAGGAATAACCCTTGGTGTAACACCATCTACAGGTGGCTGTACTGTGGTAGTTATATTAGGAAGTACTTTAGGTACAACTACTGGTGCATTCTCTGGTGCTATAAGAGGATTAGTATCAGGATTAAGTGCTAGACTAGGGGTAGGTGCTGCCATGATAGGAGCTACTCCGTAATTACCAGACAGTGCTTGTTCAAAAGACTGTTGTGTATTACCCATAAACTGTTGTCTACCAATTGATACAGCATCATCCACAGAAAGACTCCCACCACTTTGCTTGTAAGCATTGGCCGAATTAGTGTGAATAGTATTTGCTGTGTTATTGATGTTAGCTCGTATTTGACTATCTTGTACAGGAGAACCGTTGGCATCATATATCTGACCGTCTTGTTCCGTATACCCTAGTATTTGTAATGCTGCTTTTTGAGCTTCTTCTCTAGAGAAACTTGCATCTTGTCTATCAAAACCTCTAAACATATTTAGTGCATCTGGAGAACTACCTTGGCCTCCAGAAGAACTACCGCTTCTACCTCTAGAGCCACGACCACCATAGCCGCCCATCATACCCATAGCTAATTTAAATAACTCTTGTTGCTGTTTAGCGTACAATGTATCTGCTCTACCTTGTTGCTGTGCATACAGTTGAGCTTGTGCTTGTTGTTCTGCTGGAAGAGTATTACGTAATTGATAAAGATTTCTAGCGTTATCCATAATAAGACTGTTACGTGCAGACACACCAGTAAAGACTGGTTGTGGATTAGTAAGATTACCATTGGCATCTTGAATGTATAGTACATCTCTACCATTGTTATCTTTACCATGCACATAACTCATACCTTGAGGTAATGGATTAAGTTTATTTTTAGCGTTAATATAATCTTGTACAGTATTTACATTACCTATATTGTGTACTTTAAGTAGAGCTTCATTAGCTGCTTGAGTAAGAGGTAGCACTGTTTGTAAATTATTCTTATCTATCTGTCTTTGTAGCTCTGCATTTTCAAGACTCTTCCAGTACTCTTGTGTCTTAAGATTATTCATAGTCATTTGATTAAACGCATCACTTACAGAGAAGCCAGACTTGATTCCTTCCATAACTCTATTACCAGGTACACCCCAGCTTCCATCAAAAGGATTATTCATACACTTCTCCTACGTACTTGAGGTAGCACTGGAACCGAATGCTCCTGCTGGATTAGACATATTATATTCTGGGAATAGTCTATCCATGCCACCCATGATACCACCAAAGGCACTGCCTATTCCTCCCCACATATCTCCGCCACTACTAGATGAACTAGAAGAAGAACCGTATCCGTAGCTACTACCGCCACCAGATGTGCCGTAGTTAAAGTTACTAACACTCATGCCTGGTTGTATCTGACCTTGATTGTAAAGCATTGAAGGATTGGTGTACCAATTGTTAGCTTCCATTTGTCTTTGAAGAGAGGTGTCTTCTGCTTGCCACGCTGCATTAGTACGTGCTCCTGCTTGAGCCAGAGCTTCATTGTTGCCCATAGTAGATGTGTAGTTTACATATGCTCCACTGTTAGGATTAATTCCCATAGTGTTCATCTGTCTCATGTCTTGGTCACGTTGATTGTCGTATGCAGCAGACACATCGGCAGAGGCTGTTGTACGATATCTATCTCTTAATACGTCTTCACCTTCTGTGAGTCTACGAATAACATCTTTTTTATTTTCATCAAGAGTAGGATTAGTTTCAAAAGCCAGCTTAATTAAATCATTACCACGCCATAACTGGTAATCTCTCATGATTTGTTCGTAAGGTCTAGCTGCTTCTAAGTCTTCTTTGTAGTATTGAGCTAACTGTTCTTCAATAGGCCAGTAATAATTTTGGTATAAATCTGAATACTTATCCAGAGCTTGGTATTGAAACTTAGTGCTATCAATACCCAACTGTTTTAGTGCTCCTGTATATTCAGAACTTTCTCCACTGCTACTGCTACTGCTACCAAGCATACTACCTAGTCCAGATATTAGGCCACCGCCTATACTTGCTATAGCACCCCACATATTATGCACCTACCTTAGAGTTAAGTTCATTGATAGCAGACTCTAACTTTTTAAAACTTTTGTGTAGTTCTATGTAGTATTGATGTACTTCTGCCGTGAGTCCACCAGGAATAGATGGTAGTTTAATTTCAATTTTATTCATACACTACTCCAGTTCTCCTATACTAGATGCTACTTGTACTCTAGTAATAGGCTCTGTGCTTGTTAAAGTTATATAGTAAGAGTCCCCTCTAAATCCAGCAGGTAGTCTGAACGGCCTGTTATTGTAAACTTTTTCAACGTGCCGTAATACATCGTCTACGTATAAATACAATAAACACCAGTCATCTCCCACGATAGTCTTATTCTTGTCGTGAGTATTAGCATCACCATTAATGCAGAAAGTGTTAACCTGATTACTATTCAAAGGATTGTGTGATTCTTCATACACAAATACTGGGCCAGGAGATAGGTCTAATCTACCTTCATGGAAGTTTACTTTACCTGCACTGAGATTAAATAATCCTGTGTTATCTAAAAATGTTTTAGATGTCCAAGTATAAGCACGTCTTCTATAAGGAGAGTCAGCGAAGGATGCTATAATGTGAGAGTTATCTGTGTTATGTTTGTATATCAAGTATAAAGAGTTATCAACTAAATCATTGAAGATACCTGTTGCACTTTGTGATATACCTACCATACCTCTTTCCATCTCATTAAAGTCTATAACATAGCCTCTAAGGTCAAACGTATCAGATGTACTAGACGCAGAATCCCAGAACATAACGTACTGTCCTCTGTGCATAGCCGCTCTAATAGTGTGAGGGCCTAGCTTAATCCACTCTACATCTGAGATAAGAGGTCGTGTTACTAATGAAGCACCGTTACCTGTTATTCTTATAAGACCATACTTAGTTGCGTATATGCAAGCGTTGTCTATAGACACAATGCTTTCTTTAGATACACAAGCATGGGCGTCTTGGATAGGAGTAAGGAATGCTAGAGAAGGGTCACTAGTATTTAATAAATATGTAATAGCATTGGTACATACAACCAAGGTATTTCCAAAAGCCCCTAGTCCCACTATGCTGTAATCTGATGGATACTTAAAAGCGTCTGGCCATGCATGTCCTTGATAGGGTACAGATAGATATACTGTGTTATCTTTAAACCCTGCCAGTACACCATTGCGCATTGACACAATACCCTTGAGGTCATCAGGTGGAGCTGTCCACCCTATGTTCTCAGGAACTTCTCCGAGGTCTTCTCCTCGTTTAGTATCTAAATATGATACCGTATTATTGGCTGTATCATATGTAACACCCTCTACCACTTCTGCTGTAGGTTTAATAGGAAAGTCTATTACATATCTATAAGATGCTTCTCCTGAAGATGTTACAGAAGACCTGTATACATACACTCTATTTACATTGTGACCTTCTTCAACATCAGTCTTTATATTACTTATAAGAATTGAAGCGTCTGTTTTAGTATCTATATACGTAAGGTCTCCGTTAAGTGCTGGAGAAGATATATCTCCAAGGTCTATCTTCTCAGAGTCCCATACCCTAGCGTAAGATATAGCGTATGTTCTAGTTTCTTCTGAACCACTACCTGCTGTTTTTATAGAGACAGAAGGAGCTTCTGGTTTAGGAACAGCTACTATATAAGAATTAGTAGAATCAATTGTTTGTTGACCTTTCTTTAACGTATCACTATCAAATACTCTAAATGTGTCTAGACCTGTAATAAAAGTTCTATTAGTTAAATCATCTAATACTCCACCTTTACACACGTCAACTTTAGTATCAAAGAACAACCATTGTCCACTACCATCAGACCTATAGTGTCTATAGAAATCTGGGTAAGCTTTATCTATACGTTGTATTATAAGGTCTTCTCTGTATGCTTCTAGACCATTACTCGTTACTCTACCATCTACTAAGTTTTGTGCTGCTGTTCTGTCTAATGTATAAGCTGTGTATCGAGGAAACATACCTACGAAAGATGTTAGAGATTGTATCATAGCATCTCCTAAATTATTTTCATAACATACGTAAGCGCATAGTACGAGGGTAGTGCAGAGAACTCAAAGTCTACATCAGGCATATCGTGTGCGTGAGGAAGAGTGCCTCCATCAGTACCACCATCTATTGATGTATTGTTGTAGCCACCATAGGCTGCTCCAGGAAATCCTCCTGGTGCTACATTCATAGACGTAGCTTGATGCGCATAGTGCCAATGCGGAGGTATTTCATATATGGTAAGAGCATGTGCTCCTGTTTTACCACCACTCACATGTACTACATGGGGGTCATTACTACCACCTGTGGTATGTGGATAATGCTCTGTTGATGCTCCTATTACGAACTTATCACGTAAGTCTGGAGTACCATTAGTACCATCACATATATGGTATTCTTCTAGCTTTACTCCATCTTCATCAACGGGGTGTCCATCTAAAGTATTTCCACTATACAGTTGAATAAATCCTTTGGGTACACCAAACAGTTTGATGTGCGCAGGTACTAAACATGCATCGTCAACGATACCCTCTAACACTTCGTCTTCTGTAGCTATGCGTATACGTCCTGCTTCTGTAGTAGAAGCTGCTATTTCATTAAGTACATGCATAAGACTTCCTGCTGTGAGCCTATGTTCAACCATAGAGTTGATAGGAAAGTCTAGTGCTGCTGTACCTTCTTGTGCTCTTTCTACTGTGAATGTAGCCTCAACGTCATCTCTAGATACTACTTTAACTATTTCAAGATTAGCATTGCTATCACCAAGAGTAAGCATAAAATAGTCTGTAGCATCATCTAACGCAGGAAACAAGAACATCGTGGGTGGAGCTACACGAAGTAACGTACTTTCTGGAGTAATAGCTTCAATAAGATACGTACTAGCATTATTACTAAATTTAATATCCATCCTATCCTCCAATAAATGCATCTAAGTTTATGGCTCTATTTTCTTGTTTAGCTAAAGTAATCTCTTGCATGATTTCGTTTTGATACACAAACATCATATCAAGATACTGAATAAACTCAGGAGCAAATTGTCCTGTTGTAGAATCTAGCATAGGGTCATTACGATATACTACGTCTTCTGTAATGAATAGTTTAAGAATTGTAGGATTACTCATGCACCATTGCCATATAGTTTCAAAAGTAATGGGTTGTACAGTAGGATTTACTGCTGCCATTGCTGCTGTAAATTCTTCTACCATGTTTACAAAAGTAGACTTAGGCATAGACAAGTCCCTCGCCAATATTGTAATATCTTTAATTACAGGTGTTCCTGTAATAGTGTAAACACCTTCAACCATTTCTATAGATACAGTAAAATCCTTTTGAGGATTACTGTTATAGTTGTTACACCACATAGCAGCAGTAGGTGGATACTTGCCTTCAAAGGTTTGTCCTATATAAAAATCCATATTATTTCCTTCTTAAGTAACTAAATAAGACTATTAGTAACCATGTGATACGCAGGTGCAGTTTTGAAAAGATTGTGAGCTATTTACTCCATACACACGAATAGTACATGAGTTTGAAGTTACGTTATAATAGTTATAATAACCCACAGAAGCTGAAGAGGCAGTGTTACCCACTGCACCAGAGATACTATAATTCGTAGATGTAAAGGGTATTAGCCATGAAATATTAACATGCGGATACGGCCCAGGTGGAGCTACTGTGTGTACACCCTGTTCAATAAATCCATCACTCCATACTCTATACCAACTACCGCCAGCGGCATCTTTTTCTTCTGGTGTTTTAGGGTAGTAATCGACTATACTCACAGGCCCTGTCGATGGTTCAGCACATATGATACGTGGTACACCATCACTATACGTAGGTGTAACAGTCATTATGTCATGTAATGCAGGATAATCGCTAGTATTTACACCGCCATCTCTTAACCAACCCTCTGGTGCTGGAACGTTATCATACCACTCCATTATAGAACCAACAGGTACATGGTGAGGTTTGATGTATGTATACGCATCTAATCTTGTTAATGCGTAACCTTGTTGTGCAGCTTCAGAAATAGTAAAGGAAGTATCTCCAACAACAATCTTTCCAAATTTAGAAAAATTTAATTCCTTGTTTATTAGATACAAACGTTGGTAATCTATTAACGGATTCTCTTCAGCAAGATTGTGAAGTACAACACCTTTTAATTCTATATTATCAGTATCAGATTCAAAGTATACAGATACTCTTTCTGCTAAAGGTAGAGTATAGTGTAGCGTCGTTGCACTGTTAGGTGCTAAGTCTACAGTTCTATTAAACAATGTTACGGGGTTATTCTGGTAAGAATATCCAAAGTAAACTAATCGTACTCTATTGATAGTACAATCTCCTGAATACACAGTCATTGCATTAGTCGTGGGAAGGAATCCGCTTTTAAATGTAGAAATCATGGCACTATTTGCAGCGTATGTGACTGTGGTACTTCCGACATTTATACCTAGTCCTAAATCTGCCACGTTTCCACTAGTTGGAGCTGCTCCACTTGGAGTAGAACCACCTGAGCTAGACCACGTTACACCTGTTGTGTTCGGAACCTGTAATAAAAAATCTTCAGACATCAACGAAGAATTAAAGTGTCTTTGAAGTTCTACGTTATACGCATCAGCGTCAGATGTATCGGCAGTTATGTTGTGTGTTCCGTTGGTTGTAAGTGACCCCATAAAGAGCACAGAACTTTTTACTTGTATCTTTGAGGATATATCTAATGCAGCTTGTACATCATTGGAATTAATGGCATTATCTACTTTACCGTTAGACACAGTTAAACCAGAACCTATTTGTACAATACCTTTCATATTGTTACTAGCTACAGGAAGGTCTTCTGTAGAACCGCCACTACCACTGGGGCCTTGTAGGTCTACGTATTCACCCCAAGAACCATCTGGGTTTTCAAAGCGTAGAGAAGTTCCTTCCCACGTATGTTCTGGTGGTAACCCATTAGCACCATTAGACCCGTTAGTTCCTGCATCACCTTTATCACCTTTTGGTGCTGTAAGAGTTACAGGTGTAGGATTTGGTAAAGAGCCATCATTAGTCCATGAAATTTCTATTTCGTTAGCAGACACGGAATCTACTACGGGTGTGAACGTTGTCCCTTCAGAGCCGCTTCCACTCTGCACATTAATGTTTCCTGTACCTAAAAGAGATTCACCATTAATTGTTTTAATAGTAGTTCCAGATACTAAAGTATCTTGTTTACGAGCAAGTCCTGTATTAAGTGCATTTTGTGTAGCAGTAGATACTGGCTTAGCAGTATCAGATGTATTATCTACACTACCCAAACCTATGTCTGCTTTATCTAAAACAACTACACCAGTTTGTCCGTTCACACTATCAACAGCACCGCCTCCTGAACCACCAGTACCGTCTTGTCCTTTAGGTATACCAAAATTAAATACTGCGTTAGTTTCATTTCCAACGTTAGTTACTGTAGCCTTACTTCCAGCAGGAAGTGTTGTAGTAATACCTACATTAACTGTAGCTGCTTTACCATCTGCACCATCCACTCCTGCTTGTCCTTTTGGTAAAGTGACAGTGTATGGTGGTGGAACAGGAGCATCAGCTTGGTCAGCTATCCAAGATACTGTTGCTGTTTCAGGAGTTGTTTGTGTAAACACAGGAGCAAACGTCACTCCATCTTTTCCGTCTACACCTTGGATACCAGTCTGTCCTCGTAGGTCAACCAGAGGGCCCCAGCCTCCTGTGGGCAATTGCCACTGTAAGGCGTAGCCTAACCATTGGTGTAAAGGTATAGGGCCTTGTTCACCTTGAGGGCCTATAGCTGCACTTATGTCATTAGCGTTGATAACTATTTTATTTTCGTCTTCTGTAAGATATACGTTATCCCCTGCAACCACTTGGTATCTAGATAAAAAATCTGCGTCATTTAATAACTGTCCTGTTCGTTCAGGATAATAAGATACTTGTAGTTCTATAGGTAACGTTTCTACATTACTAGTTGTCAAAGATGCGTTCTGAGTTTGCATAGAATTCCGCAACTCCTTTAGCTGTTTGTTTTATACCGTTACCATGGAATACAGCTACATCCACAGTATTCTTATGAGAAAATAGTTTACTTTCGTCTGATGTGAAACTTAACAATACAGGAAATGTAGGATTAATATACTCTCTCTGTATCACACCAATTTGTACAATCATTTTATTTATAACTACATTGGTATCATTTTTTATATCAATGCTTATAAAATCTGGAAGAGTATCTCCCTTTGTTATTGTCATACAGTTTCTCCTAAGCAACGTGTGGAGTATTCGCTATAGCCTCTACTTGTGCAGGGTCTATACATTTAACAGCTTCTGCTAAAGTTTTAATGTACATCTCTTGTTGCTCTTCAGTTTTAGACATATCGTAGAAACACATAATTAAATCTTTCATGGCACGGAGACCGTGGCAGTATTCTTGGTGTGCTTCTTCTTTATACGTCTCACCCATCATTGTGTATTTGTGATAGCCTTTTACTTCGTCTTGTACTCTATTAGCTGCTTCCATCACACTACATTTAGTCTTAGGTTCTCTTTCTACTTTGAGAACACCTTTGTCATCTACAATAAGTTTCATACTATTCTCCGTATTATTTTAGTAAGAGCATCTCTGTAATAGAGATGCTCTTTTTTGTTTACACAACTATTTTACTGTTGGTGTGTAATGATTAACAATGAAGTTTTGGAGTTGACTTACAGACTCAGTAGCAGCTTCTTTTGCAAGAAGTGTGTTGGATACAGCCTGAGCACGATGTTGAGATTGATGGAGTTTGTCTTCGAGGTATTGAATGCGTTCATCCTTGGCTGTGTCTTTGATAAGACAACGAGTACGCTCAGCTTCAAGAGAAACTGTAGCTTCAAGGGTGTTCATGCGATTCATGAGGTTACTTTCTGAAAGCTTCGTTTGGGCGATACCTTCACGTACTGCACACAATACACCGTCAATACTACGGTTAATGGTGCAGCAGCAATCAGACAATTGGC
Source organism: uncultured Desulfovibrionaceae bacterium (assembly GCA_964368845.1). Taxonomy (GTDB): domain Bacteria; phylum Desulfobacterota; class Desulfovibrionia; order Desulfovibrionales; family Desulfovibrionaceae; genus CAYJAD01. The sequence goes on from CAYJDF010000002.1 coordinate 38,061, forward strand.
GGCTTACATCATTAGTGGCTGCTACAGAACGGTCACCTTGGTCACGAACAACGCCCATAAGGCGAGAGGTTACATCACAAAGATAGGTGTTCAAGTTAGAGAAACCTTGAGCGGTCTCAGCTTGAGCAGCATAGATACGGTCGTAGATACCAGTGATGGTTTGGGTTTCTGTACCTGCGGCTGCGGTGAAGGCTTCACGATTAGCACCGCTAAGACCATTCCATCCACCACCTAGAACTAAGAACAAGAAGAGGATAAAGAATAATTCGTTACCACTACCACCAAAACCATTCTTGTTACAAAGGGCCATCATCTCTGGAAGAGAGGCTCCTTTATTATTCTGCATAAGTGCCATAAGGCCAGCCATATCTGTCATATTAGTATCTTCCTTTGAAGCGTGATTAGTATGGGCTTCCATACATCATCTCCATATGTTACATGTTACAAATTAATTCCACTAGACGATACTACCTACTATCTGGAGCTTGGTCGGAGTCTTGGAGCCTTGTCGTAGCTAAGAATTTTTTGTAGATGTAGAGCATATTACTTCGTAGGTTCCGTGCTTCACACGGTCTTGCTCTTCTTTTCTTTTAGCGTTACAGAATCTTTCTAGGCTTCCTACTAAGTATCCTGTAATTCTACGAGTGCGTTCAAAGGGTACACCTTCACCTACTAATTTATTTGAAGACTTATCCATCGTGTACTCCTATGCGTATTGATTTATAAATTCAACTATCTTAGAAGATATTATCTTATGTCCTTCATCGTTAGGATGTATAACATCTGTACCAGAGTATGCTGTAGTATTCAACCAAGGACGTAGACTACTCTCGTGATATAAATCTAGACAAGGAACACCGTAGTGCGCACAACATTCTTTAATAGCTTCTGCGTATGTATGCCAAGGGCCATCTACTCCCCACATCTTCTGTGACACAAAACCTGGCCACGATGCGGCACGAGGTGTAGACACTATCCACAATAAAGATTTATTAGGATATGTTGATAGTATTTTTTCTATAGTAGCTTTAACAATAGAACATTGCGTAGCTACTGGATTAGATGTACCATACGGTGCGTCATGTATACTGCCTACGGGAAAAGCACCTATACTCCATAGAGCATAATCATTCATGTTCCCCATAACCACTACACTATCAAAGTCAGGATACGTGTGCCAACTATCTATACGTTGAAGTATCCCAACATTTCCACCTGCTGGCATAAGTAAGCCCGTACCACTTTTACCGTCATTGATTGTGTTACACCCTAATTGTTCAGCTACATAATCTATATAGTTTTTGTGTACATATCCATGACTTTTATCTGTGATACTATCTCCAGTAAAAAGAATGCTACTTGATATCATATGCGTTCCTTATGCTATAAGTGCAAGTTCTGTACGAATACGTGATGCTTCTGTTTCTATCTCTGCAATAATTGTATCGTCTTCTTCGGTGCTTGTATTTGCTAACTTAGCACGAATAGCTCGTATACTTTTCTCGTCTAATTCTACAAGAGATTTTTTTAATTGGTATATTTTACTTTGCACAGGAATGCCTTGTATCCAAGTGCCATCTTCACTAGCAATCCATTCACCTTCTTCGGGACGATAGTCTTGCATTACGATAAACCCTTCAGGCATTGTGCCACCTATTTGGCAAAAACTGTCACCTACTTTTGCATATATACTAGACATAATTATACTCCTAATTTCCAAACGTGTATACGTACATACTTTGTACCATCAACAGAATCGGTATTAAATCCACTCCCGTTGTGCGCAGCCACTATAGCATCACGTCCAGTTTTCATTACTATGCCATTCATGTTATTCATATGCGCCACAACACCTGCACTATAATTATAACCACCGTCTTTTGTGTATTGAAAACCTGCGTCAGCCCATTCACCATCTACGTAAATTTCAGCGAGACATAGTATAGGTGTGCCAAAACCATAAGGTGATGGTACGACATATTTTGAGTTTTTTATTACACTAATAGGCATATGGTCGCTTTCATATGCATGTGGATTATCTGGGTCAAGCTGTAACCTAGTCGAACGATTATACATAACTTTGTAATTTAGTTTACTAGCAGCTGTCATTTCAAAGTTAGACATGTTCTTGTCCATACCTGTTGTTCTAGCAAGATATGCACCACCTGCTGGTGTCAACACTGTTGTAGTACTTTCATCATCAATTTGTTGCTCTGTTGCTACAGGAATATACCCTATATTAAGATGGGTACTATCCGCAGGAGTAACAGGTATAGAATCAGCTCGTGGTGTAACAGATTGTTTTGTTTGAAGGTTTACAATATCTGCTTCAACTCTATCAACATCAGAATTAAGACGTGCAATTTCTGTAGCATTAGCTTCTGCAATTACTGTGCATTGTTCTATTTCTGTAGCATTATTTAAAATGCTTTGTGCGTTAGTATTAATACTTGCTGTATTAGCAGCGATAGCTAAATTAGCTTCATCTACTTCAGCACCTACTGCATTAATAGCATCTAGTGCTGCATTTTGATATTCAGATATAGTATACTTGTTTGCAGTATTACTAATGCGTGTACCTACAGGCCATAACACAAAAGATGGAAGGTTTGCGTCAAATGCTGGACGCTCTTCTAATAAAGCTTTAACAGTTACTACATCAGCAGTAGATGTTAGAGTATCATCAAAGAAACATTTATATGTAGCAGATATGCCTGTAGGCTCGTGGAAGAACGTCATATACATATAACATGGATTAGCTGTAAAATATTGTTGTGCGTTTATTGGCCATTTGTTTCTGTCTGTCGGTACGAGTTGTACACTTTGTGCATCAGCTAACGTACCATCTTTTGTATCTATATAATCAATAGACTCATACAATGTTGCTTCAAAGTTATTGTAGAGACCCATTTGTAAATTACTCATACGTGTATCCCTCGTTACGTTTACTTAACCAACCTTTCATATATTTCCTATAATCAGATGCTTTAGTGGTGTCTAATCCTAACGCTACATAAAACTGTCCTTGTAGACTATTAAGTCCATTGGCTAATGCTATCTGAGCTTGACGACCTTCATTCACTACTTGAGATAAACGTGCTCGTGTTTTAGTGCCTATACGATAGTCAACAGTTAAGTCTGCGCCGTATTTGTTTTTGTAGTTCATAGCATTACACACTTGTTGTATGTGTTTACATGCTCTGGTAACACCTAGGTTTACAGATTGCTCATAGATTTCATAGCATACTTCATCACTATCTATATCGTCTAGTTTATAAATATCCCAGAAATTCTGTTTAAAGAAACTGAGTACAGCATCTTCAAGAGATTCATCTGTAGCTAAATTTTTAGGAAAAGTGCGTTGGTGTTTGTATCCATCAATGATATCCCAACCTTTCCATTTTGGAAAGTTGTTTCTAGAAACACCTTTGTACGTTTCTCCACCTGTATCATTTGGGTCTACAGAATAACCACCTTCATATCCAGCTACCTTTTTGTATATAGCCATAAATTTTTCTGTGTACATAGTATCTCCATATTACATGTATGGGTCTGTAGGCACATAAATACGTCCATATGTACCATCTGTTTTATAATCAACCCATCTAGGTATCCGTATAACATCTTTACCTTTTCTCGCAAAAGTAGCGTACACTTCTGATGTAACAACTGCATTCATTATACACCATATTCTTCTAAAGAAAGCAAGGTCTGTCCATAGAGTGCCTACGCCATCGTATTTCATGTTTAAATACGCTACAACATTCACATGTACTGGGTCTATATCAGCGTACTGTTTAGTTACACCAAATGTATGTGTACCTAGGGTGTGTACTCCTAGTGTATGAGGTATAACTCTATCAGCCAAACCTATCACATATAGTATGTCTAAGTCTACGACATCTCCTTCTTTAATGTAGAAGAAAGATTTTATATCAAACACAGACGGTATACTTACGTACAAAATTATAGGCACAGCTTGTCCAGATATACGTGTTGTATATGTAGGAGCTACGTTATATAGCATAGAACATGTGGCGTTGCTTTCAGAAGTGACATCCATATCTATATTGATATACACTGCATTACTGATAGGTTGTACTATGAAAGTACTATATACATTATTATTAAATGATATGTATTTAACATCATTCAACACTATTATATTATTACTAGTAATGTTATATGTACAAGATATATCTACAAAAGATGTGGTCTTTTCAAAAGATGCTAGTGTGGATACTCCAAATGCGGCTACTCCTAAAGTACTATCACGCAGCCCCATAGTTCACGCTCCTAAGAAATAGTTATAACGTGAGCACCTTCACGAATACGGATAACGTCTCCTGCAAATACTTCACGAGGATTGGCTAACGGAGCCCACATGATAACATTACCTGCACCTACAGTACCACCATCTAGTAAAGCTGTGTGAGTAATATTACCCCAGTTAGTTGTAGCAGTTTGGAACTCCATGTCTCCAGCATTATGCGAAGTACCTGCGGTAGCAGTAGTGTATCCACCAAAGTCAGCGGCACGAAGGCGGCGATAGGAGGCAGAGTCTTGTACTTCATTTTGTACAGCAGGGTTGTTATCTTCTAGTCCTGTATCAGATTTGAATAAACCCACATATACATCATAGCTAGATGCTACGTCAAAAGGAACTTTATTTAACAACATATTCAACACAGCATTTTCTGTGTAATTACTAAAACTTGCCATAGTATTAAACCTCAATTATTTATTGTGAATAGAAATTAACAGGAAGCATTTCTGCTGCACTGCGTTGATAAGATTTTGCAGACTTACTCTTAGCTCTAGATATACCTGCTCTAAACAGTTTATCATAGTACGGGACTAAAGCTTCTTGCGCCCATATCTTTCCTCGCATAGCTAATAGTTTTGTAAGAGCTCCTGCTGCTATAACTTCAGCCCAATCTTCATATATAAAATTAGGACATGATGGAGCCTGTCGTGAAGGTTTGAGCACAACACCTGCTGTAAGAGCATCTTCTATATCCTCATAAGGTACAGGAATAAGACGTACAGTGTCTTCATTCTCTAAGAAGTACAGTCTAGGAGTACCTGGATTTAAGTCTCTCCAATTAGGCATCTCTGCTTCTAGCGTATCTAAGTCTGTAGCTTTTAATTCTTTACCGTTGATAGCTACTCTATAAGGAGTAACTACTTTAGCGTATTGTGGTGGAGCAAATACATAAGAGGCTGTGTTTTCATAGATAGCATTACGTACACTTTCTTGTCTCCATATAAAAGACTTGGCACAGAACTCTGTACACGCTGAACGTATGGCTGTGTCAACCATAGTAGTAGGACAACCTTGCACACTAGGCATTACGTATTCATGAAATGCATCCCAAGTTACCATAGTTGCGTTTCCTATATTTAGTGTTAAATCTACTTCTATATCTAAAGTGCCCTCTACAGGAACAGATGCCAAATCATATGTTGTATTCACATGTTGTGTTGCATCAGTAATATATAGTATATCTAATTCATGTATTTCATTTGCCATAAGTACTCCTAACTTTGTTGAGCAGGAGTACTTGTTACGGCATTAAGAGGAACACCTACACCAGATAATGTAGTTTCTACGATTCTAGGTACTACATCTACAGACGCACTGTATTCTACACCAAGACCCTGATAGAAAGACTTCTCATACTTAGTAGCGATTTGTGTATCAAACTGTGAAGTACTGTCTGTACTAAATAATAAGTATAGCATGTAGTTCACTATAGGTGTTCGATATAATTCATCAACATCTATTTGAGCTTCCAACACATCTTCAAAAGATAAACTAAGTTCAGAGTACTGCGGAAACCCATACGAGTACTCCATCTCTACGTGTATAGTTTCTCCATCCGCTACAGGAGGAGAGACCCAATAGTGTTTTGGACTACGTTTATCATATGCAAACTCTGTTATCTGATACTTTGTGGGCACGGCTGTGTGCCACGATGAAAAGTAATCTAGGTCTTTGCGGTCTACTTGGAACACAGGTTTTCCTATGCCCCATTCTGTACCATCAATATGCACCATGTTGGCGTATATATCTACAAGAGCGTAGCCATCCATTGGTATCTGCTGCTTTGTTCCTGCTTCTAATTGTACAACACGTTTTATTGTGTGTACATCTGGACGAGTAAGAACTAAATGCATAAGAGCATCATCTAACAATTGTAAGTATTGATGCTTTGTTATGCGAGAATAGTCTTCATCGTGATACGTTAATATTACTCTACTTATAATATCTTTTACTTTCATACACGTATCGCCTTTATAAAAATTAGTTATTCTCCGTAGCCCACTATAGTATACGGATATGTTGGAATCTTTTTAATAGTCACCTTGTTGTCATCATCATATTCGTAACGTACAGTACACGCACGGTCAATGCATTCTGACAAAAAGTATTCAGGTATGGTAACTTCTTTTTCAAAAGGAGCTTGAAAATTTTTATTATTGATAGATGCGTATACATAATTACCAGCACTAGGGTTGGTAGAGTTATGGAAAATTACTCGTACAGTACGCTCTGTATCTAAATATGGATTTTCGTTATCCCATTGTTTAAGAAGAGCTACGGCTTGTGACCTAACCAAACGGTTTTGCTCATTGAATGGTACTGCAAGATTACGTTCTCTGAGGAGAGACATTAATTCAGCATCTTTGCACGCCGCATACCGAATAGTTTTTGCATCAGCTTCATTAGTACTTTCTACTGTTACTTCATTAGACATGTTATTACTACCTTATTTAAAATATTGTATAGAGGGCACTAAAGTGCCCCCTATCATAATTAGACTTACAGTACAGATACTGCTACTTCACCACGAACCATCCAAGCTTGGTTAAGAATAACCGCAGTTTGCATGGCCTTCCAACCAATGTGGCCACGTTGACCTAAGGGGTCAGACTCACATGGAGTAGGTTGAAGCACTACAGGAGTGATAGCGTTAGTGCCCTTAAAGGGTACGATACCATAAGCATCTTTAGCAATGTAAAGAATTGGGTATACGTCAGCGTTAGTACCTGTAGTAGATACTACAGTAGAACCAGCAGCACCACCAGCATCAGGGTAGGCTTCTAAAAGGTCAGAGTATAAGTAACGAACCTTTTCAACAGCACCGATTTCGTTTTCCATTGATGGTACAGAACCGTAGTCCTTTACATCAATGAAGCCTTTCATTTCACGGATGTCGGCATCACAATCAGGGTGACATACAGCCACGAAACCTGGAGATACGTTCTCAGTGTTAAAGGAAGGAGTAGAACGAATGATTTCGTTGATGTTACGGGCACGTTGAGCTTGAAGCTTACGTGTAATACGGCGTTGCATGTTAGTGCTAATAGGAGTATTAACAGCGTTACGAGCAGCACCGTTGGCGTATTCTACGTTAGAACCACCAAGAAGTACACCAATACGTACACGCTCAAGCATTTCAGCAGCTTGCTCACCTACAACGGCGGTAGCTTGCTCAAGTACAGGAGAGTCGGTGGTGTCAAGAAGCACGTCAGTTACAGTAACTAAGTCACCATACTGGTCAAGGGTTACTTGAAGGTCTGTTACCTTAAGGTCTTGGCTGTTAGGCGTTACACCTTCGGTGAGTTTAGCAGGAGTAGCATCAAGAGCTTCGTAACGGCGAAACTTAATTGTGCGAGTGCTTTTCTCAGGAAGTGGGTAAGCTTGGCCAAACTTTTCAAATACCATGTAGGGAAGAGCACGAACAAGAAGTTGAAGTGCTACATAAGCATTTACCATGGTTGGGATAGAACCAGTGCTAGAAGAATTTACTAGCAAGGTATTACTGGATACGTTCATATATTTTTACCTTATCTACGATTCCTGTTTTCCCATTCTTGCATAGACTTCATCAAAGCTGTATTATAGTCTTCAGGTTTAGCTTGTTGTGAAAAAGTCTTGATATCCATACCAGGAGTTTTTGATGGTACGCCAATCATTTCTGCAACACGTTTAGCTATCTCTTCATCTCTATTAATAGAACTCTGTGTATTTGTGGGAGAAGGATTCGGTTGAGTAGTTAGTTGAGTATTATTTTGTTTATACTCATTGAGTAGTTGAATAACTTGTTCCGCTGTACCTTGGGACATTATAACGTTGATGCCCATCTGTTTAATAGCATCTTGTTTTTCAGCCCATTGTTTTAACGCTCCACTGTTTATGATGTTGTATACATCAGCGTGTGCTGACTCTACTTTATTCCTGTATGATAACTGAGCATTGTGCGATATGTGTTGCTGTAAAGGTTGTACAGAAGTGTTTACTAAATCTTGTATAGATTTTTTCGTGCTTTCCATTTCTTTCTTTAACATGACTTCAATGGTTTTATACACATCAGGAAACAGTTCTTTAACTTCATTTACAACGGCCATCTCTTCTGTATCCTCTTGGGGTACTTGAGGAGTCGGTTGTGTAGCTTTAAGACTTTGATACAAATCAGACAACTCATTGAGACGACTGTGTAGTAATCCTGTCTTAGCTTCACTCTCTTGACGTAGCTGTTCGTACATCGCTCTATAATCTACAGATGCTTGTGGTGCGTCAGTGTTATCGGTAAGAGGAGAGGATTGTGTGTTATTCGCAGTATTCACAACAGGAACATCTTTATGCTCTGGTTGTTGGAGCTGCTCACTATCTTCACTACTATCTTCCGAAACAGTGTCAGATGTAGCTACAGTGTTAGTTTTGTTTTCATATTCATCCGCCATGCGTTCAAATATGTTATCATAGGTTGGTTCTGTAGATACACTTTGTTCACTTGTATTTGTGTTTTGTTCACTCATATTTTTTACCATTTAGTTTATGGGGCCTAGGCAATCCATGTTCTATAGGTACAACATACGTTGTACTACTCAGGAAATTCTATTAAGAGTCCTGATGTATTACTCATTATGTCATATAGTTTTTGAATAATCCTAAGTTCTCCTGTTAATACACTTCTTTCTTCTACTGTTACATTCTCTTGTAAAAGCTTTGTATATGTAATATGCTTTAGTACCTGAAGATATAAACATAGCTTACGTTGTTGTTCTGTATCTTTACTATACACAAAGCTTTTTTCATATTTCTTTTTAATACTATTTGGGCTATCCATATTAATTCCTTGAAACAACCTGTTGTGTTTGTTGAATATCTTTCTGTAGATTTCTGGCTGTATTCATTAATGTTTCTGGAGATATACCTTGCTCTCTAGCAGCCTCAACAACCATGTTCATGAAGTCTCTTTCTTCCTCTTGTTGTTGTAATTGCTGTTGTTTTTGGGCCTGTATTTCTTTTTCAGATAACACAAACTTGTCTGGCTTGAGTTCAAAAGCTTCTGCTATAGCTCTTATAATATTAGGTCTACGTACAATATTACTATCTTGTGGATTATTAACGATGTTAGCAAAGTTAATAAGAGATTGTGTGTAGAGCTCTTTAGCTATTAAAGAGGCACTGCCTGTGGCCATAACACCGTAGTCGCCTTTGACATCATCATTGGGAGAGAATTGCATATTCCATCTATACATAGCTGTAATGAATGGTTTAGTTATACCATCATCAAAGTTCTTTACTTGGTCTTTAAGAGCTGTATTCGCACTGCCCATCAGCATTGATATGCCCGTAGCTGTACGTCCTACTCCTGATGCTGAAGCTTCACCCCACATATTACGAGGAATGGTTGTTACTTCATCAGAGAAGTCTTTAAACATAGCAATCATACGCTCAAACTCTTGGGTGTAAGATTGCATTGTGATAGCTCTGATACAAGGATTAGAAGCTTCTACTCCAGTACCTGTACGTAACCATACTTTAAAAGGATGTACTTCTCTTGGGTCTTCGTCTTCACTCAAAAGGTCTAGGTTTACTTCTATTTGAGGCCCTGCGGAGATAGCTGCGTTATCTAGCATAGCTCTAAAAGCTGAGTTGATAAGTTCTTGTATATCACTCATGATAGAAGGGATACCTTCACCAAAAATAGACGTTTCGTCTTTATCGTAGTAGTATGCAAAGTACGGCCACTTAATTCCCTCTATGGGACTTACTGCCGCTTTGATTACTTTATTACCAAGTACCCAAATGTTGGCTGGAATATCTATTAAACCTTTGTATTTCTCTGGAACTTCTACACCAAACTGTTCTAGGTCATGGGAATCAACGTACCCCCAGTATTCAAGTACCTCATACTTACGGGCGTTGTTTTCTGTGTCTTGTGTAGTAGATATTACATCGCCAATAGTGTAAAGTGTTTGCTCAAAAGATTTTTTCTCGTAGTCACCAGTGGGATGATTCTCTACGTAGTTCTTAATAGTATCTCCCGAGAAATCTGGACGTGCGGATAAGGACAACAGGTCGTGCTTATTCATCTTACGTCTTTGTATTACGTAACGAGAGTCTTGAAAAGACGTGGACTCCATGTCTGGGTACACATCCCATACTTGTACGTGCTCTATATACGGAATAACTTTGTCAAATTCTTTGAGTAGCCACTTTTCTGTGCCATCTGGTTGTACCTGCTTGTAGTACTGTGTGTTTTCTACCACAGAAGCAAGGGGGCCTTTAAGGATACCAGTGCCATATAGGTTTCCTGAGTGTAACACTTCCCTAATTGTCTCACGATACCGTAATTCTGCTAGTTGGTCTGCGATTAGCGTCTCCATTTTTTTAGATTGCTTCTCTGCTTCTTGTTGAACACGGATATCAAAGACTTCTGGTGTGATATCTTCCCCAGATTCTTCTTTATAGAGGTCTATAATGGCTGTCTTGCGCTTAGGGCTTAGTTCTGGTAGTGGAGTGGGAGTGATATCCCAATTCTTTTCCCCATTTGCTGGAAATAATAGGTCAATGAGACGAGAATCTACAGTTTTTACCTTAGTTCTAGACACACGAACAAAAGCTTGTGACCTGTTGGGGCTAATTCTAGCTAATGTTCCATCTTCATAGACACCTTTGTACTGTTTTAAAGACCTTACCCAGCCTTCCTCTATGAATCTGCGTGCTTTTTCACTAGATTCAAAGCAACTATGTACAAACAGAGCTAATAAATCTCCGTGGTCGAGTAAACTGTCCGAGATTTCTTTAGTATCTGCGTCTACAAGAAGGTCTTTGATAAGGTTTTCTGCTTCTTTTTGTGCTTTAGCAAAGTCTGAAAGCTCTGCCGCAGCTTCTGCTTCCATTATTTTCTCTTCAAGTATGTCATCATAGGACATTTCTTGAGGTACTGGCTGTGAATTTGGTATAGCCATGCGTTAATAGCCTCCAATTGAAGATGCAGCCTTGTAATTAGAGGCTACCTTTTTAAATTTTTTACGTCTCTTTTGAAAAAAATACTCTAACATAGCGTACTGTAGAGCGTCATGTATGTGTGAGTATTCATTCTTAGATGGCTTTTCTTTGTACATTACACCACTTAGCGTTCTTGCTTCATCATACTTGTATTCTGATATGAAACCTTTGCGTAAAGCTTGGCAAGTAGGACTAAGTTGAAACTTTCTCTTTAGTCTAAGATAGTGTGTTACTGCTTCTCTTCTGTCTGTAGGTACGTTAGTCTTAGCTGTACGTACATTTAAACCACAATCTCTTAGTATATCTATACCAGACTTAGCATCGTTTTGACTTCTTTGCGTAGTAGCTGGGTCGCAGACACAAACATAGTTATCTTTTATATATGGATACTTAGCCATAATGTAGGGTATCAACATTTCTTCTGCGAACTCTTGTAGAGAACAGTCTACCGTTGTGATTTCATCAAAAACAATAACAGTACCGTCTGGTGATACTTGTGTAAATGCTGCTGCTGGAGTAAGCCCTTGGTCAATTCCTATAATAACTGGTAGTCCCCTTATTGGTTTTAAAGGAGTAGGAGATAAGTGGTCTTCATCAGAGTAGTCTTTATACACTGGTTTACCTGCTTTACGTTCTCCATAGTTATTCATAAGGTCTGTAGCTATTTGTTCGGGTGTAGCTATCTTAAGAATATTTTCATAGTATGTAGTAGCAAGGTTATCTAGATTCTCTGCTTCTGGATTTATCCTGTAGACACCTCTAGTATCTTTTATTACTGCTGGAGGTTGTCTATAAAAAGAACAGCCCTCTGGTTTTTCTTCTTCTGCTATTTTGTATAGCCAATGTTCTGTAGAAACAGCGTTGTAATCAAAAAGAATTTGAGGTTCTATTGCACCCCCATTACGAGAAGAAGGGTATCTATTAGTACGTTCTGATAAAATAGTAATTAGATATCTTGGTACTTCGTGAGCTTCGTTTACCCAAGCTCCTGTAAATTCCCAAGAACGTAAACGTTCTGCTGAAGCTTCGTCATCTACAGCAATGAACATCAGTTCCATGTTTAACTTAGTACCGTCATCTAAATCATAAATAAGTTTCCCAGTTATAGGAGTAGAGTACACTAATTCTATTTTGTGCTTAAACCATTCTATAAATGTTTTAATCGTAGAAGACCTTAGCTGTGGATATGTAGCTCTTATAACAGCATACCTACTGTGCCTAACTCCATTTTCATCAGGAGTTTGTTTGGCTGCATTCATAAGTAAATGCCAAATGCAGCCTGAGCTTTTACCACTACCTACAGGGCCCATTACGAATATAAAACTAGATGCATCTCTGTGTATCTTGGCAAATGTAGGAGAGACCTTGTAGGTTATATTCATAGCCTCTCCTATTTAAGAACATCTATTGTTTTACCAGAGTCATCACAAAGATAGGCGAAGCCTGAAAAGGCTATAAATTCTTCTGTAGGTATACCCGTATGTGTTACGTAAAAGGAGATGTTATTAATATACATTTTACCATCTTCTTCATGTTGACAGACACCTCTGTTTTCCTTTACAAAATCATCGTGCAATAAAAGTTTTCCTCCAGATAACGGAGCATCTTTATAGTACAGAGTTTTTGTGTTAAGGTCTACATTAATATCTGTAGTAACATGGCTATCAAAGTCTACAGAAGCTACGTCTTTAACGTAATAAAAGCCGTTAGGCTTATAACATATTTTTAAAAGCATACTACTTACTTCCTTTTCTATTTTTATTACTCTGGAAATACAATATTAAGAGCTATTACTTCACCTTGATTTGGATTAGTGTCAATGGCTTTTACTTTTGGTAAATAGTAATCTGCTAGTTGACAAGCTATCTTATATTGTAATTCATTGCTAGATGTTTTATTTCTAGCTAACCTGATTAATTCGTGGATAGGGTCGTACTCAAACTCTACAGCCAACCTTTGCATAAGAATATCTCCCTTAGTTGAACCGTTACCTTTGGGAGCTTTGTGTGCTGGAATAGCGTTTGGTTTTTTAAATTCTTTTTTGAGGTCTTTAATGGAATCATTTGCGAGAAGTTCTAGTTCTTGTTCTTGCCTAGCTTTCTTCTTAGCAAACTTTTTCATTTGTGTAATATTCATAATTATGTTCCCCTTATAATTTTACCATCTTGGTATTTAAGGTGATGTCTCAGTTCAATGTTAGTAGCCACATAAGTTTTTTCTAGAGTGTTCATATCTATTTCAGCTCTGGAAATCTTTTCCTCTAGTACAGATATCTTAGAACAAAGCTCTGATAGCCTTTTTCTGTTTTGAGACATTTCCTTTATAAGAAGAAATAATAGCCCTACTATGACACTAAACGATTGTTTATCTATTTGCGTAATAGCATCAGCTACTACTATAGGTATGTTAATCATAATAGTCCAGCCTTTACAATGTGTAATAAAGTATTATACTATTCGTATAATACTTCTGTTCAATTTGTCAAGAGGTATACTAAATTTTATATAGGAGTAGTATTTTGCAAAAGTATTTATCAGTACAAGACAACTATCACAACAATGTTACTGGGGGAAAAAGAGCTCCATTGGCTATGCACAGAAGGTATATAGACTACACATTATTCCCAGAATACCAGGAGAAGATGGAAGAAGCTTTTCCTTATATGCATCCACTAGAAGTTTCACGATTTGTGCAATTAATCTTTCATGAAATAACAAATCAATTACACGAAAAGAGAAGTATTAATATACCGTTCTTTGGTAAGTTTTATGTGAGACCTGTTAAAAGATACAAAGCTTTTAGAAGAGATGTATGGAATGGTTATGCTGAATGGGTATCTCTTAAAACTCCTTTAGAAGACTGGGTTCCTTGCTTTGAACCATCTCCATATCTACAGCACATATCTACAAATAGACATACTCAAATGTGTAAAGATGAAGAGCACATTTTAACTCAGAGTAAATGTAATATATCTACCACATATAGATGGGATAAAGCTTATCTTAAGTTTAAAAAAAGAGATGATGCTTTAAGAGAGTGCCCTTATAGTTTAACCACAATGGGTTGGAGTGGATATAAGTATGAAAGAATAATTAAAGAAGGTGTACATAGAGGAGAAACTATTCTTCTTACAGCCAATGATGGTGAAGTATATAATATACAAGACGGTATTGATGGTAACCACAAAGAGAAATTTGAAGATGCTTATAGAAAAACTAGAGACTACTTTGAGTTAGTAGCTGCTAGAAAGATACATATGCTTCGTAAAAAGAATCACTTAAAAAAGATTTGGCACACTACATATTCTAAATATCTTAATGAAGTAAAATACAAAGATGTACAAGAAATAGAAAGTATGCTAAAAGAAAAAAGAAAAGATACAATAGCTAGTTTCTTTTATGCTCTAAGATTTGGATACTCCTTTGAAATAGGAGAAAAGAAAAAACTATTTTGCGGTTATATATTTAGTAATAAACACAAAGAATAAATTCTTTTAAAGTACAAGAAACTTATATACTATAATAGTAAAGCTCCTTAGTTAACTTAGTTATACTTAGTTAATTAAGGAGCTTTATTATTTTAGTTTAGTATAGTATACTAAAGGTATACTTGTAGTAACTTGTATGATTTATTTATAAATAGATTTATCACCAACATCATTCAAAGCCAGTTTACGTATAGTACCTTAACAACACACCGTACATCCACCCTTGAGGGGTGGTGTACGTGTGTGTTGGTACACTTAGTTGCTCGCTTCGCTCACAACCGTTGATGGATACGAACAGTGTCTACGACACTTACCTATAGTATATATACACCCTAAAAATGTTGTCAAGGGGTAAATGTAAAAAAAGTTTAAATTTATTGCATTTGTATGTATATTTTTATATATTTGTATACGGAGCACCTAAATTTATATGTATATTTATTTATATTTTTATATATTTGTATACGTAGTACCTCTTCTCTACGCAAAACAAGGCCGACAAAAACCCATGGTACTCCCCCTGTCCCCCCCCGTATACAAAATACAAACACAAATACAAATGCATACACGTATACGTACTTGTACTTGTATACAAATACATACACATATACGTATAAGTACACGTATTCACACACAAATACGCACACATACACATACACACATACATATATGTACTAGTATACACATACATGTACTAATACATACTTATATATCTATATAGAGGTGGGAAAAGGCAAAAAAAATTAAAAAATATTTTTCTATTCCGATTATACTTATAAATCACATACTTACGCATAAAAGTACCCATATTTACCCTTTTTATGCAAAAAAAGTTATTGACGAGGCATGTTAGGGTATGGCAAAGTTCACTTGTCAAGAGGTTTTTGTCACTTCTTGATACGGCACTCTTGCCAGATACTTTTTACTTTTAAGGAGTTAGTCATGGTTAACACACAAATACTTGATTATACTGACAGTTTTATGATTGAAGATGCATGCGCCAATATTTTAGCAGTATGCAAAAAATATGATAAATCTTGCGACATTCCTTCTTATCGTAGCTATCAAGCTACGGAAAAAATTGACATTTTAGGGCATTGCGCTAAGGCAATAGCCCTTGCAAAAGGAAAAAAGAAGGTTATACCTTCCTTTACTCAAATTCTAGCATTAGAATGGGCTAGACATGCAGAAGAACTTGCCGTAGCCTCAAAAAAAGAAGCTGTACGCACTGGCACAGCTTCTTCATGTGTAGCAAAGAAGAAGCATATCCCATGCGCTTCTTTGTACTGCAAGCCCACATCAAAAAAAGCTGTGAGTAATGAAGAGCTTACGCAAGCGCAAGGCAAGCGATTGCAAAAATTGCTTGTCATGGCAGAGCAATCATTTTCTACTTTCGAGAAGCCTACATTTTCAAAGGATTATAAGGATTTAGCCTTATATCCTTCTGAAATAAAAAGGTTATATGAGAAGGTAGGTAAAGAATTCTTACCTTTTATGGCAAAGATTACGGCACTTTACAAGCGTAAAGGTGCTACGGGACGGCAAGCGAAAAAGCTTGCCCACGAAGCTTGGCATAGCGTAAATGCCTAGCAAAACAAGGCACTTAGTACAAAAGCTAAGTGCCTTTTCTTTTACCCTTCCATTGATAACTATTATCAAGACTAAGCACACTTTTCTATATTCCATATCCTACTACCTAAAAATCTTTTCAAGAGCTTACAAGGCCATTTATGGCTTAAAAAACACTATACCTCACTATACATCATATCCACATATACCACTGCACACTTTTTTCTAAAAAGATAAAAAAAGTACTTGCACTTTATGCAAAGGTATCGTATAAGGGCTTTACAAGGTGAGTGTATCAAGTACGCACACTTTGAACTTCCCTTATACGTGCCAAGCATGTATAAGGTGTAAAAAAGTTCTTGACTACTTAGCGCAAGTTAGGTATAAAGAGCTTCACAAGGTAGTAATGCCTTGTATGTGTACCACGTACACAAAAAAGTTTTTCAAGACTTTAAAAAAACTTGTTGACACTCTCAGTAAAGTTTTTTATAAAGGTCTTCAAGAGGCGCAAGTCTCTTTCATAGCCGTACTATGTGCGGAAGGAATAGCGAAAAAAACTTGTTGACATTATGTCAAAACACTTGTATAACGCTATTTATAGGCAAGGTGAACTATTACCTTGCCAACGTGGCTAAGGTATTTGTTTCATGGGAAGCACTTTTGAGCGTGTTATGCACGTCTATTCTATCTAGGGATTTTTCTCGTACAAAAGGTGCATTTTTAAGTGTATCAGACATATTTAAGATAGGATAACAGTAACGAAATCTTTTACGCTCTTGTATTTTTTTCCAGTGCGTGGAGTACTACGCATTAGTAAAAGGTGACGAACTGTACGCGACTCTCTTGTATGCGAGTAGAATGCACGTGTGACGATTACGGCACACTTGCACAAAGTTTGAAAACTACAAGTAGCGTGTTGCCATTAGCGAATGAACAACCTTTGCCACAAAGAAATTTACAACTTTTTTGTGGAACAACAAAGGACGGAAAAGGCGAAGGCTAAAAAATAAGAGTTACCTTGTGCTCAACTCATAAGGAATGTTAATAGCACAATTACAACGTTCAAATTGTGTTTTGAATTGAAGGCTTACAATAAAAGTATAGCCTTAAAATTTTAAAAACCGTAAAAATTTCAGCCTTGCGAGTACGCAAGAAAAGCAAGGCATATTTAATATATTAGGCTAGTGTTATGCGCTAGCCTTTCTTTTTGGGGAAGGAACTACTTGACAGTAGCCAAAGGTGAAACGCTAGTAGTTCCTTCCCTCCTTTGATTAACGGCTCAACAATGTTTCACGTGAAACAAGTCTTGTAAAGTTGAGCCATTATAAAAGGGGATAATTATGGGACAGTCTATTTCTTTACACAAAATTACCGCTGATGCGAATAACAAAATATTCGCAATATTTATAAGGGAATCCGTAAAAGGTTTCTCAGGGTCTAAAGAAGAACGTTTAGTGGAGTATTTTTTAGGTACAGGAGTGGAAGCACACACACGCATACAAGAGCTGAATAATAAATTGCCACGTCTCAATACAGTACATGTTGATTATTGCATGGATGTAGTGCAAAGTGTAAACTTTGCTAGCGAAAGCTAGTCACATAATAGCCTAGACTCTTCTTGTAATCTAGGCTATTATTGTAACTGGCTTTGTGTTACATTAACATTTTAACCTAGGAGTATATCATGGCTTATAAATTTAAATACACCGTTGACCAGTTGGCAAATAAGCGTACAACAATCGTAAAGACTGATGCACAATTACGTGACTTAGTCCACGATTGTCTTGTTGGTACGCTGCAACATGTTTGTCTTCAACAGAACGGCAAACTGCTCAACGAATTACTAGCCTTGTTTGGTGAAAATACAGCCAACTACAAGGCTATTGTAAACTGCATGACGTCAAAGTTTCCAGTGGACTTTGACAAAGATGCTAAAACTTTTCGTTTTAAACAAGCTAAGGCAACGGCTATTGCCAAAGAAAAGTCTTGGGATTGGCCTAAACTTGAGGAAGGTAAAAAGTTCACTGACGAGCAAATGGCACGTCTTGCAGACCACTGCACATCGCACATGGACGCCATTAAGTGGCAAGAATTTAAACCTGTAGGGGAAAAGGTTACTAAAGTCTTGACTCAAGAAGACGCAGACAAAGCCATTAAAAAAGTTTTGCAAAAGGCTGTCGACAACGGGCTTAAGATTAACATTCCAGAGTCATTTGGTATTGCACCTATAGTGAAAGGTGAAGGCATTGACTTTGGTGACAATAACGATTTTATTAACACTATAGCCTTGGCTGTAGTAAGCAATCCAGATTTAAAGGACACATTGCTTGCTATATGCGCAAGCCAAGCGCAAGATGTAGCAGCATAAGCAATGGTGCATTGATGTACAATGGTGCATAACAAAAGCCTCAAGCCTTATACGCTTGGGGCTTTACTTTATGTAACATATAAAAAGGAGGTGTAACTATTGGCACTATCAAGAGTAACAGCAAAATACAAGAGATGCCCAACATCTCTTTGGCTAAGGAAGTGTATCGCAGAACATTGTCCTAAGTGGCATGACACAATGTCACCTATTGAACCTGTGTGTGCAATAGGGCAATGGAACTGTGAAAGGTGGAAAGCTGAAACAGACGAGCACAAGAGTATACTTATGTGCTCTAAGTGTGCAAGTAGGCTAGGTTACTGTAGTTAAACATGGAGTTGTGTTATGTACGAGATTACATTATATAACATTGAGTCATTAGAAACTAAGCTTCTTCTTATAGAAGCTGTTAGTCTAGGGGATGCGCTTAGTATTGTGAAATTCTTTTGTGAAGAAAACGAACTGCCCATAAGTGGTAAGAGAGTTCAATATGTGGCATAGCGAGCGGTTACTTCGCATTAGAATATTTCTGTACAAGTGGGTATTATCTCCAAGACTTGCGTTTCTTTGCAGAACGCCGTACGTTTGTGTTGCTAGTAAAATGATTACAAAGTGTATGCATGGTTATGAATACTCTGCAAAAAGAGAATTCTTTTTAGAGATGTGCCCAAAAGCAGGCATTAACAAAGGTTGTGCTGATATTAAAACAAAAGATTGGCACACTATATTTGATAAAATAAAAAACATGGTGAGGTAGTATATGTTAGATACTTTAACAGAAGAACAACGGGACACATGTAAGACATTTGCATATTATTGTAGGGAACACAATGATTGTCCTTGGGAGATTGAAGGCTACGATAATGTAGTTCGAGAATTTTTTGGTGATACATCTTGTCCCATAAGCACATCTTGTAGTTGTGTAGAAGCAGCTCATTGGGCAGAAGTCCTTACGAAACGTATACAAAAAGGAGATGTGTAGTGGATAGACACCACGATGAACAGGAGGCTAGTTTATTGTATGCTTCCTTGACAGAGGAACAGCGTGTTACCTGTACACTTTTGTCAGACAAGTGCAAAAGATTGCGATGCCCTTGGCAAGGCAAGGAAAGGCATTACGATTGGGTACAAGAATTGTTTCCTGATAATCGTTGCCCAAGACAAGGGCAAGGTTGCCAAGCTAGCCCTGAAGATTGGGCTGTATATTTAACAAAAGCTATCGAAGGAGCGTATATACATGAGTAAGAAAACATATCATCACACAAAATATTCAGACAGCATTTCACCATCTGAAAAGCGTCAACGCAAAGTGGCTAAGGCTATATATCAACATAAACGTATGCGTGATACCATGCGTTTGCATCAACGTTTACACGCCATGCATTGCTCAAGTGTTGGAGCGTATGAAGAAGAGGAGTACACGGTATGATTGTTCAAGCTATTGATGACAATGGAAGGATTGTTGCAATAGGTTCTACTAAGTACGTTGCAGCTAAACTTAATTCTTTATCAAGCGTACAGCGTGGAAGAAAGTACACTATATGTGTACCAAATAATTCTTCCACACGAATGGCAAAACCTTATGACAGTACTCAAGTAGCACTGAACAAAGGATGGGCTAAATCTTTTGTAAGAGATGGTGATGCCCATGTATACACAAGTCAAACATAAAGTAAAAACTTTTTACTTTGAGAAAAAGGATTGGGATTGTGTGTACGGGGAACATGGACACAGTATTCATGAAGCATACCCAGCATCTCGTATATGGAGATGCCGTACATGCATATTAAAGTACACTCTTGGTAATATTATTGATACATTACCACAAATATCTACAGTATTTGTAAATGTAACGCTGCAAAGCAGGGGTATTCCGTTAAGAATATGTAAGACAGGTACTGTATTTACTGCTGTGTTTGAACATAAAGGCTATACAGCACATGTTCCTACAGATAATGACGAATACATGGCTTATGCACGACATGTGCAAGGCTATCTAGATGGTTATACTAGGCAAACACTACGTGCGTTAATATCCTTTTTATACAAAAGGGTTTGCATATTAGGTAAGACATTTAAAACGGCACTGTGCCACAAAACTATACGAAAGGATACTCTTGTACGGAACACAAGAGAAGTGTGCCCTTATATGTGTGTACCATATCCCGTAAGTATCTACACAGGAGACATTTATGACTAAGAAATCTACTATTAATGTGATGGGAATGCAAGATATCATGAACGTGATGGCGGATGCCGCAGTATCTGCTGCGGAGACAGAGGTATCTCGTGAACTCATTAACAAGATGCGTTCAAAAATGAGTCGCCTTGAGATGGCGTTTGCTTTAGGTCTTGCTATGGTATACTGCACTAAAGATGCAGAAAAATTTAGCAAAGAGTTACGTATTCTTGAAGCTGCATCTAAAGGTTTAGGCCAAAGCTTTATTGATGATGTATTCTCATACATTGGGCCTGACATCTTAGGCAAAAGTCCTATACTCTCTGACCCTGAGCAACTCAAGAACCTCAGCAACTTTGAACTGATGGCAGAAGTCATGGCTACATATCGTAAAGAAAAAGAATCAGCATACAATCGTATGTATGATGACTTCGCTTTTCGTTGCAACAGTGTAGGCAAAGGCAAAGCCAACACTGGTGGTGGTAAAGCTCCTATCCAACTCAAACGTGGTAACAAACCCGTGATGGTCGAGGGCGAAGATGGACGTAAGACTCCTGCCATGATTGATGGTTTGCGCAAGGACATGTTAAAGTTTAACATGCAAGGTAACCCTAATGGTTGGCCACAAAATGTAGTTGATATTATCAACATCGCAGGTGAAGCTCGTTCAGCTAAACCCTTACCTACTAAGTCCCGTCTTGACGGCTACATCACTGACAAGAATGGTAGCATAGTCAAGAAACATGCTACGTATAACAACGCACAGAGCATTATGGAACTTCACCAAAAGCTGACAGCAGCACAGGAAACATGGGAAGAATCCATAGGTCGTGCTCTGATATTATCTGATGGTAAAGAACAAGTACCTGCTGAACAAGAAACGTTCAGCTATGATGGTAGTCATGTGTTACTTCCATTACCTGTAGATTATGGATACGGAACAAGCACTCCAGGCATGTATGATACGTGCCTCATGTGCGCTACAGTTACCCTTACAGATATACCAGCAGGGCATACAGCAACAGTGACAGTGTCAGCTACTCCTGATAATGTTATTGACGCTACTCCAGTGAATGCTCCTCCTGCTGACCCCAAAAAAGCAGTGATTGGTACTGTAAATAAAGGTGACAAATCTTATCAAGGTTTGGTATGCACTAAGTGCTTAAAAGCTTGGCCAAAGACACAGGTGACAACGTATACACCATCAGGTATTGATGCTAATATAGCTGACCCTCAATACAAAGCTATGGTTACTAAGTTTGACAACTGGCAAGGCTATGAAGTGTGTGGTTCTTGCAAGCAAGAAATGAACAACGCTATAGGCAAAGCCACAGCATCCTTTAAGGCATACAAAAGTCTTGAAGAAGTCATGGAAAAAGAAATGGAG
>CAYJDF010000003.1:0-48973 GCA_964368845.1 uncultured Desulfovibrionaceae bacterium
TTGGTACACCAAACCCAGCCATTCAAGATATTACCACAGCTCAAGAAGTTGTTTTTGTACCACTTGATGGTGAAAAAGCTGATGCAGTAGTTAAAAAATTCCCTTATCTTGTAAAAGACGCTATTCCTGCTAAGGTTTACAAAGGTCAAGATAACCCAGTGCCAACTCTTTCTGTACAAGCTATCTTGGTTGTAAATAAGGATATGTCTGACGAAGATGCATACCTTATTACCAAGACCTTGTTTGAAAATGTAGGTGATGTAGCCAAAGCACACAATAAGGGTTCTGAAATAATGATTGAAAAAGCCACCGATGGTATTACTATTCCTTTCCATCCAGGTGCTGAAAAGTATTTGAAAGAAAAAGGTGCATTAAAATAATTCTTTAATTTTTTGATACCTTAACGGCATGAAGCAAGACTTCATGCCGTTTTTTTATGCGTATAAGCATTGTATTTTCTTAGAAGATGTGCTATAAATTCAGTATAAAATCGCAAAATTGTGTTTTTACAGCATATAATTTTATCAGGTTGTGCGTATATGTTTAATAAATTCAAATATGCTGTGGTCATATTTCTAGGTGTGCTTTTAATATTATCCACCTTTGTGAAGCAAGATTGGCTCATTGTTAAAACAATACAGGGAGAAACGGTTTTACTAGCTCCCATACCAAGTAAAAAAGAATTTTATATAAGGTTTACACATTCAGTAGCTTTAACCCCAGTGGATGAATTTTTTGTGGTGGATGGTGCAGATATAGTTTTAAAGCGCACTGTTTACCATGACTTTGGGGCGGGATTACCGCACATGGCCGAAGCTGGCCAAAAGATGATTTTTGAAGATGGGAAGATAGTTATAAGCGGATTTAGTCTAAAAATCCCAACCTTGCATGTACGAGTTGGGCGAATTGCGAAACATAGGTTATATCTTCCTAATGTACTAACCAATAGCTTTACAGAGCTAGGCTTGGATAATTTTGTAAAACCAGGTCAAGCATTGGCACTTAATATTAAGCAAATGTCTTTCTTACAAGCCTGCTTGTTGGGTGGTGTGGCAAGCATTGAGCTTAATTGTTAATCTAATATTAAAAGGGAGGCCTCATGAGCCAAAAAGAGCAAGCCGAACAAAAAAATCCTGCTAACGATCCTTCATTAAAGGGTGGAAAGCTTGATGCATCGGTGGCAGAACATATGCAAGATACAGTTGACGTATCTGAAATTGTAGCCAAATACGATAAAGAGGCAACCTACCGACAATTTAAAGGACATTTTGAAACCTTTATTAAAATATTGTGTATTGCTTTTTCGGCTTTCCACCTTTATACCGCAGCTTTTGGGGCTTTTGCACCGCAAATTCAACGGTCAGTTCACTTAGGTTTTGTCCTAACTCTTGTATATTTGCTCTATCCAGCTAAGAGTAAAGCTAATTTAGACAAATTACCTTGGTATGATATAATTTTAGCCATTCTTGGGGCTATGGTTTGCGGATATATAGTCTATAATTATGATGTTATAGTGCTTGAGGCTGGCCCACCAACCCAATTAGATTTAATTTTTGGCACCATGGCCATTGTGCTGGTTTTAGAAGCTACAAGGCGTATTGTAGGTTTTCCTATAGCCTTGGTTGCCTTTATATTCTTGCTCTATGCCCTTTATGGCAACTATATCCCAGGAATTATGGGACATAAAGGTTTTACAGTGTCGCGCATTGTGGCCCATATGTACTTAACTACTGAGGGTATTTTAGGTATGCCCCTAGGGGTTTCGGCCTCATTTGTATTCTTATTTGTGCTTTTTGGTGCTTTTTTACATAGCACTGGGCTTGGTAAATTCTTTATTGATTTAGCCCTTGCAGCGGCTGGTAAATATGTGGGTGGGCCTGCTAAAGTTGCCGTTCTTGCCAGTGGTTTTTTTGGTACTATTTCTGGTAGTTCCGTTGCAAATACAGTTTCAACAGGCACATTTACCATTCCCCTTATGAAAAGTGTGGGCTATCGTGGGCACTTTGCTGGTGCAGTTGAAGCAGCCTCTTCTACAGGTGGACAAATTATGCCCCCCATTATGGGTGCTGCAGCCTTTATTATGGCTCAATTTCTTGGCGTAAGTTATTTTGAAATTGCAAAAACTGCTATTATACCGGCTTTGCTATACTATTTAGCCGTGGGCTTTATGGTGCATATGGAAGCAAAACGCCTTGGCTTAAAGGGCATTCCTGTTGAGCGTTTACCTGTAACCATGCAGGTCTTGCGTGAGGGTGGTTATTTGCTTGTGCCTATTTTTGTATTAATTTACTTGCTCATGCAAGGATATACACCATTAAAATCAGCTTATTACTGTATTCTAACTACAGTAATTATTTCTGTTTTGGCCAATAATTGGAAGACTTATAAAGCAACCAAAGAAAGCAATGAAGATGTGGGCAAAGCCCTTACGCAATGTAATATCATAAATGGTAAGGACGCGCTTGCAGCCATGGAAAATGGTGCGCGTTTGGCCCTTGGGGTGGCGGCTGCTTGTGCTTGTACTGGTATTGTTATTGGTGTTGTGACTCTTTCCGGTATGGGATTGAAACTTGCTAATGCTATTGTGGCTTTGTCTGGCGGTAGTTTTATGCTAACTTTGGTACTTACCATGTTTGCATCCATTGTACTTGGTATGGGACTTCCCACCACAGCAAAATATATTGTGCTTGCAACCATTGCCGCACCAGCCATTAAAGGCTTCGGTGTACCCGATATGGCAGCGCACTTATTTATTATGTACTTTGGTATTTTAGCAGACTTAACCCCACCAGTGGCCCTTGCTGCATATGCCGCAGCAGGCATTGCCAGGTCTGACCCTAACAAAACTGGATTTATGGCGGTTAGGCTGGCCTTAGCAGGATTTTTAATACCCTATATTTTCTGCTATAACCCTGGTTTGCTTATGATTAATACTACTCCTATGGAAGTTGTGTTCTATGTAATTACGGCTTCAATTGGTATTATATCTTTATCGTTTGCCAATGTGGGGTATTGGTTGCGTAATCTACACATGTGGGAGCGTTTGCCATTGGCGGCCGCTGCCATTGCCCTCATTACACCAGATTTAATGACAGACTTGGTGGGGGCTGGTATTATGTTTGTGGTTTATATGATGCAAAAATTTATGCCTAATGACCCTAAGCGTCCTAATATGGCAGTATAGTGAGGTTTTTTTGTCTTTGAGAGCGTTGCGGAAAAAATGAATATATTTCGTTGACATTTTTTGTTTTTGATAATAGTTTCCATTAATAAATGTCACGAAAGGGCTTAAGCTTTGTGAATGTTATTATTGCTAAGCCCTAATTTGGGTGGGTTAATTACTACAAACCCACAGTGGAGGAATTATGATACAAAATAGAATGACTAAGCAACGCTCTATTATTCTTGAAGAATTACGTAAGGTTAAAACTCATCCCACCGCTGATGAACTTTATAGTATGGTGCGCAAGCATATGCCACGCATTAGCCTTGGTACGGTTTATCGTAATTTAGACTTTTTGGCAGAAACTGGTGAAATTATTAAAATTGAATCCGCTGGGAGTATCAAGCGTTTTGATGGCGATACTTCTTGGCATCAGCATGTGCGTTGCATTCATTGTGGACGTGTTGGGGATGTAATGCAACCGCAAGTTGCCCCTAATGTGGATAATGTTCAAGTGGATGATTTTGTGGTAACTGGAGCGCGCATTGAGTATGACGGCATTTGTAAGCAATGCTCCCAAGCTAATTAATTCAAACTATTTTCACCCTTAGTAGTACGTTTAAATACTTTAGGAGGAATTTATGGCCGAAGCAAAGGATATGTGGCGTTGCCAAGTAGCGAACTGTGGGTATGTTTATGACCCTGACCGTGGTGACAAAAGGCGTAAAGTTCCACCAAATACTAAGTTTGATGATTTACCAGAAGATTGGTGTTGCCCAGTATGCAAAGCAACTAAAAAAAGCTTTGTATCCATGGGTTAGTTAAGTTAAAAATCAAAAGCCCCAAGGCGTATGTCTTGGGGCTTTTGATTTTATAATTGGCTGTGTTTTAAGTTCATTATGTATTTTGATTTTGATTAAGCAAAAAACATTTCTTAGCTTGTCTTGTTTTATCAACTTTATACTTGTCTATTTTTGTTCACTTTGTTTCTTTTTACTACCTAAGAGTTGATGTCTTTTTTGGGCTGGTAAAACATTTTTACGTAGGCGTATGGACTCTGGGGTTACTTCGACCATTTCATCTTCGCGCACAAAGTGCAGGGCAAACTCTAAGGTCATGGGGCGTACAGGGGTTAGGATAACATTTTCATCCTTACCTGATGCCCGCATATTGGTGAGCTTTTTTTCCTTGGTGGGGTTTACATCAATATCATTGTCGCGGTTATGTTCACCAATAATCATACCCTCATATACAGGTGTGCCTGGGGGAATAAATAGTATTCCGCGTGGTTCTAAATTAAAAAGTGCATAGGGCACACCACTACCAGCACGATCTGACACAATGGAACCGTTAAAACGTGTGGGAAAATCGCCGCGCCATTCTTCATAGCCTGCCAACAATGAATTCATAATACCAGTGCCGCGCGTATCGGTCAAAAATTCATCTCGATAACCAATAAGACCGCGTGATGGTACAGAAAATTCTAAACGCACACGACCTGTACCGCCACTTTTATCATTAATACAGTTAAGCATGCGCCCTTTGCGTTGGGCTAGTTTTTCTGTAACCACCCCCATAAAGTATTCATCACAGTCCACATAAAGATGCTCAATGGGTTCTAATAGTGCTCCAGTGGGGGATTTTTTTAGAATTACTTCTGGACGCCCAACAGATAGTTCGTATCCTTCACGGCGCATGGTTTCTATTAGAATAGCCATTTGAAATTCACCACGCCCTTTGACCAAGAAGGCATCGCGTTCATCTGTTTCTTCAACTCTTATGGCCACATTGCGTAAAGCTTCCTTACATAAACGCTCCCAAATAACACGACTTTGCACAAGTTTGCCTTCACGTCCTGCAAGAGGGGATGTGTTGATACCAAAGCGCATGGCAACTGTGGGTTCATCAACACGAATGCGCGGTAGTGTGCGTGGAGCTTCCTTTGTGCAAATGGTATCGCCAATGGTTACATCATCAATACCAGCAAGTACTACAATATCACCAGGCATGGCACTTTCTACTTCTGTAAGGTGCAAGCCACCGTAAACTTGTAGCTTACTTACGCGAAGTGGGGTAGCTTGACCATCTGGCCCCATGCATACAAGGGTGTCCTTAGCATTTATTTGCCCATGAATAATACGCCCCACAGCCAGACGCCCTAAATAGTCAGAATAGTCTAGGTCAGCCACAAGCATCTGAAATGGCTCTTCTTTATCAAATTTTGGACCGGGTATTGCCTCTAAGATGGTGTCAAATAGTGGGGCTAGGCTTTCACCTTTTTCATCAAGGTTTTTCATGGCAACCCCATCACGCCCTATAGCATAAAGCACTGGAAATTCGAGCTGTTCTTCGGTTGCGTCAAGGTCAATAAAAAGGTCATAGACTTCATTTAAGACTTCTTGTGCTCTGGCATCCTTGCGGTCAATTTTATTTATGACAACAATAACATGTAAACCAGCCTCAAGGGTTTTACGCAAAACAAAACGGGTTTGAGGCAAGGGACCTTCGGAAGCGTCCACAAGTAAAATGGCACCACTAGCCATGGATAGGGCTCGCTCAACTTCACCGCCGAAGTCTGCGTGACCAGGTGTATCAATGATGTTAATTTTAACATCCTTCCAATAAACAGCACAGTTTTTGGCTGCAATGGTAATGCCGCGTTCGCGCTCAAGATCCATGGAGTCCATAATACGGTCATCCACTTGTTGGTCAGTGCGAAAAACGCCACTTTGTTTAAACAGTGCGTCTACAAGGGTAGTTTTGCCATGGTCAACGTGCGCAATAATAGCAATATTGCGAAGTAATTCATTGTTTTGCATAAAATTTAATGGGTTAGATTATTAAAGAATTATCCTGCTTAGCTTTTGGTGGGCGAGGTGCAGTATAGGCAATTAAAAAACTAGTGAAATATGCGAAGGCATAAGTATTATATATTTTTTGCGAAAGCAATATGAACATATAGGCACTAAGAATAAAAATCATAGCTAGGGCAAAAACATCTTTACTTTCAGTATAATACCTAATGCTTTGATAAAAAACATATGCTATAATTATTAAAAATATTAAAAGCCCAACAATGCCCGTTTGTGAGGCAAGGTGGGTGTATTCTGATAATGCTGGTGTAATGCCGTGGTAAATATAAAATTTTAGTTCACTTGTTCCATCATAAATGTCTATCTCACCTGCGTTGGCAGGGCTTTCATCCTGCATGGCCTTCCAATACTTTTTTCTGCCGTGTGAACCTACACCCAAGGGGTTATCAAGACCAATTTGTATATGGGTGATAAAAAGTGCGGAACGTATAAAAAGTTTTGGTATGATATCTTGTACATTATCAAAATCAAAATGATTGATGCTAGAATCTTTATTTTTTAAAATTACATGATCAGCGAATTTTGAGGCCACTGTAAATGTATTTTGTACCTTATGCCCCGTGGGGGTGTAGATAAGAAGGAAAACAAAAGATATGATACATATCAAACTACCTAGAACTGTTATGCGAAGAGTTTTTTTAAAGCCCCAATATCTTTGCAGTTCATATAATATGATAAGAGCGAAAAATATGCTACCAGCCAAAATACCAGAAAGTGTTTTAGTAAGTAAAAACATGGCAAAGAGGATGGCAGGTATTAAGAGCCAAGCTTTTTTGGAATGTTTTTCATAAAAGTACCAACAAAATCCAAAAATTGGTAATATACCTCCGGCTAAATAGCCTGGTTCAGCATAAAGACCACGTATACGATCTTCATAATAAGAGGGTGGCCACCAACCACCATCTATTTTTTCAACTCTAAAATAATGGTTTATGGACATGAGGAATGATTTAATATTATCTGCACCAAAGTTTGCCAGAGCTTCAAGAAACATGTGTACAGCGTTTAGTAAAAAACCAAAGCTTATGGAATAAATAAAAATTTGTTTAGCTTGCTTGCGTGGAATTAAATAAAATATCATGCTAAACCACACTACCATGCCATAACCCCATACACTTAATAAATAAATGGGGATAATTATTATTTTATGTTTTTTAAGGGTGGGCCACCAAGCACATGAAAGGGCAAGGCTTACCATACCAAGAATACTAAAAGGGTATTGCAATTGCCATGATTTATCTTCAAAAAAAGGACGATATGGGAAGTAGTTAAAACACCACAGCACCATAACAAGTATGGCGCATATTAAGGATGTGTTCAAAAGAATTCTTTGAATTAAGAGCTGGGGAGGATTTTCAAAAAAATCTAAATTCAAAGTTTTTGTCATAAGCATAGATGTTATTCGTGAACAATTAAAAAAATATAATCAACAATAAACATAGTTTATTTTTATGCTAAGGTCAAGTTATACTCAAAATAGGTCAAAGTTTAGTCTTTAGACCATAATGCTAGTTTTTCTTGTATGAATTCACATATTTGCGTGTGTTCTGCTTTTCCTTGGTCTTGAACATAGATGGGGGCACCAAAGGCCATATGTATAGTTTTTTCTCTATTTATTGGACCAAAGTCTTTCACAAGCTTGCCTTGAGCCCAAGCATCTGTTTTAAGGGCTAAGGGAATAATGGGTTTTTGAGATTTTTTGGCTAACTTTACTCCAATACTATTGAACTTAGCAGGATTAAAGATGACAGAGCGGGTGCTTTGTGGAAAAATCACTATGGACATACCATTTTTAAGGCGATTTTGGCCTTCCTCTAGCATATTTTGCAAATCTTGGCGGGGGCTTTCACGTCCAACTACAATAACATCTCTTGATTCAAGCACCTTACCAAAAAATGGCAATTCCGCTAAATCTTTTTTAACCACAAAGGTAACTGGCATATGTGGTCTAATAACACCTGGTAGGATAAAAGTTTCAAGGGTACTCATGTGATTACCCACAATAATGCATGGTTCTTGTATATTTATAAGGTGGCTCATGCCACTAATGGAAAAATTACAGCCAGCATTTTCAAAAATACGACCCATGCGTGCGCTATTAAAAGCCCAAGCAAAATCATTACATTTATCCATTTGTGCTGCTATGCAAAGAGATTGCACCGGACCAAAAAAAGCAGCTAAATAAAAGTAAAAATTTGGAAAAAATTTTCCAATGACACCTAGTTCTCTTGGTTTAGTTTCATAAGTGTCACCGGTGCAGAAGTGCTGATCGAAGTGTTGTGCAGGAGTATTTGTCATAAATCACCGTGTTTTTTCATCATTTTTTTCCACCACTGGCTAAGGCGAGCTTCATCACCATGATTTGACGGTCTATAGAAACTACGTCCAAGTAATTCTTGAGGTAGATAATCTTGTTCTACATAGCTTTGTGGATAGCTGTGTGGATATTTGTATTCATTACCATAGCCCCATTGCTTTTGCAATTTGGTGGATGCATTGCGCAAATGTAATGGTACAGGATGCATACCCTGGCTACGTATTTCTTTTTGAGCAAGTAAATATGCGGCGTAGGTACTATTACTTTTCTTAGCAAGGGCTAGGTATACTACAGTTTGAGCAAGGGGAATAAAGCCTTCCGGCATGCCGACAAATTCTATGGCCTGCTGACAAGAAACGGCTAAGGGGAGGGCGTTTGGGTCTGCAAGGCCCACATCTTCTGAGGCCGATAATATTAATCTTCGGCAAATAAAGCGTGGGTCTTCACCACCTTCCAACAGGCAGGCCAGATAATACAATGCCGCGTCTGGGTCGCTACCGCGAATGGACTTAATTAAGGCTGAGGCTAGCTCATAATGACTGTCGCCATCTTTATCATGTCTGGTTAAAATTTCCGGAAGCCCCACTTTGATGCGCTCAAGACTACGTTCTTCTTCTGGTTGTGATGCAGTGTATTCTATTAAGTTTAGCATGGTTCTGGCGTCACCGTGTGATACGGTGGCAAGTAAATCCAAAACATCATCACCAAGGTAAATGTCTTGCAATTGTGCACCACGCTTGGCAAGAGTTATTAACTCACTGCGCGATAGTGTACGCAAACGCAAAACATGTAGGCGCGATAAAAGTTGACGCGTTACACTAAAGGAAGGATTTTCTGTGGTAGTTGCAATGAGTGTCAAGTCACCCGTTTCTACTAAGGGGAGAAAAAAATCCTGTTGAGCTTTAGAGAAACGGTGTAATTCATCAAGAATTAAAATATCTATGCCATTTAGCTTACGTCGTAATTGCTGTAAACCAGCTTCAGGGGCACTTATTCGTAATACATGGTCAGATTTTGCTTTTGCCAGCAACAGAGCAATGGTTGACTTGCCACAGCCGGGAGGGCCAAAAAATAGTAGTGATGGTAAACGTTTAGCTTTGAGTAGAGCTCGTAAACGCTCTACCAAATGACTTTGCCCTACAAAAAGTTCTATATCTTCGGGGCGTAAACGCTCAGCTAAGGGCCGATTAACCGTCATAATATATCCTTGTCACTGTAAACTATAAATGTCTGAATTGGTTTTATAACAGACTTGCAAATTTTATAAGTAATAATTTAACCTATGCTTTGTTGCGAAGCCCACCAATGCAAGCCTAAACATAATAAAGCCGCAGTTTCACAACGTAAAACTCTATTGCCAAGACTTACAGATAAAAAATTTGCATGGCTTAGGCTTTGTATCTCATCTTTTGAAAAACCACCTTCAGGGCCTATGATGTAGATACTTGTACCATTTTTACCTAGCATTTGTGAAGTAAGCAGAGGAACATTATCTTGAATTTCTAAGGGTAGGAATTTATGGTCAATGTCTTTACTAAGTTCTATTAAGCCTTTAACCCCATGAGGTATAATTTTAATGCTTGGTAGCCATGGGTTTTGACACTGCTTCATGGCAGCAATACATTGTCCTTGCCAGTGTTCTTGAATGCTTGGATTTATACGCCCTTGGCTATGCTCAGCAGCCCAAACCCAGACCTCATGCACACCAAGCTCCACAGCCTTTTCCATAAAAAAACCGCGCCTTGTGGCTTTGCTAAAGGCTAATGCCATAATAGGAAGTGAAACTGGGCGTGGTATGTACTGCTCTTTTAGTAAATGTAGATTTACTTCGCGCTTATTTATGCTATCTATTTGGCAGTACCCTTTATGACCAAGACCATCAAAGATTAAAACTTGCTCTCCAGCTTTCAAACGCAAAGCTTGCGCAAGATGTTTGGCCTCTTGACCTTGTAGGGTGCAAACTTTATCCCAGGGTTTAGGTAAATAAAATGCATGTGCCATGATAATTCCTTATATATGTATTCACTTTATAAATTATGATGGGTTGCATTCTTAAGATTGGGTATGGGTGCGCGCCTTACGTACAGATACAAATGTATCAAGTAATGATACTATACGACGATAATTTTTGCGTATTTCAAGACCTTTAGTCGAAAGAGTATCTTCTGGAACTTCCATATAGGTTCGGTTTATATATCTATCTGCCAAAATAGCATCAATTATTTGAATGATGGTATCCACTAATGGTGGGAAAAAAGTAACAATTTCATACGATAACTCACTAAGCAGACTTACGGCTTCGCTGGTCATCTTACAATAACTAACGCGCGCGCCCTTAAAGTAGCGTTTACGTAAGTCTTCAAGAATTCTAACTTTTCTTGCTTGTTGAATGTAGCTTACTCGTTCTAATAAGTCGCGATATGCCTCGCGATTTTTGTCAAAATCTTCTTCTTTTTCTGGCGATTGTAAATAGTTGGTAATAACTTTTTCTACATTAGTAAAGAAATCATCACTATAACTAATAATACGGCGTTGATGCTTGGTTAGCCAAGTATAAAGAAATTTAATCCTTTTTTCTTCTGTGTCAGTATTTTCTATTATTTCTGTGCGTTTATATACAATACGTCCATTGTATTCACCGCGAACGATATCATTGAGACGCAAAAACATATTGCTGTTATCTCTAATGATATTTAGACCTTCAAGCGGTACACCAGTAATAGGATGCAAAATTTCTTGCTTGGTAACAGACAGGGCACGGTCTTGGCGTACATTGCTAGCATCAAATGCATGTTGATGATATGTGACCCTAATAATGACAACACGCTGCTCTTCATCAAGAAAAAAGCCACCTTTTTCAATTGTTTGTAATGCATCATGTTGATCTTTATCAACACTAATAAGAGCAATCTTTTCTACTTTAGGATAGCGGCTATGGTCGCCATTACCTATATAGGTGGTAATGGTGCGGTCAGTTTGCCCAAGCACGCGCAAGAGAAATTTCTCATTCATATTGTGCAGTTTTCTTGCAAAAAGGGCACTGGATGTACGCCGCTCTGAAACTACTGGAAATCCATATAGTTCCATAAGATATTGATATACAAACATTCTATTGCGCTCATACATTTCATTGTCACCATAGACAAATTTACCAATGCGCATACCAAAACGCTTGAGTTCACTATCTATATCTGATGGAAATGATGCAAAAATACCACTAAGGTGAAATTGACCAAATGCATCGGTAGACATAACTTGTGCACGGTCAAGTTTTAGTAAGTATGGTAAAAGACTGGGGTAATATTCTAGTAGTGAGGTATCAAGGCGTCCACAATATTCTTTGAATTCGTCGTGAATTATTCTGGGTAGACGTGTAGCTATGGTTTGCACGTTTTGCTTGATAATTGGTTCTTCTAAGGGGCAAAAATCACCCTCTGCTCCATCAAAGCTATAATGAACAGGGTGAAGAGCATCATATTGAAATACTTCAGATAAATATTGCAAAGGACGTGCAAAAGCCACTAATGCAAAGCCTGGTAAATGGCTATATTCCCACATATCGTTGTCAAAGGATGGCAAAAGTTCTCTAGCTTCAACAAGAGGATAGTTTTTTGTGGTTTGGTAGGGTTTCACAAGACAATGCCTGATGTGTACGGCATTGAGTAAAGCATAAAGGTCTTCTAGATTGTTAATTTCAATAACATCTTTGAAGGAGCTTTCATTTATCCAAGGAAATTTATCCTTGGTAAATATTTTTTTCCAGTGGACCATATGCTTCTACTCGTGGTGCTTAAATGAAAAAAGTTTTTATGAAAATAAAACCAACCAAACTAAGTATATACTACAATATTTTTTTCAAAATTTCTAGTGTTTTTCTATGAATATTAAACATAGTTTTTATTTTTTTATCCTTATAACCTGTAAAAAGCGGTTGCGACTCTGCAAGGGCTTTGTTAAACTGTGTTAAGAAGCAATAAATGAACCCATAGCCCGTATGTAAAAATATTATGAAAGAACAAAAAAATATTCAAAGTCAGCTACTTGCCATAGTGTGCAGTGTTTTTGATGCATATTCTGCAACTCTTTATTTACCTTGTGACAATGGAAATGAATATGAACTTGTGGCTTCATTTTCCCTTGGAGATGAAGATGATTTTCGCAAAATGCTTTTGCCAGGCCTTGGTCTTGCGGGTTGGATTTTGCGTAATAATCAGCCTCTTGTTTTGGCAAATTTTGATCAACATCATAGTAATTTAGGTTATTATGCCGAAGGTGTTGACGTTAATATTAAAGCCTTTATGGGCTGTCCAGTTTCTGCTGGGGGCGTGCTTTGCGTTGATAGTAAACGGCAATATTCTTTTTCTGATAAAGATAGTAAAATTTTACAAATGTTTGCCGACGTTGCCAGACAGCAAAGTGGCATGGGCATGAAAACCACATTAACTGGTGAGATACCAGAATATTTTGTAAACCTTGGTATTATTCAAAATTTACGCTTTCAACATAAGCGATGGACTGTATTTTTGCAAAACTTTTTGAGCATTATGGCTAGCAGTACCAAGTTTGATTATTGTGCCTTTGCATCGATTGATGGTTCCGGAGAAAATTATATTATTGAAGGTGAAACTATTCCACTGGTATTAAAAGATAACCCTAACGTTATGCTTCCTTTGAGTAGCGGGCTTGTGGGCTGGTTGTTGCGTGATGAAGGGCAAGCCATTTTTTCTGAAGGTTTTAGCGAAAGTGTTGCACCTTCGCTATTTGGTAAATTACCGGATTTTCCACAATTTAGAGCGGTTATATGTATGCCCATCATGGTGAATAAAACTGTACGTGGTGTATTATGTCTTGCTCATCATGAAGCCAAGGAAATGGATGAAACTCTACGAAGCTTTGTGCATCAATGCCTTGATCACCTTGGATTGTTTTTAGAAAATTTATATCTTAAAAGTAGGTTGCATGCCATGTTGCCAAGGGCTTTTGTGCATAGTGATGGCAGTGTGAACTATGATACAGATAACGATTTTTGCAAAGAGGAAGATTAATGTTTTCACGCTTTGTAGAATTTTTTGGCAAAAAAAT
The DNA here is from genome assembly GCA_964368845.1 of uncultured Desulfovibrionaceae bacterium. Classification (GTDB taxonomy): domain Bacteria; phylum Desulfobacterota; class Desulfovibrionia; order Desulfovibrionales; family Desulfovibrionaceae; genus CAYJAD01. The sequence goes on from CAYJDF010000003.1 coordinate 13,436, forward strand.
TGCCATGGACTTAGGTACAGCCAATACTTTGCTCTATACAAGAGAGCATGGTATTGTGCTAAATGAGCCTTCCGTTGTTGCTATTGATATTTTAGAAAATAAAGTGGTTGCCGTAGGGGCACAAGCAAAGCAATATATTGGTAGAACTCCCAAGCGCATTAAAGCTATTCGTCCCATGAAGGATGGTGTTATTTCTGACTTTGATGTGACTAAGGAAATGATTTCTTATTTTATTCGCAAAACCATTACCGGTATGCGTCTTGTAAAACCAAGTATTGTGATTTGTGTACCCACCGGTATTACTCAAGTGGAAAAAAAGGCCGTTATTGATGCAGCATTGCTTGCCGGTGTGCGCGATGTACGCCTTTTAGAAGAGCCCATGGGAGCAGCTCTTGGAGCTAATTTGCCAGTGCGTGAACCTCTTGGTAATTTAGTGGTAGATATAGGTGGTGGTACATCAGAAGTTGCCGTTATTACCATGTCTGCTGTTGCTTGTGCTGAGTCTGTACGTGTTGCTGGTGATGCTATGGATATGGCAGTACGTAGATATTTGCATGATGTTTTTCAGCTACAAGTTGGTGATAACACAGCCGAAAATGTAAAAAAAATCCTTGGTAGTGCTGTGCCTATGCCCAATGCACCCTTGCTTGATGTTTCAGGTAAAGATATTGTTCAGGGTGTTCCTAAGGTTGTGCGTGTATCTGAAGGGCATGTACGTGAGGCTTTACAAGATTGTTTGCGTACCATCATTAATGCAGTGTTCACCGCACTTGAGCGAACCCCACCAGAACTTGCTGGTGATATTTATAGAAATGGAGTTTTACTTGCTGGTGGTGGAGCTTTACTTAAAGGCCTTGACCAGCGTATTACCCAAGAAACGCGCTTAAAAGTTATAATAGATGACGATCCATTAACTACCATTGTGCGTGGTGCTGGTAAAACCATCGAAGATATGCGTTTGCATGAGGATGTATTTATAAATTAAATTGTACTGTGTTTGTTTTTTTAATACGTTTTACAAGTCTTTAATCGGTAAATTTATGATTTAGGCTATATAGTTTTTCTAGGTGCCCTTGTTTGATAAATTGTAGCAGTTCATCATTTAGCATATCAGTAAAATGAGATACAAACCCTTGTAATTCCACAAAATCTAGCCATAATACTTTTTCATTAAAATATTTTTTGTGTTCATCATCAATAATGCTTATAAAAAAAGTATAATATTTATAGGTATCTAACGTTTGAGGTTGCATATAAAATGGTAGTTCATTACGTAAACTCATTATATTTTTGAGTATGCGCAAAGAAGCATGTTCACGGGCTTCTCCGGCGTAAACATTGGTGTTTGGAATATTGAGGCTTTGGTCCTTGTTGGAGCTTATGAGCATTGTTCGACTTTGTGCATCTTGCAAGACAACATATACCTTGCGATGGGCCAGTTTTTGTTGAAATATTTGCTTTTGGGGCATAACCATTAACGGTTTATCAAACTCATCAACTAACTCCAAATAGGCTTGGTTTAAGTTGGATAGATTGTAGGGATAGTTTTTCATGAAAAGCCCTTTAAATGTAAAATTAGAAACCTTAACTATAAATAATGTTAAACAAATTGTCGCTATTGAGCAACAATGCTTTAGCATGCCTTGGAGTTTGGAGCAATTTACAGCAGTATTTACGCAAAAGCACTTTTTTGCCTTAGGTCTTATGCACGATTATGACGCGCTTATTGCTTACATATCATTTTATCAAGTTTTAGATGAGCTGGAAATACTAAATATTGCAGTTTTGCCACAATTTCGCCGTCAAGGTTTGGGAGAATATTTATTGACAAACACCTTGCAAGCGGCTGTTAAAATGGGTATGAATAACGCGGTGCTTGAAGTTCGCACAAATAACGTGGCTGCTCGTACTTTATATAAAGGGGCAGGTTTTCATTGTGTTGGTTCGCGCCCCAAATACTATGCAGATACTGGTGAAGATGCCCTTATTTACAGACTTAACTTGTCAGGAGAGGGTGTTTAAAACCAGCACAAACTCCTGTAAGGGGTTATTTCAATCTAGTTTGATTTATAAAGTGATTGTTAGGAGAATAAAATGTCAAAATTGATGGCTGCCAATTGGAAGATGTTTAAGACTCGCGCTGAAGCTACAGAAACTATTTCCGCACTATGTAAAAAGTTAACTGCGCTTCCAAAAGATAGGCAGGTTCTTATATTTGCACCCTTTACGGCAATTAGTGATGCTGTTAATGCCATGGATACATCTCTACCTATGGCCATTGGAGCGCAAAACTTTTATCCAGCTAAAGATGGTGCTTTTACAGGTGAGATATCCTTGCCCATGGTAAAGGACGTGCAAGCAACTTGGGTCTTGATTGGGCACTCTGAACGAAGACATGTTTTTGGTGAAAGCATTGACTTTATTGAAAAAAAATCTACTTACGCCCTTGAAAATCAATTTAATGTAGTCTTTTGTGTAGGTGAAACTTTAGAGCAGCGCGAAGCTGGAGATTTGAAAAGTGTTTTAGAAGCACAGTTAGCTTGTCTTGAGCGTTTGCCAAGCACTGCTAATGCAGATACTTTTGCTGTTGCTTATGAACCAGTGTGGGCCATTGGTACTGGCAAGGTAGCAGGGCCACAAGAAATTATTGAAGCTCATGCCATTGTGCGTAGTATTTTAGAAGCAAAAATGGGTGCACAGGGGGCTAAAATTCGTATTTTATATGGCGGAAGTGTTAAGCCAGAAAATACTGCTGAAATAATAGGACTTGACAATGTGGACGGTGTACTGGTAGGAGGTGCATCTTTAGACGCTGAAAGTTTTGCACGTATTGTGCAAGCATAAATATATGGTTGCCTACGGGCAAGGAGGTTTTTTGTGCAAACACTTATTTTGACACTACATAGCATTGTGTGTGTTTTGCTAGTTATTCTTGTGCTGTTACAAGCAGGAAGAGAAGGTATGGGTGTAATTTTTGGTGGTGGAGGCGGTTCTGTGTTTGGAAGTGGAGGCGCTGGTGGACTACTATCTAAAATGACTGCTTTTATGGCTGTGTTATTTCTTTTTACCTGCCTAAGCTACACTTACATTACTAGCACTCCAGTGGCTGATGAGTCAGTTATTTTTAATACTCCACTTGAGCAAGTACCTGCGGATTCTCCAGCAGCTACTCCTAATACGCCACAAAGCACACCTCAAAATGCAGCACCAAGCGAAGGTTCTGCTCCAGCTAAGCAATAATCTTTAGGGGCTTTAAGCCCCTTTTTATTTTTGGTTATGAGTAAAGATTTTTCTAATAATCCTTTTGCTAAGCTTCAAGACAAGGTACAAGTTAAACCTAAGAGTAAAGCCTCTGTACCAAAACAGCAGTCTCAATGCGCGTCATTATCAAAGTTTTGTCCGGATTTTGATGATGACAGTGATGTTTTTTTAAATGCCATGCATAATATTAAACCAAGCCAGAAAAAGCTTGAAAATCACGCTTTGTGGGCAGAGCATGATGATTTTGCCAAACTTAAGAAAAATAAACAAAAACAAAGCAAAAAAGTAGTGGACCAAATAGCACAAGAAGAACCTAGGGTACCAGTTCAAAACAATGATGATGAGCAAGCTTTCATGAAGGCCATGCAAGAAGTTTCACCATTGGCTGGGAAGGGACGTGATATTGCGCCAGAAGTAAAGCTTGCACCTGCAATTTCTCCTGAGCAAAACTATGCCAATTTAATTGAAAGCAAAGTGGAGTTCGCCATGGCCTTAAAAGGAGAATACTTAGAAGGGCATGTAGTGGGCCTTGATGAAAATATTATGAATGGTTTGCGCACTGGTCGATATAGTCCTGAAGCTAACATTGATCTACATGGGCTTAATGCTCTACAGGCTTATAATAACTTGGTATTATTTTTTCGTGGAGCGTGGTATAAGGGTATTCGCACCGTGCTTATTGTACCAGGGCGAGGCAAAAATTCATTAAATGGTTTTGGGGTCTTGCGCGATAAATTACAAACCTGGCTTACCCAAGATCCATTTAAACGTGTAGTACTTGCCTTTTGCACGGCTAGACCTGTGGACGGTGGCCCTGGTAGTGTTTATGTACTTTTACGAAAATATAAGAAAAAAGGTAAAATTCATTGGGAAAGATTACCCTCTGACCCTGACCTGTTTTGATTACTCATCAAGCAAATTTGTCAAAAAGTTATATAGTGCATGCAAACCTTCCATGCTTGGCTAAGTGGAATATTTCAAGCAATACTTACTACTTAGTCATAACTATATCATTCTAAAATACGCTTACCTTCACTATATTATCATGTTTTGCTAAGTGCAATGACATCGTATTATGCTGCTTGCACTAATTGTGAAAGTATACTAGTTTTTTGTGTTTCAGCGAGAATGAATGTATTGTATTTTGTTAAAATAATAAATAATTATTTAGCATAGTTTGATGCTAGGTTTTTTATATGACTTTAGATAAGGGCAGGCTATAATGGTATTAAAAGATTTAAGTGATAAAATATGTCCATTTTGGCAGGATTTGCGCAAGCTTGATGCCAGTACTATAAAGTCAGATTTTTTGGCTGGGCTTTCGGTTGCTCCTGTGGCTGTTCCTCAAGCCATGGCTTATGCAGTTGTGGCGGGAATTAGCCCACAGCATGGCTTATTTGCAGCAGCATTTGTGGCTATGGTTGTAGCTTTGTGGGGGTCTTCGCGTTATGTGGTGTCAGGCCCAACCAATGCCATTGCCATGATGCTTTTTTTCACCATTGCTAATGCCAGTGTTGGTGGTGTTCAGCTTGCTACGCTTTCTCCCACTGAACTTATGCCCTATGTGTTTGCCATAGCCTTTTTAGCTGGACTTATTCAATTAGTTATGGGTATTGTTCGATTTGGCGAATTAGCCAATTTCATATCACACTCAGTTATGGCTGGTTTTACCTTAGGTACGGCCATACTTATTGCTTCTGGGCAGTTACCCAATTTTTTTGGTTTTGATATTGGTAAAGATTCAAACTTTTTTCATGATATACTTGCTATTTTTGTAAATATACCAAATTTAAATCCATGGACATTTGTACTTGGGGTTTTAAGTATTGCTATAGTGCTTTGGTGCAAGCGTATTTCTAAACGTATTCCAGCTTATTTTGTATCAATTTTCTTAACTAGTTTAGTAGCATATATACTAGATCTCAAAGCTAGTGGTGTGCTTTTTGTTGCCGAAATTCCAGCAGAATTTCCCCCCATGTCCATGCCAAATTCTTTAGGTTTAGAAGTCATTGGAGATTTATTTTATCCAGCCATGGCCATTGCTATTTTAGGTACTGTAGAATCACTTGCAGTTGCCAAAAATCTAGCCTCTATGCGCCGTGAAACCATAGATGCTAATCAAGAACTTATTGGGCAGGGGCTTGGTAATATTGTGGCTGCTCTTACTTCAGGTATGCCTGGTTCGGGTTCATTTTCGCGAAGTATATTAAACTTTTCCTCTGGGGCAAAGTCGCGCTTTGCTGCAGTATTTTCTGGTTTATTGACATTATTTGCCATTTTGTTTTGTGCCCCTTTGGCAGGGCATATTCCCATGGCAGCTTTGGCAGGTATGTTGCTTGTAATTGCTTGGGGCATGGTTGATGTGGGCAATATTCGTTTATGTTGTAAGAGCACACATATTGATCGCGTGGTATTTATCACCACATTGCTAGCAACTCTTGTATTGCATCTTGAAAAAGCAATATTTCTTGGTGTGTTATTGTCGTTAATATTACTTGTTTATAAAGAAGCACATCCACGCTTAAAAAAATTAGTTGAGGATGACTTTCCCTCTGTAGATTCTAAATGGTGCATTCATTCTAAGCATATAGCAGCATATTTTGTAGAAGGCACACTATTTTTTGGGGCGGTACAAAACCTTGAAAAATTGCTAGCTGAACCCAAGAATGAAGAAGTTAAGGTGGTAATGTTAATTCTTACCAGAGTATTTTGGATTGATGCATCGGGCGCGCAGGCTTTGCTACTTTTTGCTAGGCGTTGTATTGATGTTAATGTGCAATTAATACTTGTGACCAATGATGATAGTATTCAAGAAACACTTAAATACTCTGGCATAGTGGAATATATTGGAGATGATTTTATAGTTTCTAATGTTGATGATGGTTTAGAGAAGGCTAAAATACTTTTGGTAGATAAGTTATGATTTTAGAGAGTTGTACTATGGTTTGAATACACGGCATTCTAATTTCAAGTAGAGTATTTCATTTTTAAGTAGTTTTTAAGACATGGACGCGTTGCTATCTATTTATGTAAGGCTCATTCGTCGCCTAACATAAACACACTTCGTGTGCCCTTCGGGTAGTTGCCACGTCATGTCGCTACTATCCCGATTTTTAAGCACCACTCCTGAAGCGACATTCCTCGCAGTGACCTTCGCTGTATCGGGAGTCATTGCGAAAAAAAATGCTTCGGGAGTGGTGTTAGGTCGCAAAAATACTAGCGTTTTTTTGTGGCAGCCACCCAACGGGCGGCGAAGCCGTTTGCGTTTGCGAAGTATGAGCAATTACGCAAATGGACAGCAAAGCATCCATCTTACAAAACTACGTCACCGTGCAAAGCTACCCCAAATTAGAATGCCGCTTGAATAAGCTATTTATTGTTAATTTATATTGCTATAACTTCACATTTTTGGTAAAATAGCAAAGTTTTATTTTTGCAAAAAAAGGAGTTCATAATGAAGAAATGGGTTTTTTATCTGGCTGCATTACTTTGCGTTTTTAGCATAACTAGCACACCTGTGCGTGCTGCTGAAGTGGTTCTTTATTCCTCTAATCAACCTGACTTATTGGATGCTATTGCTCAAGATTTTAAGGCCAAAACTGGCATTAACGTATCTATTGTGCGTATGGGCACAGGTGAGGCCATGAAACGTATTGAGGCAGAAAAAGCCAATCCACTGGGTGACGTTTTTTGGAGTGGTGATGTGGCAGTTTTGGATAATGCCAAAGCAAACTTTATGCCCTATTTATCTCCTGAAGCAAAAACCCTGCCTGCTAATTATAAAGAAAAAGATAATAAATGGACAGCAGCTAATACTCATTTGATGATTATTATGGCCAATACTTCTCTTGTGCCTGAGGCTGAGCTACCTAAATCTTGGGCCGACTTATTGGATCCTAAGTGGAAGGATAAGATTGTTATGGCTAATCCTCAAAAATCTGGCTCTGCTTATGCTCAGCTTTATGGTTTTAACAAAATCCTTGGTTGGGATGGTGTTAAGAAATTAGTTGATAATGTTAAAGTTCTTGATAGTTCAAGCCTTATTTATAAGGGTACTGCTACTGGTGAGTTTCCCCTAGGTATTACCATGGAATACGCTGCCCATCGCTATGTAGCTGGTGGTGATAAGAATGTTAAAATTATCTACCCATCTGATGGTGTTATTGCTGCACCTGAAGGGGCTGCCATTATATCTAATTGTAAAAACCCAGAAGAAGCAAAAAAATTAGTTGATTATTTACTTTCTCAAGAAGTTGTGAACAATATTTTTGCCAAATATTATCGTCGTCCCGCACGTCCTGATACTGTAAAAGTAGAAGGTATGCCAGAAACAGCTAGCCTAAATATTATGGAAGGCTTTGACCCAGCAGAAGCAAATGCTATGCAAAAAGAGCTACTTGGCAAGTGGAAAAAGTTAATTTTAGCTAAGTAGTGTATTAGTGAAAATATCTAAGCACCAATGTCGTTTTTGCGGCATTGGTGCTTAGCTTTTAAAAGGAAAATTATGCGTATTGAGCTGCAAAATATTGTGAAAGGCTATGGAAATACTACGGTTGTTAAGCATGTTCATCTTACCATAGGAGATGGAGAGTTTTTTACCTTACTTGGTCCTTCAGGATGTGGAAAGACTACATTATTGCGTATGATTGCCGGATTTCACGACCCAGACAGCGGTGATATTTTCTTTGATGATAGCTCAATTCTTAACCTACCTGCGCATAAGCGTAATACTGGGATGGTCTTTCAAAATTACGCACTTTTTCCACATTTAACAATTTTTGAAAATGTAGCCTATGGTTTGCGCGCTCGCAAAATATCTCAAGCAGAAATAGATACACGAGTTAAAGAAGTTCTTGATGCTGTGCAGCTTTTTGAAATGGCAAAACGTTATCCTCGCCAACTTTCCGGTGGTCAACAACAACGCGTGGCCTTGGCTAGGGCCTTAGTTATTCGTCCACATGTATTACTTATGGATGAGCCACTTTCTAACCTTGATGCAAAATTGCGTGTTTCCATGCGTGAAGAAATTAGACGCATACAAAAAGAATTAGGTATTACCACTGTTTACGTGACGCATGATCAAGAAGAAGCCATGGCTGTTTCAGACCGTATTGCCATTTTACATGATGGAATTTTGCAACAGGTGGATAACCCAAGGCAAATTTATTTTACCCCTAAAAATCGTTTTGTGGCGCAATTTATGGGAGTATGTAATTTCTTTGAGGGTACTTGCCAAAGCTTTGATATAGCCAACAATTTATGCACTGTGCAATGCCATGATAAAGTTTTTCAAATTAATACAACTGATAAGCCAGAGCATAATGTGCTCTTTATGCTTCGACCTGATTGGCTGCATATGGGTTCAAGTAGTGATGAGAATAGTTTTCAAGGTGTTGTGAAAGAAGTTTCCTTTCTTGGAACTTTAACGGTTTATTATGTAGAGGCTTTGGGGCAAACTTTACGTATTGATGTGTCGGCCCATAATAACATAGTGGCTGCACATGTTGGTGATACTGTTACCATTGGTTTTGCACATAATGCCCCTGTGATGGTGCAGCCATGAGTGTAATTTCATCACTTCTACTTAGACGCGGACTTTGGTCAGTTTGGAACTTGATTTTTTTACTGGCCTTGGTGGTGCTTTTCTTGCTCATTGTCTATCCCATGTATAGCATATTTCAAGCAAGCTTTATTGATGCCGATAGTGGTGTTTTTACATGGGATAACTATAAACTGGCCTTCACCGCACCATTTTACTTGCGCTGTCTTGGAAATAGTCTTTTTGTTAGTGGATTAGCTACTATTTTTAGTATTTTGATTGGTGTGCCTTTTGCATTTTTTACCACGCGCTATCTTTTACCTCATGCTGCAACCTTACGTACCTTAGCCACTTTACCTTTAATTCTCCCCACATTTATTGGAGCTGAAGCTTGGCTTTTGCTACTTGGCCGCGGAGGTGTTATTACTCTTGCCTTTAAGTCTATAGGCATTGAGTTGCCATCTATATATGGCTGGCATGGGGTAGTGTTGGTATTTACCTTACAATTTTTTCCTTTTGTATCTCTTATGGTTGCAGCGGCAATTAACTCTGTAGACCGCTCGCTTGAAGAGTCAGCGCGCAACCTTGGCGCAACCTCTTGGCGAGTTTTTCGCACAGTAACCCTACCTGTGGTGACACCTGCCATTGCTGCTGGTGGCTTGATTGTTTTTTGTATGTCTATTGAGAACTTTGGTGTACCAACAATTATTGGCAATGATACAAAAGTTTTAGCTGAGCAAGCCTATAGTGAGTTTATTAGCGAAATGGGTTCAAATCCTTCCATGGCTGGTACATTAAGTATGATACTTATCTTGGTGACCTTGGCTTTGACCATTTTACAAAAATTGTGGGTTGAGCGTAAAAATTATGCCATGTCTTCCTTGCGTCCACCGGAGGTTTTACGGTTAAGTCCTTGGAAAGAACGTTTTGCATGGTTATATTGTGCTTTTATAGTGTTTATTTCCTTAGCTCCATTTGCCATCATTTTAGTGGCTGCTGTTACTAAGACCGATGGACCGGTTATGTATTATGGACAATTTAGCCTTGATAACCTTGCCATAGCATTGCAAGTTGCACCAAGGCCTATTATTAATTCATTTTTCCTATCCACAACGGCCACAATTATTGGTATGGTTTTTGGGTTGGCGGTAAGTTACTTGGTGGTGCGTAAGGGTGGTAAAAGTGGATTTGTGCTTGATTTAGCCATGATGTTACCCTTAATTATTGCTGGTTCTGTGCTTGGTATTGCTCTTGCTGCAACCTATAATACAGGGCCAGTGGTGTTAACAGGCACTTGGATGATTTTGGTTTTGGCTTATTTTATTCGCAAAACACCATTTTCAGTAAAGACCACATCTTCGCTTCTGCATCAAATCGATGCCTCGGTGGAGGAGGCTTCCATAAATCTTGGTGTCCCGCCATTATTGTCATTTATGAAGGTGGTAGTTCCTGTGATGCTACCTGGAGTAATTGCTGGAGCAATTATCATGTGGGTAACCACTTTAGCAGAACTTAGCTCAACTATTGTATTATATTATGGCCCATGGGCCACCATGACTGTACAGGTATTTCAATATATAGGTAGTGGTGATTTTGGCCCTGCTTCGGCCTATGGAGCAATACTTATTATATCAGTTATTATTCCACTATTTATCTTAAATAAGTTATTGGGGCGTGATTTGACGACATCATTGTAATGATTAACTGGTTATGACAACCTTAGTACAGCAAGCATAACTTTGTGAAATGTTTAATACATATTTTAATGGCAGGCTTAAATAATTGGCAATTATAACTCTATTAACACCTGCATGGGATAGTAACAGAATATTTTTCCAATTATTATTCGATAGATAGCTGTATAAAGCCTTATGTACTCGTGCGGATAAGTCGTTAAAACTTTCCCCTTTGGGGGGGCAAAATGTATCTAGATTTTGGCCTCTTTTGGCATAGGCGTTTGGTTGAGTTGTTTTAATATTTGCAATGGGTTGACCTTCCCAGTCGCCTAAACTTATTTCTCTAAATTTAGCATCGTAAATGATTGGAATATCGGGTAGGTTAAGCTCATGCACGCTTTGTCTGCAACGTATAAGGTCAGAGCTAAGTATTGCTTCTATATTTTGTTTTACAAAAAAGTCTTGCCAACTGTGTATTTGCTGTTTGCCATTTACGCTTAAGGGTAAATCCCATTGGCCTATAAAACTCTTGCTCGCAGGGCAGTCTATTTCTCCATGGCGTAATAGCCAAATATTTGTATATTTTATCATGTATTATTCGTTAAGGCCTGTTGGGCTAGTGTGAAGGGATTAATACCAAGTTCATGGTGTACGCGTTTTTCCATGATTTGAGCGCGAGTTAATCTTGCTTTGATGGCAATTATTGCTTCTGGAATGTGGGCATATAATTCTAACTTTTGAGCAAAGCGCTCTTTTAGTGGTATGAGTTCACTACCATAAACGTATTTATCGGCTAAATATATAAGCTCTTTTTCGCTTATGGGTAAGTGCTCTGCCAGTTGGCAATCATTATGCTGTGCCACTAATGGAGCTAGGGCAGACAGACCCATTTTACATAAAGCAGCTGCTGCAGCTTGTTCGTGGCGTGGTTCAAACTTGCACATATCATGCAAGATAGCACCAACTTCTGTGGTGGATAGGTCAATATTGTAATTATCATATTTTATGGTGTATTGCTTGGCAAAGCCTTTAGCTACTTGAGCAACACTTTGAGCATGCGCTAGGCCTTTTTCTGGGATTTCTAAGGTATGCAAAAGCTCCCAAGCCTCGTCAGGCTGTAATAAATGTTGTCTTAGGGATTTTTCTTGCATGATTTTGTAATCATGTTTCGTATCCATATCCAGCAAAATATGACTGTCGGGAGTTGCTATGGCTTGTTTGCTAAAATTTGCCAACGCACCTTGCAGGCCTTGTTCACCAGAGTGAGCTAAAATTTTCTTTATAAACAAAGTTGGGATAAGCGGTGGATGACCACTTTTGCCTTGATAGCTTGGTATGAGCACCTTATCTTTATATATGTCTTTGGACTGAATAAGCTTTTGCAGTGTGCAATAGCGTACTAATGCAATATCCACAGGGTGCACAAAAAAGTGTGTAAAGGTATTTTTATGTGACGTGATGGCTTGTAAACCCTTACAAACCGATGAAAACATACCTTGTTTGGCTTCTGGATTTTGTACTAAATGTACTTTGTTTTTGCGGCGCGATGCATTTTGTAATTTTGTGATATATTTTGTTATTTCTGTATTTTTATGTGGGCCAATGATAACAAAAATTGATTGAACTCCACAGTATATATGTTGCTCTATTATATGTTCTAAAGCACAAATATCTCTTGGCTTTGGCCAAGGAAAGTGCAATGGCAGCAAAGGCTTAAATAGGCCTTGCATGCGCGAAGAAAAGCCCGCCGCAAGGACTATGCTTGCAATATTTCCCAAGCTTGCCTCCTATGGGCTATGCACTGTGCTACAATGCTTATGGCAATTTCTTCTGGGGTTTCAGCCTTAATGGCAAGCCCAATAGGGCAATGTACTTGCTTTAAGCTTTCATTACTAAAACCTTCTTTTAATAAAGCATCATAAACTTGGGTGCGTTTGCGTTTACTACCTATCATACCAATATAGCTGGCCTTAGTGCTTAGGCTTTGGGCTAAAACTGTTTTATCATGCAGATGCCCGCGTGTTACAATAACTATGCATGTATACTTAGTGGGCGGGCACGGAGCAAAGCAATTAATAAAATCTGGTACTGTATAGGTAGCCTTTGCTTCTGGGAAGCGTGCAGCATGAGAAAACTCCTCTCTATCATCTAAAACAGTTACGCTAAATCCAGCCATGTGAGCGGCCTTGGTAGTAAATAAAGAAATATGTCCACCACCGGCAATAATCATTTGCCAAACTGGAGGGTATTTTTCAATAATATAACCTTGTTCTGCTTGGATGAAGGCAGTATGCATATTTTGTGAAGTGTGCAAGAGTAAAGCATTTTTTTGTAATACGGATAATTCTCCCTCAGATTTTGAATCTGGTTGATTATACCAATTACCGTCAATACAAAGGTGGCGTTGTATGTTTTTAATCTCATTAAGTACTGTTAAAACATGTACTTCGTGGTTTTCTAAATGGTCTAGCAGGGTTTGAAAAAAGTTTAAGTTTGCACTGTTTGGCACAATAGGTTCAATAAATATATGCAAAAGTCCACCACAAATCATTTCGCTTTTTGCAGCCATTTCTCCGGTAAGGCTAAAATGCATGATCATGGGCTCGTTGCTTTGTAATACTTTAGCGCAGGCTTTTATGGTTTCGCCCTCGGCAAGCCCGCCCCCAATTGTTCCACAAAGTAGCCCATTACTATCCACAAGCATTTTGGATCCAGCACCGCGCGGGGTTGAACCTTCTTGATGTATTACTGTGGCCATGGCTACAGTTTTATTTTTTTTTAAGTAATCACAAAGTAGGCTTAATAACTCTTTCATTAAAAGCTCCTTTCACACAATGCTGAGTGGTATATCCAATGGTGTTGTATATTAGACGACCTTTAATTTTTGCAAGGCGCGGCAAAGGACTGCCGCAAGGGCATGGGCCTTGTAATATACTTGCTACATCTTGAGTTCTATAACGAATTAATGGCATAGCCTTGCGATTTAAGGTGGTTATAACTACTTCCCCTTCTTGGCCTATGTTAACAGGCTTCAGTGTTATGGGGTGTATAATTTCTACAAATATGTCTAATTCTCGTAAGTGATAGCCACTTTTTGATAAACATTCTACACCACCACCATATCCGGTTTCGGTAGTGCCGTAATGGTCTAATACCAAAAGCCCATGCCGCTGTAAACACTGTTCTAATGCCGTATCCAAATGCTCCGCACTGGCAAGTACACTTCGTAAGGCCAAGTGCTTTTGTTTATCTAATATGGCAGATAAAATACGAAGTTGTTGTGGGGCCGCTACAATGGTATGAGGGTTATAACGTTGTAGCTCAGAGCTTAGGCTTTGTATTGTGGTTTTTGATTCTCCAAAAAATACTGTAATATTTTGCTTTGTTAAGGCTTCTCGTAATAGTGCGCTGACCCCGTGGGGACGGTTTGCCCCTGGCCAAAGTACTAAAAGGCGTTGTTCAGGTTTGATTAGTTGTGACATACCCACAGCAAAAAAATCTTTGGTGGCTTCAAGGTCATCTTGGCTAAAGGCTAGGCGTTTGGGCTTAGCCGTTGTGCCGGAAGTTTGTAGGGTGACCATACGCGCTATTTGACTTTGTGAAACACAAAGTAATTGCTCTGGATTTTGCAGATGTTCAGCAGTGGTGAAGGGGATGTTTATAAATTCATCCCATGCTAAATTATCAAAATCAAATTTTTGTAAGGTGCTAGCATAAAAACTACTGTGCTTGCGGGCATGTTTTAGGGTTTTTAGTAGCTGTTGCCATTGTTCATTTCTTAAGACTTTTAAAAAATCCATTTGAGCTTTATTACCTAGCTTGCCCATAAGCCATTTATCTAATATACATCTTTGCATAATTTAACATTTACCTTTATTTGCGATATAAAGGAAAGCCATTTACAGATGTGAGGTTATAAGCACAAAATGGCATAAGCTTATGATCTTCACCCAAAATATGTATGTGGCATTTTCTTAAGCGTTCTAAATCTAAACTATATGCGTCTTGGAAGGCCATACCAGATATGGTAAAACGATGTTGGATTTGATTGATTACGGTGTCAAAATCGTCGCCTTGGGTATTCAATGTTGGCAAAGCACCCCAATGCCTTGCCACAAAGTCTTGAGCCTGCCTAGCTGGTTTAATATGCGTACAGCAATTATTGCTTTGCGTTGTAGGTATAAGCCCATTGACATTACGTTTGTAAACCGCATTAAATGAGCAAAGGGCATGTTCTGACTTGGGTGGAGAAAAATGTTTGGCTTTAACTATGCCCTCAGATTGCATTTCAAGCTCATATAATATTTCAGGAATAGTCATGCGTGGTGCTTGCTTGGCTTCCCAAGGGTATCGGCCAAAGGAGCTAACAGGTTGTATATGTAAACCACGCACTAAAGGACCACTTTGCAAAGCAGTGCTTAAAATTCTTCCTAATGCTTTGTGATTTATACCTTTAATGATAGTACAAACTAGCACCACGGGTAAACATGCTTTTATACAGTTTTGCAAGGCCTTTTGCTTAATAGTTGCAC
Source organism: uncultured Desulfovibrionaceae bacterium (assembly GCA_964368845.1). GTDB lineage: Bacteria > Desulfobacterota > Desulfovibrionia > Desulfovibrionales > Desulfovibrionaceae > CAYJAD01. Next base: position 28,444 of record CAYJDF010000003.1, read on the forward strand.
ATGATTTACCACGAATTTTCACATAACTGGTATCATTGTCATCGTCCCATTGTAAATACACTAGGCTTAACCCTGCACTTTTTAGTGTTGCAGCGTAGTTACAATCCTCTCCAAGACGGATACCATTTGTATTTAATTGTACGAAGTTAAAGCCTATTTTGTGCACTAGTTGTATTATCTCAGGCAAGTCATGGCGTATACTTGGTTCACCACCAGATATTTGCACATTAACAGGTCCAGCATGTTGCAAAAGCTTGTTTAAGCTTAGTTCAAGACTTGCCAAGTTTGGGTCAGCATTTTGGGCAGGGGCTTTGTTAGAATTTGAATTTTTAATTTGCATACTTTGGGCATAACATATGGGGCATTGCAGATTGCATCGCTTGGTTACTTCCAATAGAGCACAGCAAGTATGCTGTGCATGCTTGGGACAAAGGCCACAGTCGTAGGGGCAACCTTTATTTTCTTTGGTTTGAGGCTGTTTGACATAATGAGGTATTAACTTTCCATACCACTCATCAAAGCTTGGAGTATTATCTAGGTTAACCCAAGCTGGTACAGAAAATGAGCCATGCTCTGAGCAATTTTTTTCAAGTAATATCCACTCCTTACCATCAATTATTTGGCTAATATAATTGGCGTCAATAACGCGTAAACAGTGCGGGCAGAGGCTTTGAGTTTTGTGCAAAAAACTCATGCTTTAAGTTCCAATTCTATATTATAATTGTCTAATAATTCTAAAATTTTTTCCCAACAGATTCCCAGTAGTTGTCCACAGCGCAAATGTTCATGTTCCTTTGTAATATTTGTATCATCTTGGAGGATGTGTCCCAAGTTTTCCATGACTGCATGGCAAAGGCCACTGCATTGAACATATTCAATAAACCATTGATGATACTCATTAACCATTGGAGAAAAGTTTGGGTGAGCATCTTCATTATCTTGGCCTTTGCCAGCAAAGCATGCAAGAACACAAGCTCCACCAGTTAGTAGGCCGCAAGGTCCTTCTGTTCCACCCATGCCAAAACAAAGCCCGTGCATGGCACGGATTAATTGACTATTTTCGTGCCCTGCACCTTGGAGAACTAGGTGCATAAGTAATTGACTGCAACAATATCCTTGCTTAATTAATGGCAGTAGTTCTAAAAGAATAGGGTTCATATTTTATCCTTGGTTGCTATCCATAAGCCATAACCATAACTAGAATAATCCAATGGGCATGGTTCTAAGCTATGCCATAATAGTTGTGCGGCAAAGGCCTTTAGACTTGGCGAATGGTCTTCAAAATGTTCTAAATGCCACGCACTATTTTGTAAATATTCTTGAAACTGCTTTATGGTAGGGACATTTTTATTTAAAGCTTTTTTACTATATACATCATTAATTATCAAATAATTTTGCTGTGATTTAGAACCACAAACGCGCCCAAATTCATGTAGAGCTTGTTGCTTATCTGGAATGAGCGATAATACGCATTCGCAAATTACAGCCTCAAAGCAATGATTTTTAAATGGTAGTTGTGTGGCTTTAGCAATGGTATAGGGCAGAGCAGGGTTGTTTTGTTTTGTGTTTATACAAAGCTGCATGTCTAGGGCATAAGCATCAAATCCAAGTTTATGCAAAAGCTTTGTGCTATGGCCTGCACCTGCTCCTACATCTAATATTTTTGTGCCTTTTGCCATAGAGCATAAATTAAGCGCGTGAGAGGTAAGTTCTAACCCACCGGGATGCCAACAAAAATCATTGCATTGAGGGGGGGTATGTAAAATCATAATACCTTATTTATCCTCTAGCACGCGCTCCACTTCAAGCATTTTGCCTTGGGCTAGGCTTTTTGGCACAAGTGTAAGCGAGCATTTAGGGCAGGCTGGCAAGGAAGCTGCAAAGGCACTGCCAAGATAAAAGGCTTGGATATTTTGCTGTTCTAGGAGGCAGTTGCATTTATCACAAAACCATTGTCCTTGGTCTGGGGTAAATATGGGAACATTATCCATGGCAAGCTCCTATTATTGCCTAGTTTGCTTAGGGTCAGTATTAGGCACAAACATGCGGTGGCACCAAGCATCATGTAAATAATATTTATTACTTTCATCCTTGGAGTAACGTACCCAAAATGTAACCGTTTTGCTATTCCATGCACCAACATAATGTCCGCTTTCTTTCTCCATAAATCTCTGCTCATGATCTTCTACATGTAAAACAGCCTCAGCCACATCTTGATGTAGAATATGTTTTTGTTCAAGTTTGGATAAAAGGTCGGCATTAATGTGTAAAAACTCATGCCCATGAATGTGGTTTATGTTACTTAGAGCATATTCACATATTTCGTTGGAAGGTTGTTTGGGAAGCATATGTGCTATATCATATTTTTTTTGTATATATTCAACGAGTTTTATTCTATTGGTGCGTTTGGCTGAGAGACTTTGGGGGTGGTTATTGGCACTATATGCAAGCTCTGCATTTTTAATAAAGGGTAAAATATCAAAAAAATGCATACAGTCTTTTTTACTACTGACCAAGCGGTCACGACACATTATGCAAGAAGCAAGACCGGTATTTTGCCTTAAATTTTTTGCCATTTCTTCAGTTGCTTTATTGGCAAGCTCTGGTTGAGCACACCACACAAGCCCGCCATATCCACAACAATTAGTAATTGTTTTTGCTTGGTTTGAGTCTTCACATATGACGTTACAATGCTTTGCTAAAAGACGAGTGCTCTTTAACCACTCTTGATCGTTTCTGGCAGAGCATGGGTCATGTATGGTGTAAGTGGTTGAGGTATTACTGTTACTATTATCTGTACTTAGGTATTCATGTAATTCACAAAGCACTTCCCATAAGGATATAGTTTTTATATGTGGGAGCATATTTGTAAAAAACTGCTTACAGGACGCACAGGCTAATATGAGTGTAGGTTTATCAAGTTTTTCCCACTGGTTATTTAAGAAATTTGCCTTTTCTTTGGCCAATTTCTTTTCACCAGCCCAAGTGGCCGGAGTGCCACAACAAGATAATATAAGTCCCACTTCATTACTCATATGTTCACATAAAAATTCATACACTAGGCCTACTTGATCACCTCTGGCTGCCGTTAACTGGCAACCGGGAAAAAAAGCATAGTTAGTGCTAGTACTTGCTGCCATAAATAATGTGGAATATTGATCAGTAGCAGCTTGCAAGTCGTTTAGTGCAAAGGCATGGGCTGATGCAGGCATATATTTGCGCGTGACCATATCTTCTCTAGCTTGCAAGCATACCTCGGCCATGGAAAATCGTTCAGGGCAAATTTCTGTGCATTGTCCGCAAAGCATGCAACCATTTACTAATGAGTTAGCCCTTCGCTCTCCTTGTACTATGGCGGCATTATTATATATTTGCCTTGTATAAGAGCGCGGAAAACTACCATATTTTTGTAAATATACGCATTTTTTAACACATTGCATACATTGACATTGAATGCATCTTGCAGCTTCGAGTTTTGCCTGTGTGGCATCATAACCTAATGAATTGGGAATAATTGCTTCAACTATTTTTATGTCACTTAAGTCTGTGTATAATTTGTCTTTTTTGTTTTGTTCATCTCTGCCAGCATCAACATTGATACCTCCAAGAATACGCTCAAGGCTTAGGGCTGCTGCTCGTCCTTGACCAGCTTGCATTGATGATGAGGCATAAAGACTACCGGTAGGGCTTTCATTAAGCATACCTCCAGCGCAAATATTGTCATGTATGTGAGCAGTAAATTCATTAGGTGGTTTACCAAGGCTTGAAAAAATCTTTGGTGCTGCATGGGCATCAATATAAAATGCGGCATATTCATCACTTAAACTTTGAAGTAAATCTTGGTTTAATTTAGCTTGCGTAAATTTTGTATGTTGCCTTTCAAGGTTAGCACATTCTTCTTGAACAATTTCTAAACTAAGGGTTGGAAATTGTTGGAGAAGAAATGAATAAACCTGTGTGTCATCTTCATTTGCATCATAAAAAATGGTTACAGGCCAACTTTTTTTGGCAAGCTCATAAGCCACTACAAATCCTGATAAGCCATTGCCAAGCACAGCTGTTTTCTTGGCTTTAGGTGGGCGTAAAAATCCTCTCCCTGTTTTTTGAGAATTTTTCATGCAATAACTTTCAAGGCTTTGAATGGCAAGACTACCACCAAAATCACGGCGTAAACAGTGGTTTTCGCATGGATGATCACAAATCTCAGCCATGATAGAGGGTAGGGGTAAGTGTCGTTCAATAATCTTTCTAGCTTCGTTAATGGAATCATCACTCATAAAAGCCATAAAAGCGCGCACATCCATATGCAAAGGACAGCCACTTTGGCATTTTGGCATATGTTCTTCAGTGCAGCGTTCTTCGGTTGCGTGTAAACTTATTTGATCCATTATGAACTCCGAATTAGATCACCGAACAATTACTAAAAGATAAGAGTAATACTAAAAAAGGTGCAGCAGATATTATTCATATTCTGCTACACCTCTAATTATGTGATTTATTTAGGCATGGCTGCCAAAACCTTTGCAGGGTAGGCAGGTAAATCCCTAACTCTAGCACCACAAGCATTGGCTATGGCATTGATGATAGCTGGGTGAGGGCCACACACTGGAATTTCACCTACACCAGAAGCACCAAATGGTCCGCCTGGACGTGGAGTTTCTACATAGATTATTTCCATATTGTCTGGAGCATCTTTAATATATGGAATCCCAGCACCACCCATAGTGCTGTGTTTTTTAAGGTCTTCATAATCTTCGCTTAGAGCAAGTCCAACACCTTGAATAAGACCACCATACATTTGTCCATCGGTAACAGCACGGTTATTTACACTACCTATGTCAGCAGCAATTGTAAGTTTTTCAACTGTAGTTTTGCCTGTGGCAACTTCAACAGCAACTTCAGCAAGGAATAGTCCATACATATAGAACTGGAATGGAGCACCCTTACCGGTTTTGGGGTCGCAATGTTCAGCTTGAGCGGTAAATGTACCCTTATGTAGGGTTTCTAAACCAGCAGCTTTCAAGCCTGCATAATCATGGAAACCACCTTCAGGTTTACGCATGGCGTCAATTAAAGCTTCTGCAGCAAGTTTTAGGGCATTACCTACCATAACTTGAGAGCGTGAACCACCAGCAGGTCCAGAGTTTGGAGCTTTGTCAGTATCATTTAATACTAGGCGAATTTTTTCCATGGGCATATTTAATGGACGCAAGGCTTCATGTACTGTTCCAACAGTACCAGCATCTGCACCTTGTCCATGGTCATGCCAGCAAGCATATGCGGTTACGCCACCATCTTCATTAAGTTCAACCCAAGCTTCAGCGGTATCAGGTCCATCAAGGCCTGCTCCATATGAGCCAAGGGCAACACCTACACCACGCTTAACTTCAGCGGTGGAGTTAGCCTTGGCACTAGCCTTGGCAGCTTCATACTTGGGGCGTAAAGCATCAAACATTTCGCCAAAAGAAAGAACTTCTGGTGTTTGTTGTGATGGGTTGGTATCACCTTCACGGTAATGGTTAATAGCACGGAATTCAAAAGGATCAATGCCAAGCTTAAGAGCTAATTCGTCTACCAATGATTCGGATGGAAATTCAATTTCAGGACCGCCATAACCGCGGAAGGCAGAACCCCAAGCATGGTTAGTACAAATAGTACGCCCTAAACCGCGCATATTTGGAATACCATAACCACCGCCACAAAATTGTGCTCCGCGAAGAGTTAAAAGGTCACCAAATTCAGAATATGGGCCATGGTCAACCATCCAGTCAACTTCAAGGGCCATCATTTTCTTGGTGTTTTTATCAGCTGCCATGCGTACTGTGGTCCAGAATGGTGAACGCTTACCAGTGTAATTTTGTTGTTGCTCATAGTTATAGCGCAAATGACAAGGACGACCTGTTGCCAAAACTGCAACACCAACAAGAGCTTCTAGAGTGGGGCTAAATTTATAGCCAAAAGTACCACCGGCAGTGTTTTGTACAAGAGCTAAGTCTTTTGGAAATTCAAGACCAAGGCCAGGAGCTATCATAAGGCCATGTAAGTGCAAGCCAATTGATTTTGAGTGAATAATTAGTTTACCATCATCATTCATATAGCCATAACCTACGTCTGGCTCAATGGGTAGGTGAGGCTGGCGTTGGGTATAATAAGATCCCTCTGCCACTACCATATTTGGATCATTAAAATACTTGGCAGTATCTTCGCCCTTTTCAAGGCCTTGCTCAAAATAAACATTTGGTGTTCCGGGGTGAATTTCCATGGCACTTGGGTCCATAGCATCATGAACATTCATATATTCGGGCAAAAGTTCAAGGTCAAATTTGACTTTTTCAGCTGCTGCTCTGGCATTGCATTCGCTATCGGCACATACAATTGCTAAGGCATCACCATATTGGAATACTTTAGTATCATTAAGAATTGGGCGATCCCAACCATCACCCTTATTGGTGGGGAAGGTAATAAGACCAGTGATACGGTTTTTACCCTTAACGTCTTTATGGGTAAGTACTTTATAAACACCAGGCATTTTTTCGGCTTCTGATACATCAATACCCTTAATATTAGCGTGAGAAACCTTAGCTTGGGCTAGGGCTAAGTGCAAAGTATTCTTAGGCATACGCAAGGCTGCATCAGCACCATATTCTGCAACGCCTGTAACTTTGGCAAGAGCACTTGGGCGAGTAAAATTTGTGCCCCAAATGCGTCCATCGGCAGGTACTTTATAACTAATATCGGCAACAGTTTTCTCACCGCGCATAAGGGCTGCTGCGTCCATGACAGCATCAACCAGTGGTTTATAACCTGTGCAGCGACATGCATTTTTATGGCTTTGGAACCAATCGCGAACTTCTTCACGTGTGGGCTTTGGATTTGTGTCTAATAAGGCCTTAGCTGAAACAATAAATCCAGGGCTACAAAAACCACATTGTGCACCACCATGGTATATCCAAGCATGCTGTAGTGGATGTAAATTGTCTGGAGTACCAATACCCTCTAAGGTTGTAATGGCGGCATTTTCTGGCACACGATTGATTTTAATTATGCATGAGCGCACAACTTTACCATCTAATATTACAGAACAAGCTCCACATTGACCCTTACCACAACCAACCTTAACACTGGTTAAATGAAGTTGGTCACGTAGTACGTCAGAAAGTATACCGTCACTTACGGCAAAAATTTTTCTTGGCATTCCATTAACCACAAGAGTTTTTGATAACATTTTTTTCTCCTTGTTATGGTGCAATAGCGTAAATACATTACAGCAGTAAATATTAAACATATTACGATGTTAATAATATGTTCTAGTAGCAGCTGTTTACAGGCTATTTATTAATGAAGTTTAGACATTTTTGTATTATGCTAAGTGGGAGTGGATTTTGTCAACATAAAAAAAATTGCATGAATTGATTACTATTTTAATAAGATACAACTAGAGAGTTAAAGATTAACAATAGCAATATGAGTAACTAAGTGTTACTTATCCATAATTATGCCACCACTAGATAATTTATGTTCGACAATTTCGTAAATTATTAAATCGGGCTTTAATGTTTCAATGGCTTGTTTATACTTTTCTAAGGTATATGTTTCCCAAGGAAAGTGGGTAACTTTGTCAAAGGCCATGTCATAAAGCGGCATATGCGCTTCTGAAAATGAGTCATTAATGTTTAGAAGGTGTTTTGCTTTTTTGATACTTTTTTTATCTTCATTACTTATAATATAGTCATACTCTACAGTATCAGCATAATAACTCGATAATTTAGCCATGATACGTATATCGCCAATTTTTTTTCTTTCTATTTGTTCAAGATGAATAAAATCTAAAAAACTAGGATAACTTCCTAAGTCTAGCACGCTTGCCCAAAGATCTTTAAAGGCTATGAATGCTCCATATTTATTCCAATGTGAATCATCACTCCAGTAAAGTCTTTTGTCCTCTTTAGCTGCTTTTGTTTTTTCATCCCACAGTGCTTTTTTGGGGTAAACTACGTTTAAACCGTTTGCTTTAGCTTTGTCGTATATGATTTCACCCAATCTATAATCTGATCTTGGTTTAACCCAACTTGGCAAATATTCTGGGTAAATACTTTGTTTATTTGGGGCTATTAAGACTACGAAAGGGATATTGTGTTCTTTTGCTATATCATTAAGGGTTTTTAGTTTTTGTAAAACTATATTGATTTCTTTGTCACTTACGGGATCCACATTCAAGGTGTAGTCTAAAACGTCATAGTAATTGCCTAAAAATCCCCAACCATCCTTACCCATGAAAAAAGAATTATCTGCCTTGAAGGCAGTAGTTAACATATTTAGATTTAAATTGTTGTAAATGGAAAGATAGGTGTGGCGACCAAAAACTCTGTCATCAAGATATCTTTCTACATAAAATAGAAAGTCCTTACTGCTTTTGTACTCATTAAATGCGCCAATGCCCATGGGTTCTCGCAATTCTCGTTTGGCAAATTCTTTTGCATCAAAGCCAATTGTGACTCCAACAAGGCCGGATAATAGCCATACTACAAAAATGAAAATTATTGTTTTTTGAAAAGTTAGCATATTAGAACCTAAAATAAATAAATGGGTTATAACTACCATTGAGCATGAACATAGCACACAGGACGCATAAAATAATACCATATAATGCGATGACAATTTCTACTTTTAGCTGTGTGGCTTCTGATGCACATTGCACTTGTTTATAATAATCTCTAAACATTCGATATGGCTTACCAAAGCTTATAATGGTGGCTAAAACAATCATAATAGAATAATACGAATGTTCTGTAACAAACGATAGTAAAGAACCAAGCCCAGCTGGAGTTATACCAACTAATGTTTTGAAATAATCAAATATTTTAGACATATCTTCACTATGTGAGAAAACGCATCCTGCAAGGTAAATAAGCCATACATATATATGCTGTAAAACTCTTGGGGTTACAGCTAAAACTTTGCCTAAAAAGGCACGCTCAAGAGCTATAAATATACCATACCATAAACCCCATAAGACAAAGGAAAGGGATGCTCCATGCCATAAGCCACAAAGGAAAAATACTGTAAGTATATTAAAATAAGTGTGAAAGGTTCCCTTGTGACTACCACCAAGCGGAAAATATAAATAATCGCGCAGCCAAGATGTAAGTGAAATATGCCAACGACTCCAAAACTCAGTCATGCTACGTGCCCCATAGGGATGTTTAAAGTTTTCCATATAATGGAAACCAAACATCAGGCCTATACCTATGGCCATATCGGAGTAGGCAGAAAAATCAAAATATACTTGTAGGGCAAAGGCTATAATGCCAATCCAAGCATATTCTGTGCTAAGACTATACTGAGGCAGGGCAAAGACCCAGTCGGCCACCAAAGCCAACTGGTTTGCTACCAATATTTTTTTGGCAAAACCAATTACAAAACGCTTAATGCCCTTATAAAATAAACTAACACTATCGGCACGCTTGGTTATTTCGTCTTCAATATCAGCATAGCGCACAATGGGGCCAGCAACTAATTGTGAAAACATGGTTAAATAGCATGAAAAGTCAATGTAGCGTTTGGCGGCAACTATATCACCACGGTAAATATCTATTAAGTAACTGGTAGCTTGGAAGGTAAAGAAACTAACTCCAAGGGGTAGAGCAAATGGATCTAAAACTATGGGATCTGGGTTTATACCAAAGTGTGGATAAAATGAAATGTGAAGTAGGGCGTTTGATACCCAAATGCCATATTTAACAACAAAGAGTAAACCAAGGTTACATAAAATCCCTATGATAAGTAACTTTTTTGGGCTGGTGAGAATTTTTTGTAATATATTGTGTGCATTGGTGTGGGTATTTGCTTTGGCACGTTCAATATATTTACCAAGTACATAGTTAACCCAAGCCAAAAAGAAAAGAGGTAAAACCCATAAAGGCTCACCCCAAGCATAAAAAATAAAGCTACCAATGGACAAAAAAGTATTACGCCATAGTACGCCTTTATCTCCCTTTTTAGGGCCTATAAATACAAGAAAAAGAATTAGGGGTAAAAAAGCAAAAACAAAGATTGATGAACTAAAAACCATAAATCCTACTATATTACCAAAATGTATTGTTGAAAAATATTGCTTTAATGCTCGTTTTTAGGAGAAAGTGTCTTTTTCCTAGCAGAGCGAATCTTTAATATATTACATAAAATATTGCAAGATTAAAAAGGTAGTTGTAAAAAGGTATTTTGTACTGTAGTATCTAATACCTATCTGTACTTATTCGCAATGTAATCTAAAATTTTTATTTTAATTAACTAGGAGTTTAATTTTGAAGGGTTGGACGAAATTTCATAATATGTGGACCATGTCTCTTTTTGGTACTGCAGTTGGAGCTGGAGTGTTGTTTTTACCCATTACTGCTGGGCTTGGTGGAATTTGGCCTTTAATGATTATGACTATAATTGTAGGGCCCATGACCTATCTTGCTCATCGTGCCTTGGCACGTTTTGTACTTGCATCTTCTAAGCCAGGTAGTGATATTACAGTAGTTGTGGAGGAGTTTTTTGGTAAAAAGGCCGGTTTTTTGGTGACAGTGCTTTATTTTTTTGCCATTTACCCTGTTTTACTTATTTATGGTGTTGGCATTACTAATAGTGTGGACTCATTTCTTGACTATCAATTGGGAATTACAGAAGTTCCACGCTGGGTTCTTGCCATTGGTATTAATACCGGTATGGTTGGTATTTTACTATTTGGGGAACGCCCAGCAATTAAGGCTACAGAGCTTTTGGTTTATCCTTTATGTATCATGCTGCTCATTCTTTCCTTTGCACTGATTCCCTATTGGAATTTTGATATTTTTACGCATAGTGCTGAAAATACAAACTTTTGGCTTACATTTTTCTTAACCATACCTATTTTGGTTTTTTCATTCAACCACTCCCCAGCTATATCCTCCTTTGCTTTAGCAGTACAAGAGCAGTATCCTAATGATTCTGTCAAACAAAGTGACAGGATTTTGTTTTGGACTTCCAATATGTTACTAATATTTGTAATGTTCTTTGTGTATTCTTGCTTGTTTTGTTTAAGTCATAGTGACCTAATTGCGGCAAGTGAAGAAAATATTTCTATTGTGTCATATCTTGCTAATAAATTAAACGTTCCTTTTATTTCTTGGTTTGCCCCACCTATTAGTTTTCTTGCTATTGGTTCATCTTTTTTTGGGCACTACTTGGGTGCAAGAGAGGGGCTTCGCGGTATAGTAACCAAGGTTTATCAAAATGCTCAAAAAGATCCACCAATGAAAAGCATAAACATATTTATTCCTGTGTTTTTCTTAGCTACTCTTTGTTTTGGAGCCATTGAAAATCCAAGCATTATTGATTTAATTTCATCGCTTGGTGGTCCAATTATTGCGACAATTTTATTTATCATGCCTATGTATGCTGTATATAGGGTCCCAGCCATGAGGGTTTATGCCAAACAATTATTAGCTAATATATTTGTGATACTTATGGGAATTGTGTCCATTGGCGGACTTGTGTATTCATTATTTGATTCTTAATAAAATAATTTTAATACAACCTTGTGAATTAAAGTAAAAAATTATGTCAAATCCTGCTTTACTTATTTTTTCTGGTGGTCAAGACTCGGGCACTTGTCTTGCTTGGGCTTTGGAGCATTTTAGCCTTGTTTATACCTTAGGCTTTGATTATGGACAAAGGCATGCTGTGGAGATGCAGTGCAGACAAAATGTTCGTGACCATGTGGCAGCTTTGAAACCGGAGTGGGGTAAACGCTTAGGGGAAGACTTTGTATTAGCGACTGATTTTTTTCAGCAAATAGAAGCAAATGCTCTTACCGGAGATATTCCAATAAACACTTCGGACAGCCAAACCTTGCCCAATACTTTTGTACCGGGCCGTAATTTATTATTCTTAAACCTTGCAGCAGCCTGGGCTTATAATAGAAATATTCGTCACTTGGTCATGGGTGTTTGCGAAACGGATTCATCTGGCTACCCTGACTGCCGTGACGATAGTATTAAGACCATGCAAGTGGCCTTAAACCTTGGAATGAATAAAGATTATATCATTCATACTCCACTTATGTGGCTTAATAAAGCTGATACTTGGCATCTAGCTAATCATCTAGGCGGTACGGCTTTAGTTGATGTTTTGCTTGAGTATAGCCACACTTGCTATACTGGTGAGCGTAGTCAAAAGCATACTTGGGGTTATGGCTGCTCTACATGTCCTGCCTGTGTGTTGCGGGCTAGAGGTTTTGCAGCATATAAGCAACAAAAGGATTGATATAATCAAATAAAGTTTAATCTACCTTATTTGATTAAATATCCTCATCACTAACGCCAGATAAAACCTTACGTATGCCACGAATGGCCTGCTTAGTACGATGATCATTTTCAATTAATGCAAAACGCACATAGTCATCGCCATATGAACCAAAGCCAAGACCAGGGGATACAGCAACTTGAGCCTGATTTAGCAGTAGTTTTGAAAACTCTACTGAGCCCATGCTACGAAACTCTTCTGGAATTTTTGCCCAAACAAACATGGTAGCCTTAGGAGCTGGAACTTCCCAACCAATACGGGCTAGCCCATCTATGAGCACATCTCTACGGGTACGGTATATTTCACAAATTTCTTTTACACAATTATCTGGTCCATTAAGGGCAACGGTGGAAGCAATTTGAATAGGTTGAAAAATGCCATAGTCTAAATAGCTTTTTATGCGGGTTAAAGCATCAATAAGATCTTTATTTCCTACGCAAAATCCCATGCGCCATCCGGGCATAGAGTAGCTTTTGGATAAGGTATAAAATTCAACCCCCACATCTTTTGCACCCTTGGCTTGTAAAAAGCTTGGAGCTTTATATCCGTCAAAAACAAGGTCGGCATAGGCAAGGTCATGCACCACCCATATTTTATGTTCTTTGGCAAAATCTACAACTTTTTGGAAAAACTCAAGATCTGTTACTTCGGTTGTTGGGTTATGTGGATAGCACAAAAATAACAATTTAGGTTTAGGCCATGCTTGGCGCACCGCTGTGGTTAAATCTTCAAAAAAGTCTCTACCAGGGCCAATGGGTATTGAGCGCACATCTGCACCAGCTATAATTGGTGCATAAGTATGAATGGGGTAGGTGGGGTCTGGAGCTAAAACCACATCACCTGGTGAAAGCATGGCAAGGGCTAGGTGTGCAAGACCTTCTTTTGAGCCCATTGTTACTACGGCCTCGGTATCAGGATTAAGGTTAACATCAAAGCCTCGCTTGTACCAATCACAAATGGCTTTGCGTAAATTGGGAATGCCCTTAGATACAGAGTAACGATGATTGACTGGCTTTTGTGCAGCCTCGCTTAGCTTATCAACAATATGTTGAGGAGTTGGTATATCTGGATTGCCCATACTCATGTCGATAATATCAACATTTTGGCGACGTAATTGCATTTTAAGATTACCCACAACAGAAAAAACATAGGGGGGTAAACGATGCATACGTGGAAATTGAGTATTCATAAGTAACTCCTCATAAATAAGTGTTTATTGTGGCAAAATTTTATGTCTAATTTTTGAAAATATTATTCTCAACACAATATATTGAATTAAGAATACAAATACATAGCCAACACCCTTTTCAATGAGTGGTACTGTATGTACTATTATACCTTCAAAGCGTAGAGAAAGCCAGTTTAGGGCAAATGGTACTGGTAATAATATGGCCATGCTAACCGATGCCTTAGCAAAAAATCCCTTTCCAAAATTATCATGAGCAAGTTTATTGGCAGCTAAATAGGCGTCCTTTTGCCCACTGTGTAAAGCTTTCATGCTTAAATCATGGTAATGCTTAGTTTTGTCGGTGAATCCGCTGTAATATTTACTGTGAATTTTCATAAATAAATAGCGTATACCTTCACCAATTATGGTGCAATAGAGTGCTAATATGGCGCAACCTAGCCATAAACCTATAGTAGCATTACTTGGGAGGCGAAAGGGCAAAATTAAAAAAGTATCTAGCCAAGATGTCAAAGAATTTAAATGCATGTAGTTTAATATACTAAGGTGAGGGTTAGAATGTCTAGCCCTCACCTTTTTAGTTTAAGTTATAAATTAAATCCTACCAAAGGCTAGTATTAAAGAAGCCGCGTAGAACATAGTTAATACCTACCAAGAAGGCTAATACGATGAATATACGCTTTAACCATACGTCAGAGAGGTATTTAGCAGTCATTGGTCCTACCCAAGATCCCACAACAATACCACAAAGTTCAACACCAATTAAAGTCCAGTACACAGGAGTACCGCCAAACATAAAAGTGGTGATGGATGTTACCATACCAATGAGCACAGCAAAGGCTGAGGTGCCAGCGGCAAGGTACATGGGCAGTTGAGAAATACTAGTTAGGAATGGTACAAGCAAGAAGCCACCACCAACACCTAGGAAGGAGGCAACAGATGCAATAGCAAAACCACCAACTACAGGTAGTAATGTTGCAAATGAAAATTCAACACCGCAGAAAGTAAATACAACTTTTGCAGGGGTGATGCTAACGATTTGTACGCGGGTTTGTACGCCACTTTCAGCATGGCCCTTGGAAGCTTCCTCAAAGGCCTTAGCAGCGGCGGCGGCAAGTTTTTTCTTTGCTTTGGCAGCTGGGGTTGTTTCGTAAAAAAGGTAACAACCAAGAGCAAGCACAAACAAACCAAAGTAGCCAATGTAATCGCTAAAATCAATCTTACCTTGGGTTAAGACTGGTATTAAGATAGAACCAGCAAGAGAGCCTACACCAAGAGCAATACCAAGTGGTAAAACCAAACGCCCAAGGCTATATTGCTTGAATGAAGAAATAAGAGCCGAACAACCTACAAGCCATTGGTTTGACACGCGAATTGAGTCAGTTATGTTTTTGTTAAGTGGTGTGCCTTTGCCAAATGATTGGGCATAGTCACCAAGGCCAAATACACTAACGTGACCAACTGAGGCCATAATACCACCAAATGCACCAACGGTAGAGAAAATCCAGCCTACCCAAATGGCCCATAAAAAACCCATAATAGGGGAAATTTGTGGTGCTCCTGGTATGCCCAAAAAGCCTTTTTCTGCTGCGGGGTCAATCTTTTTTTCATCAATAGCCATGGCTATTGCTTCTTCAAGAGAAACTTTTCCATCAGCAGCAGGCTTTGCAGCTTGTTCTGCTTTGGGTGCTGCTGTATCAGCTGCAAAGCTTGCATTAGCTACAAGTAGGTTTGCAGAAAATAAGCTAAAGCAAATAAATAGAGTTAGTAAAGTTTTTTTCATCATGTTTTTTAGCTCCTTAGCTATCCCTGTGTACAGCTAGCACATACGTCGCTGCTACCCTTCTTAAAGATAATAAGAGGACAGTTCTTACAGATGTCAGAGCCTGGGAAGCCATCACCTGGGCGGGTAATAGCAGCAGAGCCATTGTTAGCGTCCATGCGGCTTTTCATACGGGCAACAGTGGCCTCAATCTTAGTGCCTGGGATGAATACGTTAACTTCGCCACGCTCAGTCTTACCAGCATTATAAGAGCCAGAACAAGCAGGACACATGTTAAAGGTATTTTCTTTATAGCAAAATACTGAACCACCACAAGCAGATGAGTTCATGGTAACGGCTGGGCGTAAGGGGTGCTCGTCATTACCAGAGGCATAGTCACCAGCAAGGTGGTAGGACTGCATATTATCACAATAAAAATGCACTAAGTCAGGTTGGGTTTTGGCTTTGCCAAGAGGACCAACAGCAATGGCTTTCATAAAGCCCATATCTAGCTTTGGCTTTGAATGTACAAAACGTCCGGCTTGCTCAAGGTCAACACAGTATTTGCTGTGGGACTTAATTTCTGCATCGTCAATTTCTTTCCAACCAAAGCTAACGTGCGCATTAGAGCAACCTAGGTCTTTTGGGAAGGTAAGTACATTGTTGTTTTGCATACGGGCTGCAATTTCATACTGACAGAAAGTCATTGGCTTGATGGGTACAATAAATTCATTTTCTTCTGCATACTTCTTCACATCTTCATCGGTGCGTAAAAAATGAACTGCAATAGGGTAATGATAAAGGCGTAGCCCATCCATCAATAATTTTTCCATCTGTGCATTTGTTAAACCTGCCATTTCTAGCCTCCTTAAATGATTTTTGTGAACTTTAGCACAGCATCAAGCCTTGTGCAATACTAATTGCAATATTATGGACATTTTTGCATACAAAAAATGGTTAACACATTAAAATAGTTTTATTAATATATTTAATTTTTTTGTGAATTGTATATATAAAGAAAGATTTTTCATACATTTTTTTGGTTAATTGCTTGATATATTAGTATTTTTTAATGTAAAGTTTTTGATTGTTAAAAAAATTAGTAATATTAGCATGATATATAGCAGATAAATTATTCAAATCAATTGTGTATTTTTTCACTATGAATTTTTAGTATACAATTATAGGTTGTTATAAAGCTTGATGTAAAACATGTAAAAATACTTTGTTATAAAAAATAAATGACACCCCATACATCAACTATAAACTCGTTGGCATATGGGGTGCTTAGTGGTTGATATTATTTAATGCCTAAAGGGCAGCATCTCCTTTTTCACCAGTGCGGATGCGACGTACATCTTGAATATCTGTAACAAAGATTTTACCGTCACCAATATTCCCTGTGCAAGCAGCCTCCATCACAGCATCAATTACCTTTTCAAGTGCATCATTATGAACAACTATTTCTATGCGGTATTTAGGTAAGAAATCCACTTGATAAGTTGCACCGCGATAATTTTCTGTATGTCCACCTTGTCGGCCAAAACCGCGGGCTTCAAATAGAGTCATGCCATGAATACCAAGACTTACAAGCTTTTCTTTTACATCTTCGAGTTTGCTTGGTCTAATTGTAATTTCCATCTTTTTCATAGTTTATGTTCCTTATAATAATTGATATGCGCGTTCGTTGTGTTCACTTACATCAAGCCCCATAACTTCAGGGTCAGGCTCTACACGTAATGGTGTAACCATAGCCACTAGTTTAAGGATAAGGCGACTTGCTATGTATACAAAGCCCCATGTAGCGACAACAGATACAGCTTGTACAAAGAATTGATAGCCATTGCCATAAAGTAGACCATCCACACCGTTAATGGATGCCTTGGCAAAAATTCCTGTGGCAAGAGCACCCCAAGTACCACCAATACCATGAATACCAACTACATCAAGGGCGTCATCATAGCCTAAGCGATTTTTCAACAGTACTGCACCATAGCATACAGCACCACCAATAAGACCTATTATAACAGAGCTTTCCATTGTTACAAACCCAGCTCCAGGAGTTATGGCCACAAGGCCTGCTAAAGCACCTGAGGCTACACCAAGAGTGGTTGGCTTGCCTACGTGGAACCATTCAAAAATAATCCAACCTACTATACCAGCTGCAGCAGCCATTTCTGTGGTGCCAAAGGCATGTACGGCAAGACCATTGGCTGCAAGAGCACTTCCTGCATTAAAGCCAAACCAGCCAAACCAAATGAGTGCGCAACCAAGAAGAGTTAGGGGTAGGTTATGCGGTGCAAATGATTGTCTACCAAGGCCCATACGTGCTCCAAGCTCATGCGCCGTGGCAAGTCCAGCTGCAGCGGAGGCCATATGCACAACAGCCCCACCGGCAAAGTCTACAGCTCCCATTTTGGCCATCCAGCCACCGCCCCATACCCAGTGAGCCATGGGAGCGTATACAATTAAAAGCCAGATACAAGAAAATAGCATCATAGCAGAAAAACGCATACGTTCAGCATAAGAGCCTGAAATTAAGGCTATGGTAAGGACAGCAAACATGCATTGAAATAACATAAAAAGCATATGCGGTATATTATCAACTGGTCCAGCCTCAAGGCCAACTCCACTTAACATGGTGAAGGATAAGTCACCTATTAGGCCGCCAATATCATTACCAAAGGCTAAGGAGTAGCCACATACAAACCACAGTAGCGGAATTATACCCATAAGAGCAAAACTATGCATACAAGTGGATAGCACGTTGCGCGAACGTACAAGACCACCATAAAATAAAGCAACTCCTGGTGTCATAAGCATAACCAGAGCACTACAAACCATAATAAAAGCTGTGTCGGCTGCGTTCATTTCTTACCTTCCTCCTGTTTAAGTCAACACGGTTAAAATTTTAAGGCTCAAGGTGAGCGATATTTGCCTAAAGCATATAGTGTGCCAATGGGATAATTCTAAATTAAATGATATTATTTCAATCTATTACACCAATGTAATTTTGTGTTATAGTTTTTGTGAGCTATATTTTTACTTTAAAACTACAATTTTGTTGTATTGTATATTGTGTGCGTAGAATAAAATATACGTTTATGTAGTATTGGTGTTTTATAAGATTGCATTTCATTTATAAAGTGGCTGGACAAAGGTATTTATACAGTGTATTATGTTATCATATAGACACTAAGTGGGTGATATGTTGTTTTAAACTCAATCAAAACATCTAAACAAGTGAGGTATATATGGATCTCTTTGAAGCTATTAAGCAGAGATATTCTTATCGTGGAGAATATTTAGATGATGTTCCAAATGAAGCTGAAATAAACACCATTCTTGATGCAGCTATTGCAGCACCTGCAGGAGTTAATCTTCGCACTACATCTTATGTTGTGGTAACGGATAAAGACCTACTTGATCAAATACATAAGGCCACCAAGTTAAAGCCAGCCCCCTTAGCTATTATTATGCTGTCTGAAAATATTCCAAATAAATTACGCCGTAATTTTGAAACAGAAAATTACTGTGTTGCTGCACAAAATATCTTACTTGCTGTTACAGCACTTGGTTATGCCACTGTATTGAATGATATTTTGTTCACGTATAGCGAATTTCAAAAACCAGTGCGCAAAATATTAAATGTGCCTAAAAATAAAACTATTAAGGCCATATTTAATATTGGCAAACCCGTTACACCTGGAGAAGCTTTGCAAAAACCAGCACGTGCAAGCCTTGTGCACTATAATGCATTTTAATTTTTATTGAGTTAGATTTTAGAGTCTTTTTGGCTCTTGAGGCTTTGTCATGCCGCCATATGTTGTAAGTGCTTGCCTTGCAGGTATTGCATGTCGTTATAATGCCAAGTGTTACACTTGTGAAGCTGTACAAAAACTAGTTTTACAAGGTAAAGCTTTAGCCCTTTGTCCTGAGGTTTTGGGCAATTTGTCAACTCCGCGTAAACCAGTAGAGTTACTGGGTGGTAGAGTGTTGGATAAATTTGGTCAAGACTATACTCAGGCTTTTATATATGGGGCTAAGAAGGCTTTAGAGCTTTGTAAACACTCTGGTTGTCACACAGCCATATTAAAAACCCGTTCACCATCATGTGGGCGTGATTTTATTTATGATGGTACCTTTTCTGGCAACTTAGTGGCTGGACAAGGTTTTTTTGCCAAGCTTTTACAAGAACATAACATTAAAATCTACACAGAGGAAGATTTACCGCCTGTGCTGTAAATTCACTTTGCATCCAGTTTACAATCTACCATTTTGGAGAAAATTGCATGTCTGTATTTAAAATTGAGCATAGCTTTGTTAATCAGCGCATAGGGCAATTACGCGCAAGACCAGACAATCCTACTTTTCGTCAATATGTCCGCGACCTTTGTCGATGCTTAACCTATGAAGCTACGCGTAATTTTACTATGTGTAAGAAAGAGATTGAATGCTGGTCTGGGCCAGTAGAGATAGAAGAGTTTGCAAGTAATGCACCTACTGCAGTACCTATTCTTCGGGCTGGACTTGGCATGCTTCCAGGATTTTTAGACATTTTTCCTGATGCATCGGTAAGTATGGTAGGTTTGTTTCGCAATGAAGAAACTCTTGAGCCAGTAGGTTATTATCATAATTTTGTAAATGACATAAATTCGCGTATGGCTTTTATTCTTGATCCTATGCTGGCTACTGGGGGAAGTGTTAATGCCAGTGTAAAATTGCTTAAAGAGGCTGGATGCACTGATATTTACGGACTTTTTCTTATGGCTTCAGAGCAGGGTATTAAGAATGTACATGACTTGCACCCAGAGGTAAAAATTTATACTTGTGCCATTGACCCCATATTGAATGATAAGGGCTACATATTGCCGGGTATTGGTGATGCAGGCGATCTTATTTTTGGCACTTAGCTAAAGATTATTTTTTACTTTAATCAAGTCAACAAAGTTTTAATAGTTGAATTTTTTTTATAGGCATGGTGTCTCCAAGTACCTTATTGTTAATGTTAGAAGTAAGTTTTGGTTGACTTTAGGCCCTTCACTAAAACACCGTACTTTAGCACCATAAAAATTCCGGAAGAATGCATTTCATGCCCTTATTTTAAGCATGTTATGTATTTTATCAGTTTCGACTATATTAGTATTAACATAAAACAAAAGCGTAAATCTAAAACTAAGCCCCCACCAACACTGTTGGCGGGGGCTTAGTTTTAGATTGTGTTTTTAATTTTAATGTCCATGCTCATCTTTGTC
>CAYJDF010000003.1:49073-57393 GCA_964368845.1 uncultured Desulfovibrionaceae bacterium
GGGGGCTTAGTTTTAGATTGTGTTTTTAATTTTAATGTCCATGCTCATCTTTGTCGCATTCACCTTTTTTGCAGGGAAATAGTACAAAGCACCAATAAGCTGTAAAGGCAGGTAGGGTAATGAACATCAAACCATAAGCCCAAGTTTTGGTATAGAGAAAATACTCATAAAATGTAGTAAAGCTACTGGCAGCCATAGTTACCTCCTAGTGGTCATCTCTAAAGTTTGGATGTTCGTATAAAACCGGCATATGGTAAACAATAAAGCGATAAGCAGTAACGATTAATGTTACCACAAATACTGAGATACAAATTTCACCAATATGCGGGAAGTACTTTTCGGACGATGGTAAGTGATAGTTAAAAGCAATAAGACTTACGTTAAAGCGGTTAACTATAATGCCAAGTACTGCGTTAGTTGCAGCCAATTGACATAGGCGTATATTGCCATCGCGAGCACCCTTAGCGTAGAGAAGAGATGGCATAAGCACAAAGAATAACATTTCAACCATCCACCAGAAGCCAAAGCCAGTTAGCAGGTATTTGAAATTGTCTTGTACGGCCATATCAATGAATTTTAGTATGAAATATCCAAACAATATTAATGATGCCGCACGTGCAAAGCCAAGGGTTACGTCGCGCGATTCACGTAAGTGCAGGGCGTCCATGTAGTGATGTACACCTTTATGGGCAATCATACCTTCAAATATTACCATGGATGCACCAGCTACCATGGAAGAAACAAAGAAAAACATTGGCATAAATGGTGAATACCAAAGGGGATGCATTTTACCAGGAGCAATGAGGAATAGTGCTGCTAAGGAGGATTGATGTAGGGTGGATAAACATACTCCAAAGATAGTTAGCACTATTGTTGCGCGTAGTACAAGCTTACGATACTTTAATATCCAAGGGAATTTTCCGGACAACCACTCCATGGGGGCTACGGAAAACTCTATCATAAGTACAGTTACATAGGTTGCCACACATAGACCTACTTCAAATAGTACTGATGTAGTACCTGGGTAGAAGAACATGAAGGGCAAACGTAATGGATGACCAAGGTCGTAGAGTAGGGCCACAACCACAAAACTATAGCCTAAAAATGCCGTTGTTACAGCAGGGCGTACAGCTGAGTGAATATGTTTTAGACCCATGATGTAGCAGGCTACTGTGGTAAAATAACCACCAGCTGCTAAAGCAACACCACAAAGTAGGTCAAAGCCAATCCAAATACCCCAAGGGTAGTTGTCATCTAGGTTAGTGACAGATCCAATACCTTGGGTAAAGCGGATAACAGTAACAATTAGTCCCACCACAAGGATAATGGCTGTTAGTATATTGCCTGGGCGACGTAGTGAAAACTCGCCCATATTGAACAAATTGTCCTTGGTGGGGATTACAATATGGTGACTCATTATGCATCCTCCCCGTGTTTATGGTCTGTGCCATGTTCGGCATCGTGTAAGGCTTGTTCAACCTTTAAGGCAACATCTTTGCCTTGTTCGGCTTCAATTTTTTGTAATGCAGCCTTAATTTGAGATTTTGCTCTAGCTTCTTTAAGTTTGGTTATACCATAAGCTCCGGCAAAAAGTACTGGCCAAAAGCCGATAATCATGGGTACAGAACCAAGAGCACCAGCAGTTAATTCACCCATGGGCCTATTGCCAAGGTGTGTATTTTGACCAAGGATTTCAGGGTTTACGCCAGATAGAGTCATCCAGGCAGTACCACCGGCATCTGTTTCACCATAGATATAATCGACATACAAGTCGGGTTTTTGTTCTATGCGCTTACGAGCAATTTTAATTAAATCACTGCGTTTACCAAAGGTTAGAGCGTCCATGGGGCATTTTTCAACACAACCAGGAAGTTTACCTTCTTTTAAGCGTGGTTCACAGAAAGTACATTTTTGCACCAATGGGTTAAAAGCTTCATCATATTGATACCCTGGTATATAGAAGGGGCAAGCAATCATACAATAGCGGCAACCAACACATTGATCACCCTTGTAGCTTACAGCACCGTTGGGCTCTTTAGTAAAACATTTAGCAAAGCAAGCCGAAGCACAGGCAGGGTCATTACAATGTAAACATTGTAACTTACGAAAAACCTCTTGGTCTTCAGCTTGATAACGATTAACTACAGTCCACTCATAAGCTGAGGTACGCCTCTTGGTATGAGTAACACTTAAATCATCAAATGGTTTTGCAGGCATGGGTAGGTTGTTCACTGCCTGACAAGCTTTTTCGCACTGCCTACAACCAATACAGCGTGTGGTATCGTGCAATACGCCAAAGCTATCTTTATAATAAGGGTAGTCCACAACACCAGCGGCTTTTGCGACTTTCGCCGTGCCAAGGGCAGAGGCTACACCCGCACTTCCCAAAAAAGTAAGGAATTTTCTACGGTTCATAGTACCTCCCCGCGCTAATTAGCGCGCTCCTTATGACATGTTGTACAAGATGTATTAAGCGGTCTTGCCACTTGCATACCATCGTGACAACCCATGCATTGTAAGTGGTAAGCGGCCTTTAATGCTGGACGCCCTGGGTTTTCTTTATCAATGGTTGGTGAGTGACAATTCACGCACTTAGGAGGTGTTTTTGAAGGTGGGCTTTCGTGGTGACAAGCAGCACAAAGAGTTGTTGGATCAGTATGGAAAGCCGCGGCTAATTTATTGTCACCAATACGCTTTAATAATGATGTATAGTGGCGTCTGTGATTAAATATATTAGCTTCATATTCGTCAGAAAGACCGTCAATCTTAACTTTGTTGGGTATTTCTGAAGCGGGAATAGGCTTACTTCCAGCAATCTTTGATTTACGATACCAAACTGTTTCAGCGGCTAGGGCTTCATTTTCAGCTGGGTCAAGCTCACCCTTAATACCTTGAGCAAATTGCTCAGCAGTCATATTATAGCTTACATCATGGCAAGAAGCACAGTACTGCTCAGTACGTGGTGGATTAGGAATGATACTATGGCATCCTGCACACTCACGTTGCTTTAAGTTCTCAACGTGACAACTTACGCAACTATTTGGCGTGGTTGTTCCTTCAGCTCTCTTAGTAATATTCTCGGCATGCATGGCGCGATCAAGGGTAATAAAATTACCATCGGCTTTGCCTTCAACAGTGTGACAGCTAGAACAAGTTATAGTATCCCCAGTATGGTGACAAGATTCACAATCTGGTATTTGTTGTTCGTGCAAAAAGTGATTAAAAACAACAGGACGCATTCCTGCTCCGGAGGGATTTGGTTTTTCGGTCACAGGAAACATAACCATGGCCGAGGGCGCGCCGCTATCTGTTGGCTCAAGCTCAGGAACTGCGTGGGCAAAGATTACCATACACAGCAAACCCGTAGTGGCCATAGCAAGCACTACCATAATCCTCATACATCGTAGTAGTGTTTTACCATTCCTCATTTGATTATCCTTTGATTATCTTTGGACTGTTTTTAGTCTAAAGCAGATAATATCCCCATATACCTCAAGACCTATAACTTGAGATATACTCTGCAAGGACACTTGACCCCATCCAAAGGCCAATTATTTAAAAAATAATCCCAATGCAGAGCAAGATTACTGTAGCCTATAAGACAAAAAGCGTCAAGGCCCGATGTGTTATTAACCTTTTTTTGTTATCAATTTTACATTTTTGCTGGAGGAAAGTTAAATATTTCACAATTAAATTTAGTGTAAAAATTTTCTTATGATTATTTTTGTCTTGATATTAAACTTAACTGAAAGTGTATTGTCTTTGCTTTTAAGGGTTAAGTGCATTTAATTTTATAGTAAAAAGATGTTGGCAATGCTACTTGCAAAGTATTTATATTTTTGACTAAGTGGGATTAGTGATGTAGAGTATATAAAAAAAAGAGTAGTATATGAATTTTTCTGTTAATAAAAATCCCCCTACGTGTAAGATTACCGCCATAGTATCAGTGTATAAAGCTGAGCGTTTTTTGCGTAAATGTCTTGAGGACCTTATTGCTCAAAGCATTTTTGAGCAAATGGAGGTAATTATTATAGATGCACATTCACCAGAAAATGAGCAAGCCATAGCACTTGAATTTTGCAAGAAATATTCTAATATTACGTACATACGCACAGATGAACGTGAAGGGCTGTACACCTCTTGGAATAGGGCTTTAAGTATTGCTGGTGGCAAGTACATAACCAACGCCAATG
Organism: uncultured Desulfovibrionaceae bacterium; assembly: GCA_964368845.1. Taxonomy (GTDB): domain Bacteria; phylum Desulfobacterota; class Desulfovibrionia; order Desulfovibrionales; family Desulfovibrionaceae; genus CAYJAD01. The sequence goes on from CAYJDF010000003.1 coordinate 53,267, forward strand.
CTGATGATAGGCATGCTCCCCATGCTTTAGAACGCCTAACCAATGAGCTTGAGCAAAATCCTGATGTGGCTGTAGTTTATAGTAATTGTCGTATAACCAATGTAGAAAATGCGCATTTTAATTCAGCACCAATAAGTGGGTATATGCGCTGGTTACCATATGATCATATAAACTTATTGCGTCGTTGTGAGGTGGGGCCGCAGCCGGTTTGGCGACGTAGTATACATGAAAGTATTGGCCTTTTTAATGATCATTATACTATTACAGGTGATTATGATATGTGGCTTCGCATTTCAGAATACCATCCTTTACGCCATATCCCAGAGGATTTAGGTCTTTATTTGCGTTATGATAATAATTTAGAAACGCAAAATCCAGCTCATACCCAAAAAGAATATTTGCAAGTGCAAAGCATAGCTTTAGAGCGTTTTATGGCTGCTGATTTTAAGCCGCATATAGGCTTTGATATACAATACAATAATCATAAACAAAGACTTGAGCGTTATTTGTGTAATTTAGAAAATGGGAGTAGTATCAAAAATTTGCACAAATTATCCTATCATATTTATGCTTTTATTTTACTACAGGCTAAGCTCAAATTAAAAAGTAATTTATTTGAGCTAAATAAGGATATTGCTAATTTAAATCATTCGGATATGGCGGCATATATTAAACTATTGCTTGCATAAGCACGCAAAAAAGCCTGCTAGATATTATCCAACAGGCTTTTGAAATTCAAAGAATAAAATTAAGCTGAAGCGCGAACTACAGGCTTAACTATAAGGCCAGAACGCAAGCAACGTGTGCATACACGCAAAGTACGCACCGTACCATTGGGGAATTGGTGACGCGTTTTTTGCAAATTGGGGTTGAAACGACGCTTGGTTTTAACATTTGAGTGGCTAACTAGGTTACCTACTTGGGGTTTTTTCCCGCAAAAATCGCATTCTCTGCTCATAATTCCTCCATATATATGTGGGCTAAAAAATACTTTGTAACACTTTATTGTGTGGTAGCCCATGTAAATATACGCACCCGTCATAAAAAGCAAGTATTTTTTAAGAAAAAAATAAGCTTAAAAAGTAGCATTGCCATATGATAGCTATGTTGCTATAATACTTTTCAAGAATAGCAAAGAGTTAATTGCATATGTAATTTTTTATCTTAAAGGTAATTTTGTATGAAAAAACTACTGGTCATGGGTATTGGTAATATGTTGCTAACTGATGATGGCATTGGTGTTTTTGCAGCTCAAAAACTTATGGAAGAAACCTTCCCTGAAAATGTCACCGTTATGGAAGCGGGTACTTTTACCCAAGATATTTTTTATCTTTTTGAAGGTTATGATATAGTTTTGGTCTTAGATATTGTGCATGCCAAGGGCGAGCCTGGTACAATTTATCGCCTATCGGAGTCCGACTTGGTGGATGATGAAAAACAGCGCCTATCTATCCATGATATTGACCTTATTGACTCACTAAATATGGCAGAAATCTTACATGGAAAAAGACCACATATTCAAATACTTGGTATGGAACCAGACGACTATCTCACATGGAATGTTGGTTTATCCCCTAAAGTTCAAGCAAAATTTGACGATTATTTAAACGTTGCCCGCCAAGAAATTGCCGACTTGGTTGCAACATTGTAGGAGAATAAGTATGTGTCTTGCCATTCCGGCTCAAATTGTTGAGTGTCTTGAGGATAATATGGTTCGCGCAAGAGTTGGCGAAAGTGAAACCTATCTCACAACCTCGGTTATGCTTTTACCAGAAGCTGTTGAAGTTGGAGATTATATTATTGTTCATGCTGGTTTTGCCCTACATAAACTTAGAAAAGAAGATGCCCTTGAAACTTTGCGTCTTTATCGAGAGATAACGCTTCAAGTGGAGGGGCACGAAGCTGAATTTTAGCTGTACCAAGAAGGAGAAAAGCTATGGAAAACAATAATATTCCTAAGCCTCAGCGTGGCTCAGAAATTACCTTGGGAGATGTTGGCCGAAAATATGTTACTGGGGCTAAGTTAACCATGACCGAAGAAAATATGGCCATGCTTGCCAGTGCCAGCGAAAGAGCAACTAATTATGGTCCAGACCCGGCAGAATTTACGGTCAAAAGACCCGATATACCTGAAACTGTCAAAGGATCGTTGGTTGAACATTCCAGTTAAATTAAGCTGAACTCAAGCCTTCTTACTCTAGACTGTTCATAAAAAATATTTTATAGAAAGGCCTTGCATAAATGTGAGGCCTTTTTTGTGGTCTTTTATTTGTTTATAATTTTAGTTTAGGAGATAATATGAGCTCAACCATTGATGAATTAACCATACATTATGAAGAAGATGGACAATGCATTGTTAAAGAAATTGATAAATCTATTTTAAGTAAGGGTGCATGGACTACCATACTCTTTCGTTTTCAAGAGTGGAAGAGCGATACTGACACCTATGGGCCGGACAAATACACCATTAGACGCTACAGAAAGATAGGCGGGGAATATAAGTATCAATCAAAATTTACTATTTCCAGTGCAGACCAAGCTAAGAAAATTATTTCTGCTTTACAAGGTTGGCTAGACGAAAGTGAATAATCATCCAAAAATATTAAACTATTTTTTTAGAAAAAATATAGAAATATATTAGAAAAGTTTTATACTTTAATGGGATAAATTTTAAGTAAATAATTAAAAATTATGACTATCAAGGCGTCACGTAATAAAACTATTAATCTTTCTGTGGAGGATGGGGGTAAATATTTATCCCGTTGCATCTTTGCACAAGAAAATATGACGCTTGAGAGTATTAAGGATAAAACTATTCTTGGTGATACTCTTGGTGTTTTAACATGCTTACCGCATGATGTTGTGGATTTACTTATTGTTGACCCGCCATATAATTTGCAAAAAAATTTTCACGGGCAAAACTTTAAACGTAGCAGTGATGTTGATTATGCTACTTATACTGAAACATGGCTTAACTTAGTAAAACCATTGTTAAAAAAAACTGCATCCATATATGTTTGTTGTGATTGGCAGTGTAGCTCCATTATTGGGAGTGTCTTGAAAAAATATTTTCATGTGCAAAATAGAATTACTTGGCAAAGAGAGAAAGGGCGCGGCGCCTTACAAAATTGGAAGAATGGGCATGAGGATATATGGTTTGCCACTTGCAGCAAGAATTACACCTTTAATGTGGAAGCTGTAAAAATTAGACGTAAAGTTTTAGCTCCTTATAAAGTTTCCGGTAAGCCAAAAGACTGGGAAGAAACTAAGCAAGGTAATTTTAGAAATACTTATCCCTCCAATTTTTGGGACGATATTTCCATACCATATTGGTCTATGCCAGAAAACACGGCTCACCCAACCCAAAAACCAGAAAAACTTTTAGCCAAGCTAATCCTTGCAAGTTCAAATGCTGGTGATCTAGTTTTAGATCCTTTTCTAGGGTCTGGTTCAACATCAGTTGTAGCAAAAAAGTTAAAACGGCAATATATTGGTATTGAGCATAATGAACAATATTGTATATGGGCTGAAAAAAGACTAGAACTTGCTGAGCATAATCAAGACATTCAAGGCTATACTCAAGGTATTTTTTGGGAAAGAAATAGCACTCCTTTACAAAAACAATTTTTAAAAAATAAATAAATTACATTGCCATATATATTTATAAGTATGTATGAAATGAGACAAAGTTTTACGCCCGCTTAGTAGCTGCTTTGTAGCCCCTCGTTTGTCGGTTATTCTTGATGAGAAAGGCATAAATGCATGGATGCGTTGCTGTCTATTTGCGTCATTACTTGCAAACTCGTAAACGCATGGACTGCTTCGTCGCCCCTCATTCCTCGGTGCTTCTCGCAGTGACAATGTGGCATGGATCCCACGTCGCAGCAAGCTGCTCCTCGGAATGACATTATGTAAGGCTACGAAGCAATATTTACACTATGCTTTTGTCACTGCCACAGCAAGCGTAGCTTGCTGTGGCAGTCCATGTAAGCGACGCGCGGCCTTTTAGTAGGCCGCTTGTCTAATAATCTTGACTTAAATTACTCATTGACGCAGCAGATTGACATGTTTCAGCTAATTTAAACGCGGCGCGGCCCTTTGAGTAGGCCGCTTGCCTTATTTATGAT
>CAYJDF010000004.1:0-41280 GCA_964368845.1 uncultured Desulfovibrionaceae bacterium
GTATAAGTAATCGACACTTGTATAGACTAAGTAATCGATGCTGAAAAACGCATTTCCATGCATTTTTCAGTGTCGACTAAGTAATGAGGAAAATAATAAGCAAACAATCAGGGGGAAACAATCATTTCCCCCTGACATAAAAATAAGTTTATTGAGGTTTTTCTGATAAATCTTCACCAGAATTTTTGCGTAGTGACATATATAGAGGTGTAGCTTGGCTACGACCACTAAATATTTCTTCTGCTGTGGCTGCTAGGGCATGAGGTAGCACTTCGTCAACATGCTCAACAAATACAATTTCAAGATCTTGGAGAACTTCATCAGGAACTTCTTTAAGGTCCTTTTCATTATCAATAGGTATAAGCACTTTCACCAAGCCAGAGCGGCGAGCAGCCAATAGCTTTTCGCGCAAGCCTCCTATGGGCAAAACACGGCCACGTAAGGATATTTCACCAGTCATGCCTACATCATTGCGCACAGGAATACCAAGCAGGGCTGAGGTTATGGATGTGGCAAGAGTAATACCAGCAGAAGGTCCATCTTTAGGGGTGGCACCTGAAGGAACGTGCACATGTATATCTATCTTTCGATGAAAACGAGAGCTAAGCCCAAGCACATCAGCACGGGAACGAACATAGGTTAAAGCAGCTCGAGCTGATTCGGTCATGACATCACCCAATTGCCCTGTGGTGGACACATGTCCAGTACCAGGCATGAGGCTAGTTTCAACCATAAGAATTTCACCACCACGTTGATTATAAGCAAGACCAGTACAAACGCCCACTTGTGGTTCTTTTTCGCTTTCATCATGGCGATATTTTTTCACGCCAAGATAAGATTGCAAGTCATCTGCATCAATATTGACACACATTTCCAAGTCATCTTCTTCAACCAATTTTATGGCTACCTTACGGCATAGAGCTGCAATCTCACGTTCAAGATTACGTACCCCAGCCTCACGAGTATAGGAACGAATAACATTTAATATGGCCTCATCACTAAGGATGATATTGTGTTCTTTTAATCCATGTTCCTTGATTTGCTTTGGAAGCAGAAACTGACGGGCAATACGGCTTTTTTCCGTTTCAAGATAACTATTAAGCTCAATAATTTCCATGCGGTCTTGCAAAGGAACTGGTATGGAGTGCAATGAGTTAGCCGTTGTAATAAAGAATATTTTAGATAAGTCATAGTCCAAATCTAAGTAGTGATCCATAAAGGTGCTGTTTTGCTCTGGATCTAAGACTTCAAGTAAAGCAGCGGCTGGGTCACCACGAAAATCTGCACTCATCTTATCAATTTCATCAAGGCAGAATAAAGGATTATTGAATTTAACCCGCTTGAGGGATTGTAAAATTTTGCCTGGCAGAGCCCCAACATAGGTGCGCCTGTGTCCACGGATTTCTGCCTCATCGCGCACACCACCAAGAGATAGACGTGTAAAATCACGTCCGGTGGCTGCAGCTACAGATTTAGCAAGGGAAGTTTTACCTACCCCAGGAGGACCCACAAGGCAAAGAATTGGCCCTTTAAGCCCACCAGAGAGTTTTTGTACCGCAAGATATTCAAGTATGCGTTCCTTTGGCTTTTCTAGACCATAATGGTCATTATCAAGGATTTCACGAGCGCGCTGAATATCCATGTCGATACCCTTGAGCGTATTCCACGGCAAGTCCATAACCCAGTCTACATAGTTGCGAAGTACGGTATATTCTGCTGAAGACTGAGACATACCACGTAATTTTCGAAGTTCACGTAGGGCTTTTTCTCTGGCTTCTTCTGGCATATCGCGGTCTTTGAACTTTTGCTCCATTTCCGCAATTTCAGCTTGAGGGTCATCTTCACGACCCATTTCCTTATTAATGGCTTTGATTTGTTCATTTAGATAGTAATCGCGCTGATTACGCTCCATTTGTGAGCGTACTCTATGCTTTATGCGACGCTCAACAGATGAAATGGCCATTTCAGCCTGAAGCAATTCATATGCTTTTTCAAGACGTTCAACAGGGTTAAGAAGCTCCAATGCCTCTTGTTTTTTACGATAATCGCTTCTTAAATGTGGAATAATAGAGTCAGCAAGCCTACCGGCATCTTGCACACTGGTAATAGCTGCAAGCACCTCTTGGGTCATTTTTTTATTAACTTTGCTATATTCATCAAGAGCTTCATGAGTAGTTTTTATAAGAACCTCAGTTTCTTGATTAGCAATTTTTTGCTCTGCTAAAGCAACTACATTTACGCGTGGATATTCCCCTTCACCAAAGGGATGTTCCTCTGAAATGGGTTCCCAAGTAGCGCGGTATAAGCCTTCAAATAATACCTTAATGGTTCCATCCGGAAGGCGTAAAACTTGCAAAATACGACATACAACACCCATATGGAATAGGTCGTTGCTGTCTGGTTTTTCTGTGTCAGGCTCACGCTGTGCTACAAGAAAAATTTTCTTATCATACTCGCCATGCCCAGCTTCAATAGCTTTAATAGAAGCAGCCCGACCCACAAAAAGTGGCATAATAGCCTTGGGAAACATGACAACTTCGCGCACAGACATTAGCGGCAAATCACCGCATGGTCCCACAGGGGATATTGTAAGGGTCACCATAATCAAACTCCGCTTGGTAAAAATACCAAAAAAAATCAAAAATTATAAAACTATGTTAGCTTGCCACTTGGCCTTCATTTTCATATAGAAAAACTGGCTCACGACCCTTTTCAATAACAGCCTTATTAATGAGGCATTCACGAACATTTTTCATATCGGGCAAATCATACATAATATTTAGCATCATTTTTTCCATAACATTACGTAAACCACGTGCACCAGTTTTGCGCTCAATGGCTTGCTTAGAAATGGCTTTAAGAGCATTACTTGTAAAACGAAGGTCAACATTATCAAGCTCAAAAAGTGTTTGATATTGACGAACTAAAGCATTTTTTGGCTCTGTTAAAATGCGTACAAGGTCATCTTCACCTAAGTCTTCCACGTGAGTGATAACAGGTACACGCCCAACAAATTCTGGAATTAAGCCAAATTTTACCAAATCAGCAGGATGAAGTTCATCTAAGAGTTCAGATACACTCATTTTATTGGCAGAGCGTAGCGAACCACCAAAACCCATAGAACCACCACTCATGCGCTCACTTACAATTTTTTCAAGACCTACAAAAGCACCCCCAACAATAAAAAGGATATTGCTGGTATCCATGCGAATAAACTCTTGTTGTGGATGTTTGCGCCCACCCTTGGGGGGAATATTTGCTTCGGTACCTTCAATAATTTTTAAAAGAGCTTGCTGCACCCCTTCACCAGATACGTCACGCGTAATGGAAGGTCCATCACCCTTGCGAGAAATTTTATCAATTTCATCTATATATATTATACCCTTGCTGGCAGTATCTATGTCATAATCAGCATTTTGCAAAAGCTGTACAAGGATATTTTCCACATCTTCACCAACATAACCAGCCTCAGTTAATGTGGTTGCATCGGCAATGGCAAAGGGTACTTTTAGCACGCGGGCTAAGGTTTTTGCCAGCAAAGTCTTACCACTACCAGAAGGCCCAGCCAATAAAATATTACTTTTTTCAAGCTCTACTTCATCGCCTATGTCATCAGCGTGGAAAACGCGCTTATAGTGGTTATGCACAGCCACAGAAAGAACTTTTTTAGCCTCATGTTGGCCAATAACATATTCATCAAGACGCTCCTTAATCTCCTTGGGTGAGAGTAGTGGACCGCTAACCTTTTCAAAAGAACTACTATTTTGCTGAGAGATAATCTCGTTACAAATACCGACGCACGATTCGCAAATACGCACATCGCCTTGAACAATCAAATTTTTGACATCATACTCATTTTTGCCACAAAAAGAGCAACAAATAATTTCGTCATCGGGGGTATTGTCTTTTACCATAATCAAATCCTCAAGCAAAAAGTAAAAAGGCCGCTTCCGCATAAAAAATAATATAAAATACTAAAAGCGGCCAAAATTAATCCTTATCATCAACGCTATCTAGATTAAACAGCATGACAAATCAATTGATAGCTACACTCCTAAGATTGTATAATATTTTAACATAAAAACATTATGCATCTTCAGTTTTGCTACCCAATAAATCATTTCTTGAGACAAGAATTCTATCAATTAAACCAAATTTTAATGCTTCCTCGGCAGTCATGAAGTTATCACGCTCCGTTGCCTGCACAATCTTACGTAAACTTTGTCCTGTATGCTCGGCAAGCATTTCATTAAGACGTTTTTTTAGACGCAATGATTGACGGGCATGTATATCAATATCAGTAACCTGCCCACTATAACCGGCAGATGGCTGATGAATCATAATTTGACTATTAGGCAATGCAAAACGCATGCCTTTTTTGCCACCAGAAAGCAAAAATGCTCCCATGCTGGCCGCTTGTCCCATGCAAACTGTACTTATAGGGCAGGTGATGTAGCGCATAGTATCGTAAATGGCAAGACCTGCAGTCACAGAACCACCGGGTGAGTTAATATATATATTTATTTCTTTTTCTGCATCTTGCGACTCCAAAAAAAGTAATTGCGCACAAATAAGTGAAGCCATGTGAACATTAACCTCAGAACTTAAAAGCACAATACGATCTTTTAAAAGTCTAGAATATATGTCATATGCACGCTCAGAGCGTCCAGATGTTTCAATAACCATTGGTATATTCATAATAAATTCCTAAACAACAATAATTTATTTTACTTTATTTCTTCTCTTCTTTAGGGGGGCCGTCCACCTCTGTTACCTTGGCCTTGGTGTACATAACTTCCATAGCTTTGTCGGCCAAGATGCGATCTCGTAAAGTAAAGATAGCCCCAGAGTTAACATATTCATCCTTTAATTGCTTAAAGTCTTGACCACTGCGCTGAGCCATGTGGTATATAGCCATATCCACTTCTTGATCTTGCACTTCTAGGCCTTCTTTTTTGGCAATGGACATTAACAAAACTTGAGCGCGAGTAATACTCTCAGCCTCTGGGCGTGCTTCATCCATAAGTTCAGGTAGTTTTTTACCTAAGGATTCAATACTACGCCCTTGACTCTCAACGCGTGATTTGCGTTCAGCTACCAAACTGCGAGTATGAGTTTCTACTAGTGACTCTGGCAGTTCAAACTCTACCATTTTAAGCACTGTATCCACCAACTGCTTTTGGGCAGTACCCTTATGCAAACTTGCACGGCTGCGTGTATAAGACTCCACAAAGGCTTCGCGTAATTTCTCAACACTTTCTTGACCCATTCCCTTAGCAAGTTCATCATTAACCTCTGGTAACTTGCGCTCCTTAATTGAATGCACAGAAACCTTCATGGTAATAGTCTTACCAGCTAAGTCCGGAGCTAAGAAATCCTCAGGAAATTTCACTTCACCTTCCTTGGTCTCCCCAAGGGCAGTAGTCTTAACTAAGTTTTCAAAATCTTCTAATGCTTGACCTTCACCAAGGTGCATTTGGAAATTTTGTGCACTAATACCTTCAAGGGCTTGGCCATTTTCAAAAGCTTGGAAGTCAATTTCCACAGTTTGACCATCCACTGCAGGTCCATTACCCTCAACTACCACAAGCTCAGCCCTTTCTTTGCGAATACGCTCAATAAATTCATCTACTTCTTCAGGATTAACTTCGGCTTTTTCTTGTAGCACCTCAATACCTTCATAATTAGGTATTTCAAAACTTGGAAGCACTTCAAAATTTATGCTGTATTCATAAACTTCGTCACGCACAAGGTCTTTGCCATCAAAGTCAATTCCAGAAAGTGGAGTTACTTCTAAATCTTGCATAATTTGATTAATGTGAACATTAACAAGGTCTTGTTTGGCCTCTTTATAAATTTTCTCCTGAAAACGCTTCTCAATCACAGAGGCTGGAACCTTGCCCTTTCTAAATCCATCAATCTGCACAGATGTACGATAGAGGGCAACAGCCGCCATAACAGCAGCATCAACTTCTTTGGGGTCTACAGTTACATTAACTTTTTTCTTCACCGTTGAGATGTCTTCAACTTTATATTCCACAAGAGGCTCCTTTTTGCAGTATTAAATTCCCTGCTTTGGGTTTATTATTGGTAACGCGCTTATATATACACTATATAGACCATTGTCTAGATGTTAAAGGTCAATAACCTTGATAAATCAAACTTTGTACTTGATTTTTTACAGTTTTAGCTCAATAGTTTATTTATGTTATCTCAAGAAGATTTTTTAGAACAATATAATGCGTGGTATGCCAGCACTCAAGGCTCTTTTGTGCTTGAAAATTCCATTCATCTAACAAAGGAAATGCTTTCACATTGGCCAAGACGAGGCCACAACTTATTAGCCATTGGCTTTGGCCACTGGAAAAGCCTTGAAATAATATGGGAAAGTGGCTTTGACCTTAGTGCTATAGCTGCCTCATATGCTCATATTCATACGGCTAAGGAGGCTTTGCAACATAAGGTTGATATATATTTACATAACTTTGAGCACTTACCATTCGATGATAAAAACTTTGATTATGTCTTATTAATGCCTCCGCCAAGGCAAGAACCATACCCTGCACTACACTTAATGTTAAATGAGGCTTGCCGCTTAGCCCGAAAGGGAATTATAGTGCAATTTTGGAATTCATTTTCCCTACTTAGGCTCTGGAATAAGGCGCAAAACTTGCCCTTTTTTTTGCGTCATAGGTGGCTAGCTTCGTGGCGTGATGCTCATAGCACCCTACGCACCATTGTTCCAGCAGGTAAAATTAGCACAGGATCAACGCTTTTTGGTCCATTAAGAACTTGGCAAGAAAGCTCTTATTTTAATAATATAAATTCCAAGGTTGCCCCTATACCCATTGGTAATCTTGTACAAATACGCCTAAGTTTTAACCCTCAAAAACCATTGACAAGTATTCCCATAGTACTTGACCCAAGGCAAATAAAAAGTGTACATCCATTAGCAGCTATGGAGCGTCAAAATAATAATTAACAATAGGATTTATTATGCCTGCCATGGAAAAAATAAAAACATTCGTAGTTGCTACTAAGTGGTATCTTTTGGGAGGTACTTTAAGCATAGCCCTACTGGTGGGTGGTTTTTATGGTTGGAAACATTATACCTATCTAAATAGCCCTGAGTATTATCTCGAACAATTAAACGCAGCATTGCTAGCCAATGATTTAGCAACACTAGCCCTATTAGTTGATTTTAGAGCCATTTCAGAAGATATGGCTTTACATATAAAAAATGCCCCCATACCTAAAAGGCCTGTGCAGGCTAAAGAAACAAAAGTCATACCCTTACATGAAACAATACAAAAAACTTTCATGCAAGCTCTTTTGGATAAAGACGCTCAAACCCAGACCCCAGAACAAACCATAGATCCACTATCCCCTCTTGCCCCTTTACCAAATGACTTTGCGGCCCAAATTTCTGGTAAATTACAATTACAAGCGGCCCTTGAAGACGAAGCTATACTTAGTGTAAGTGTTAACTATCCACGGCTTGAAAAAGATTATAAACTACTTTTTTTGATTGAAAAAAAACCAGACTGGATTATGACACGTTTGAATAATATTGATGAAATATTAAAATACTATGTGGAAGAAGAAAATAAACTAGAAGTATTACGTGAAGAAAAATTCCAAAAAAATAATGATGAATTTCAAAAACGCATGAATGCACAATTTGAGGTTAATTCTTGTACGGCTTTTTTACATCAGTCTCAAGGTAGCACAACTAGCACTCTATTTGTACGTATTAAAGGATATAATAAAGGGCCACATATTATTAGAAATATGACTTTTGCTACTACCATTAGTACTAGCAATGCCAAGGGTGAAATATTGCTCAAGAAAGATCTAAATATGGCCACACGTATTTTACCAGGTGTTGATCTCGAAGATTCTTATAGCCTTGACCTTGACCCAAACGATGTAAACGACGCAACTATCCTTGCGGCAAAAACTTTATTTTGCAAGGCAAAACCTCGCGTTATGACCTTAGGAAATGGTGAGCTTTTGTTTACAAAAAAACACAGATTAGACCCCATATCTTCACAATAAATTAGTTTACTATGCTTTAACAAAGGAAGCTGTTTTTAGCTTAAGATATTACTTCCATTTTATACATACTTGTGGCAACATGCGCCCTCGTAATATTTAAGGAGTTCAAAGCATGTCAAATTTAAGCCGTTCTACACATTTATCTGTGTTAATACATAAGGATGAAGCCGCCATGGCTGAGCGGGCCGCACATATTTTCGCAGCTCATTGCGAAGAGGCCATTGCCGAGCGCGGTATATATAATGTTGCCCTATCTGGTGGTATAACCCCCATTCCTCTTTTTCAACTCATCAGCAGTCCCGACTGGGCGGAGCGTCTGCCTTGGGATAAGATAGCCATTTACTGGGTGGATGAACGCTGTGTTGGCCCTGACCATCAAGATAGCAACTATGGTATGGTGAGACGTGAGCTATTATCTAACGTACCTGCCACGCACTATTACAGAATGAAAGGCGAAGGCAATCCAGAAGAATCCGCCATGGCCTATGAAAATATGCTACGTGAACATTTCAAAACCCCGACGGATATTCCACGCTTTGACTTTATATTACTTGGTATGGGCGATGAAGGACACACAGGCTCAATCTTTGGGGGTTCGCCTGCCATGGTTGAAAAAAAGCGTCTTTGCATTGACCAATATGTGCCCGAACGCAAAGCCGACCGCATAACCCTTACTTTACCTGTTATAAACAATGCACGCTGCTGCATGTTCTTAGTGGCAGGTAAAGAAAAACATACAGCATTACAGCAGGTTTTAGATCTTTTAGCTCCACCAACTCTACCAGCTCAGATGGTTCGTCCAACCTTTGGTGAGTTAATATGGATTGTGGATGAAGCAGCTGCCATTGGTTAAAAAATATTCTACATATATAAAAAAAGGAGGCTTGTTGCCTCTTTTTTTTTTAAACTATAACAAACCCACTTTCAGGTGTTTGTGCCGCCTAAGGCAGACAAGCTGCCTTGGCAGAAAGACACGAAAATCAGTCATCTAACGGGGCGGCAAAGCCACCCCTACTCCTGATTTATCGATCGTGCTGACTTTGTCAGCACTCTAAAAAAAGGAGGCTTGTTGCCTCCTTTTTTGCTTTAACTTAATAATATAACTATATATTTTGTAATCTATTAAGAGCTTCTCTAAGTTCAAGAGATAGCTCGGCCAATTCCCGTACAGCTATGGATGCTTCATCCATACCAGTGGATATTTCATCTGCAATACGATTAACCCCTTCAGCTGCAAGATGAATTTCCTCAGCTGTGGCTGATTGCTCCTCAGCAGCAGTGGCAATACCTGTAATTAACCCAGAGTTACCCTCTGCAAGGCCATGAATTTCCGTCAAAGCCTGACCAGAAACATTAGCAAGTTCTGTGGCTTCTTTAATAATTTTTGAGGCTTTATCAAATTGAGCTATATTAACAGCAGTAGAGTCTTGTATACCACTAATACTACTACCAACTTCGGTGGTGGCAGACATGGTTTTTTCTGCAAGCTTACGCACTTCATCCGCTACAACGGCAAAACCGCGTCCAGCCTCACCTGCACGTGCAGCCTCAATAGCTGCATTAAGTGCTAAGAGATTTGTTTGGTCTGCAATGTCTGAAATCACAGACATAACACTACCAATAGACTCAGCTTGCGTACCAAGTGCTTGAATATTTTCAGAAAGTGTGACAGAAACTGTATTCACATCACCAATGGACTTAACCACCTTAGCCACAAGCTCAGCTCCATGATTGGCTCTATTTTGAGTTTCACCAGCTTGAATTCTTGCTTCTTCTGCATTACGTGCCACTTCAAGTACAGTAGCGTTCATTTCTTCAATGGCCGCAGCAGCGGAGGCTGTTCTGTCACGTTGTTCACTAGTACCACGAGTTACTTGCTCTACTTGAGCAGAAAGTTCTTCTGCAGCTGCAGCAGCACGATTAGCTATATCATTGGCACTTTGTGCAACCTCAATAACAGTGCGCTGTGTTTTCTTAATACTAGTCACATCAGTTACCAATATCAGCATACAGTTTAGTTCACCACTTTCACTAAGCATTGGTATAGCACTATAAGTAACATCAATTTGACGTCCTCGAGGTCGAGTAACTGTATCATTAGTAGCAGGATTTTTAGTTTTATATGCTATAAGTACAGCGTCCTTATCTGTTCCATCGTCTTCATTATTAAACAATATCTTACAGCTTTTACCCACATAATCCTCACCCACAAGAGAGCGAGTCACAGCATTGGCATAAGTTGCATTTAAGTTTTTATCCAATACAAAAACAGGTGAATTAATACTTTCTAAAAGTGCTTTGAAGTTATTTAAGATACTATTTGTACCTTGCACAAGACTTGCAAAATCGCCTTCAAATTTTGACACATCACCAATGGAATCCAAGTGACCATAATGAATTTTATCACCTAATTGATTATATTCTTCAGTCACAGCTCTTAAAGTGCTTGGAATAGAGCGCAAAGCATCGGCCAAAGCTCCAATTTCATCCTTACGATGCACGTCAAGTGTGCCGTCAAGCTTGCCTCTTGCAACATCATTAGCAAAGTTTACACCACGAGTTAAAGCACTAACAATGGGCTTTAAGATAAGAAATATAACTACAGCACCCGCAAGCAATGCTCCAATAACAACCATTATGCCACTATTACGTATGTCATTTAAAGAAGCCATAACTTCAGCCTCAGGGGCACGAACCACAACCGTAATCTTCATTTCTGGTATAGCCTGACGATAAACAAAAATATTTTGTCCATCATTGCTTGTTGCCTCAGAAAAGCCTTCACCACCTTCGGCCACCCACCCTTTATACAGGGGTATGACAGCCAAAGTTTCATTGAAAAGCCATTCTTTAACCCGTACAATAGATACTAAACCTTGGTCATTAAGTATATAAGCAAAACCATTTTCACCAATGGCAATATCTAAAATGATATTTGATATTTTATCCACATTAAGTGTACCACGTATTACACCTACAACCTTACCATCAATCATCACAGGTGCTGTAATAATAATCACAGGGAAGGGTTGTACACGCCCCATAAAGATTGATGAAGCATACACTTCGCCAGCTGCAGCTTTTTTGAAATATTCTCTATCACCAAAATTATCGCCAATAACAGCTGACTTTGGGTCAGAAGATGAGACAATATTACCTTTAAGGTCAAAAAGAGCTACATACAAAAAATCTTTATATGTTTTTGTGATATCTTGTAATACATCATTAGTGTAGTTAACGTTGGCAAAATCTTGAGTATTGCCTTGATAAAATCTAGTAATGCTTTCATTATTAGCAATACGTTGAATATTATCTTTATTTGTTACACCAACATCTCTAATGAAGTTTGCCAAGGCATGGGTTTCGCCTTGCAATGTTTCTAATGATGCTGCCCTTAAGCCTTTTGCTGCTTCTTGATAACTTAAATAGCTATTAACCCCTAACAGCACGATAAGTAGAGCAAAAATTGGCAACTGAATTTTGAACTGTAGTTTCATGTTTCCTTCCTCGATAGGGTTGCATTTGTTAAAACTTATTACATCTAAGTTACAATATCGTAAATTAGCAAAAAAACTTTATGCACTTTTGACAACTTTGTGACAATTAGGAGGTAAAAAAGACTAGTTATAGACAATTGCAAATTACAAAAAAATAAAGGGGAGGCAAAACCTCCCCGTAAAAACATAAATTATACTACTTCAAAGGTTTATGGCAGAACCACCAATCATAACCTTCAAAATCTTGTAGACGTTTTTTAGCATCTTCTACGCAGCATGCTGGTGGTACAATCACTCTATCGCCAAGCATTTCATTATTAGGCCAGTTGGCAGGCATAGCACCTTGAGCATCTGAAGTTTGAAGAGCCTTAACTATACGCACAATTTCATCCATATTACGTCCAATTTCTTGGGGGTAATATAACATAAGACGCAAAATACCTTGAGGGTCAATAACAAATACAACACGTACAGTATTAGTCCCCTTGCCAGGATGTAACATACCAAGCTTCATTGCAATGCTTTCAGTACCGGCAATGATTGGAAAGGTAATATCAACGTCTAACTTTTCTTTAATCCATTCAACCCATTTGATGTGTGCAAAAACTTGATCAATAGAAAGACCCACAAGTTTGCAATTTAAAGCTTCAAATTGCTCAATGCGTTTTTGAAAGCCCACAAACTCTGTAGTGCAGACTGGGGTAAAGTCAGCTGGGTGACTAAAAAGCACAACCCAAGAACCCTTAATATCTGCAGGGAATTTCATGGGACCATGAGTGGTGGCAGCCTCAAACTCAGGCAATGCATCACCTAAAAGTGGTAAACGAATATTTTCTGTGCAGCAGCTCATAATTAATCTCCTTAATTTATTTGCCTTTCGGCTATTATTATTTTTTAGACAAAAAAGTCTTTACTCTGCTAATGAATACTATTATCATTTAGCAAGAGTTATGGCAAGATGTTTTTAAAACTTTTTCCAATTAAATTTTTTATGTAATAAATGAATGTATTACAAATAAATGCTTAAACATTATTTTAAATAGGAGGCTATAATGTACTTTGAACAAATTGTTACCCCCGGGCTTGGCTGTTATTCTTATTTATTTGGTTGCCCTGTAGCTGGAGTTATGGGTGTTGTTGACCCTAAACGCGACATAAATGTTTACCTTGAACGTGCACAAAGTCTGGGTATGAAAATAACACATATTTTTGATACTCATATTCATGCCGATCACATTAGTGGAGGGCGTGAGCTTGCAAAGGCTACTGGTGCAGATATATATCTTCACGAAACTGCGCCTGTAGGTTATACCATAAAAAAAGTGCGTCATAATGATGTATTTGACTTTGGCCCTGTACATGTACGAATTTTGCACACTCCAGGACATACTCCTGAATCCATGTCTCTTTTACTTGCCGACAAAGCACGTTCCCATGAGCCACAAATTCTTCTTAGTGGAGATCTACTCTTTGTGGGCGACACAGGACGACCAGATTTACCTGGTAAGGAAATACTAGATGCACAAGTACGCTCACTTTTTGACAGTTTACAAAATGTACTGGGAGAATTCTCCGATGGACTCTTAGTATACCCAGGCCATGGGCAAGGTTCGCTTTGCGGTGGGGGTATTAGTGCCATGCCAAGCACTACCCTCGGTTTTGAACGTATAGCCAATCCACGTATGGTTATTAAGGATTATGATACATTTTATAAAAATGTCATGAGTTACTTTCCCATGCGTCCACAAAGTTTTGCACATATCATTGCAACCAATATTGCAGGGGCACCCTTGCTACCAACATGCGAAGAAAAACTACCAGCACTAACAGCAGCTATGGTGCAACAATTAACAGCTGAAGGAGTTACCATATTAGACTTACGCAACTCTTTAGCTTTTGCTGCGGCACATATTGAAGGTAGTCTTCATGTAGACGCAAGCCAAAGCATTGCTCCTAACTGGATTGGTACAGTAATAACACCAAAGTCACGCTTAGTGCTTATACTGGAAAATGACAACGATTTTGAGGAAAAACGCACCATGCTAAGACGTATGGGCTATGATGATGTAGAAGGATGGCTTTATGGTGGCATGGCAACATGGATAAGCAGTGGACTACCAACTCAAAGCATGCAAGTCTTGTCTGCTAAGGAACTTGCTACAAAGCTTGAGGGACCAAATCCACCTTCTATTATTGATGTGCGCACTGCCATGGAAATTGCCAATACACCATTTCCTAAAGCTACATTATTGTCTTTTGATGAATTGATAAGCAGTAAGGCATGTCCCAATGCTGCCAATACAAATAATGATAAAGTGATACTTTGCCAAAGTGGCTACCGCGCTGCCATTGCCGCATCTATATTGCAAGCGCGTGGTTGTGCTGACATTGGCTTTTTATCAGGAGGGCTTGGTGGCTTTAAGCAAGCCAAATATTTACTTGCATAATTTTATAACATATTAATTTGTAACAATAAAATCTTAAGTAATATATGGCGGCATGCATCAAAA
This sequence comes from uncultured Desulfovibrionaceae bacterium, assembly GCA_964368845.1. Lineage (GTDB taxonomy): Bacteria > Desulfobacterota > Desulfovibrionia > Desulfovibrionales > Desulfovibrionaceae > CAYJAD01. Next base: position 14,066 of record CAYJDF010000004.1, read on the forward strand.
CATGCGGCCATATATTTTGTGCAAAGTTTAATCACTTTTTGTAGATTTTGCCTCCAAGAACAGAAAATCGACTATAATGTATATTTTTCATAATATATTGTAATAAAAGTATTATTATATGACTATGCATTAATTTTCAATACTTTTTACCCCAAATACAATATTTTTCTACTATACAGTAGAAAAATATTGTATCAATGGCTGATAGCATATGAGCTTTTAAAGCTCTGAAAAAAATAAAAATTATATATTTTCTATATGTTATACAATAAAAAAGCTAGTTACGACAATTTTGGCACGCTAAATGCTTATTGGAGGCATTGAAAATTTTTTTAATCAAAATACAGTTTAAGGAGTTTTAATATGACAACACCACGTCGCCTTGCGGTAATGGAGGCTTTTAGTGCCACACCAAATCCCATTGACTCATCTGAAGGACATTTAACCCCAAACATTGAAATGGGGCGTTATTTTGCTAAGGACGTTTTTACCATACACGTTATGCGCGAACGCCTTCCACGCGATGTATTTAAAAAATTAGAAAAAACCATCCGCGAAGGTGCTCGCCTTCCCGCTGAAATTGCCGATGTTGTGGCCTCAGCCATGAAAGATTGGGCCATTGAGCGCGGAGCCACTCACTATACCCACTGGTTTCACCCCATGACTGGCTTTACCGCTGAAAAGCATGATGCATTTTTAACTCTTTCTGCCGATGGTCATTTGCTCAACGAATTTTCTGGTAAAATGCTAATTAGTGGTGAGCCAGATGCATCTTCATTCCCATCTGGTGGTATTCGCTCAACTTTTGAGGCACGCGGCTATACTGCATGGGACCCCACCGTGCCAGCTTTCTTACTCCCTGGTAAGCTTGGACATACCTTACATATTCCATCCATGTTCTACTCTTACTCTGGTGAAGCTTTAGACCGCAAAACCCCACTTTTGCGCTCCATTAGTGCAGTTTCACGTCAAGCCATGCGTATTTTGCGCCTTTTTGGTAATGAAACTGCCACACACGTTCGCCCCATGGTTGGTGCTGAACAAGAATATTTCCTTGTGGATAGTCGGCTTGCTGCACTTCGTCCTGACTTACTTTTAGCTGGCCGTACTTTAGTTGGTGCTGCTCCACCTAAAGGGCAAGAAATGGATGACCATTATTTTGGTGATATTCCAGCACGGGTTATGGCCTTTATGCATGATGTGGAAAAACGTCTCTTTGCCCTTGGTATTCCTGTTAAAACAAGGCATAATGAAGTTGCACCCGGTCAATTTGAGCTAGCCCCACTTTATGAGGAATGCAATATTGCCACCGACCACAATATGTTAACCATGAATATTTTGCGCCATACCGCAGGTGAGCATGGCTTTGTTTGCCTTTTACACGAAAAACCATTTGCTGGTGTTAATGGTAGTGGTAAACACAATAACTGGTCTCTTTGTGATTCCGACGGTTCAAATCTATTGAATCCTGGTGAGACACCTCTTACCAACGCACAGTTCTTGGTATTCCTTGCTGCTACTTTGCGCGCTGTACACAAACATAGCATGGCTTTACGTCTTGGCACTGTGGGTGCTGGCAATGACCATCGCTTGGGTGCTAATGAAGCTCCACCAGCCATTATTTCTGTATTCCTAGGCGACCAGCTAACCGACGTTTTAGAAGCAATTACCAGTGGTAAAGCCCAACGTGAAGGAACTAAGCCATCTATGGAAATTGGTGTAGATGTATTACCTCCACTGCCTAAGGACTACTCTGACCGTAACCGTACAAGTCCATTTGCTTTTACCGGCAATAAGTTCGAATTTCGTGCTGTTGGTGCATCACAATCTGTGGCACCAGTTAATATCACTCTAAATGCCGCCGTTGCTTGTGCACTTGATGACATAGCAACCGAACTTGAAGCTTCTGTTGCAAGCGGTACAAAACTAAATGAAGCCTTACAAACATTATTGCCACGCATCTTTAGCGAGCACATGCCAATAGTATTTAATGGTAATGGCTATTCAGATGAATGGCCCATCGAAGCAAAAAAACGTGGTCTACCTAACCTTGCCACCACCGTAGACGCGCTTGAGCGTTACAGTTATCCGGAAGTAATGGACGTATTTTTACGCACCAATGTACTTTCTGAGCGCGAAATGTTGGCCCGCCAAGAAATATTGTTAGAAACATATGCTAAATTAATTAATATTGAGGCCAATGTTTGTGCGGCCATGGTTCGTGAAAGCATTATACCTGTTGGCTTGCGTGCCCAAAAAGAAGCTGCTGACCTTGTGGTACAAACTCGCGCAGTGCTTGGTGATAAGGCAAAGCTTCCAGAAGAAAATCGCTTCTTAGCTTTGCGTGAAGTTTGCTTAAATCTTGAAAAATCCTTGGTAGCTCTTGATGCAGTGCGCAACCACGGTGAACATACTGATACTCTTGACCATGCTCGATATATGCGTAATAGTGTCGTTCCTGCTCTTGATGAGTGCAGAAAATATGCTGATCAACTTGAATTAATGGTTGAAGATGCTACTTGGCCTTATCCAAGATATGCTGAAATGCTCTGGATTAATTAATATTAATAATACACTATAAAGTTAAAGCCTTTGTACGGCCATAAAGGCTTTAACTTTATATATAACCCTAAAAATGATTTAGGGCTGTGTTGAAAATCAGCACAAGAAGGAGGGAGCTTTCAAGCCCCCTCCTTTTCCCCTGTAATAGAGTCTAGTATTAAGGAGTAAATATGAGTAATCTATATAACCCTTTAGATGAGCGTGATGCATGTGGCGTTGGTTTTGTAGCTCGTCTTTCTGGTGTTCCCAGCCATCAAGTCATAGCTGATGCCCTCACAGCCATGGCTCGCCTAGCCCATCGTGGTGGACAAGGCATGGGTGAAAATTCTGGTGATGGTGCAGGTATACTCATGCCCTTACCCAAGACTTTTTTTAAGCGTCAATGGTCAGCTTTGCAGGCCTTAGATGCAGACAGTACTTTTGCTGTAGGTCAACTTTTTATGCCTCAAGACCAAAGTACTCACGCCTCCATTATGGAGATAATTAAAGAATGTCTCACCCAAACTAAGCTTTGCCTTGAGGATGAGCGCGACGTACCGCTTGATACTGATATAGTTAGCCCTGCTGCCAAGGCCACCATGCCACATATGCTACAAATTTTAGTGCGCCCTACCAAGAGTCTTAGTGCAGAAAAATCACAAGATGAGGGTTTTGAGCGCACCCTTTATTTAGCCAGAAGACGCATAGAAAAAGCTGTGCAGGCTTGGCTTTCATCTAAAAGTCTGGATATAAACAATTTTTATGTAGTGAGCCTTTCTGCCAGAAGTATTATCTATAAAGGTATGCTGCCAGGAGCATGTCTTGGTGATTTATATCAAGACCTTATTGACACAAACTTTACCGCACCCTTTGCCATATTTCACGAACGCTTTAGCACCAATACTCTACCCTCATGGCGTTTGGCCCAGCCTTTTAGAAATTTAGCACATAATGGTGAAATCAACACTATACGTGGTAATGCTGCACGAATGTTACGTCGCCAGCCCCAAATGTCATCCAAACTTTTTGGCAGTGAATTACAAGATCTTTTTCCCATTATTGACACTACGGCCAGTGACTCTGCCCGCCTAGACAATGCCTTAGAAATACTTGTGCGTAGCGGTTACTCCATGGAACACGCGCTTATGATGCTCATACCAGAACCTTTTGGCCCAACCTTTGTTATGGGTGATAATAAACGCGCATTTTATGAATATCATGCAGCCCTAATGGATCCATGGGATGGACCAACTGCTCTTGTATTTACTGATGGTCACAGCCGTGTAGGTGCTATGCTAGATCGCAATGGCCTTAGGCCTTGTCGTTCAACTGTATCTCAAGATGGCATGGTGGTGCTTGCTTCTGAAACAGGAGTTATGGATGTTGAGCCTGAACGTATTGTAGAGCGACAGCAACTACGCCCAAGACGCATGTTTATGGTAGATATTAAACGTGGGCGTATGGTTTCTGATGCCGAAATCAAAGGACGCGTTGTACGCGAAAAACCATATCGACGCTGGCTTAATCAACATGGTATTGCTCTTGCTGACCTTATGCATGATGATGGAGATAAAAGTAAGGTAAGTCAAAATCCGCCAAATAATCTTGATTGCATGCATTGCTTATTTGATTATAAAACTCATACCATAAAAAATGTCATTTTGCCCATGGCTCGTGACAGCCAAGAGCCAGTTGGAGCTATGGGTCATGACGTACCATTAGCTGTACTAGAAAATGAACCAAAGACTTTATATAATTATTTTAAACAGCAATTTGCCCAAGTGACCAATCCACCCATCGACCCCTTGCGTGAAGAACTTTCTATGTCGCTAATGAACTTTGCGGGGCGCGAATCGAATATACTGGAACCTGCCCCAGAAAATTGTGCTATCTTGCGCTTGCCATACCCCTTCCTTGACCGTAATGAAATGCTACATGTGCGCATGTCTACACGACCTGAAGTTAAAGCTCATACCCTTGATGCTTGCTTTGACCTTTCTGGAACTGGGCAAGAAGGTACGGCTCTTGAACAAGGTTTGGAAAATTTGTTTAAATCTGCCGAAACAGCTCTTGAAGAAGGAGCAACTATTTTAATTATTAGTGATGGCGCAGCCAATGCCAAACGTGTACCCATACCAAGCTTATTGGCCCTCTCAGCTCTACATCATCATTTACGCAGAGTTGAAAAAAGACATCTATGTGGTTTATTTGTAGAAACTGGTGAAGCTTGCGAAGTTATGCACATGGCCTTACTCTCTGCCTATGGCGCCAGTGGCATTTGCCCCTACACAGCTTTAGACACAGTAAAGCATCTTGCTGAAAGTGGTCAAATTCCAAATGTCTTACCACACCAAGCTCAAGCAAACTACATTGCAGCCCTAAAAAAAGGTATGCTCAAGGCCTTTGCAAGACTTGGTATTTCTACCCAACGTTCTTTTAGAAGTGGTCATTATTTTGAAGCCTTGGGTATTGATGAAGACTTGATAAAAAAGCATTTTACCGGAACACCTTCGCGCATTGGCGGTATTGGACTTGATATTATAGCAAAGGATACTATCATTCGTCATAGTAAAGCTTACACCAAACAACCACAAACAAAATCAGAAACCGTACATCTATGGAACAAGCAAGCCGTACGTCTTTTACACCAAGCAGTGCGTAATGACGATTCAAAGTCTTTTGCCGACTACACCAATACCCATGATGCCCAAAATGCACCCATTACCTTGCGCTGCCTTTTTGATATTAAAAAAACTACTCCCATACCATTGGAGCAAGTGGAACCTGCTAGCGAAATTGTAAAGCGTTTTATTGGTGCGGCCATGTCCTTTGGGGCTTTAAGTCGCGAAGTACATGAAGCCATTGCCATTGCTTGTAATGCCATTGGGGCGCGTAGTAATTGTGGTGAAGGTGGCGAAGACCCAAGGCGCAATATCATTGAAAATGGACAAGACAAGCGTTCGCGCGTTCGTCAAGTGGCTTCAGGGCGTTTTGGTGTTACAGCAGAGTACTTGGCCTATGCCGATGAAATACAAATCAAAATTGCTCAAGGGGCAAAACCTGGTGAAGGTGGTCAACTCCCAGCTCATAAAGTTACAGAAGATATTGCCGATGTGCGCGGTACAACGCCAGGTGTAACCCTAATTTCACCACCTCCACATCATGATATTTATTCCATTGAAGATTTAGCCCAAATTATTTTTGATCTCAAACGCATTCAACCCACAGCCAATATATCAGTGAAATTAGTTGCAGAAGCAGGAGTTGGTACTGTGGCAGTGGGAGTTGTAAAGGCTGGAGCTAATCAAATTCTTATTTCTGGCCATGACGGTGGTACAGGTGCATCACCACTGTCTGCCATGCAACAAACCGGACTACCTTGGGAAATGGGCCTACTTGAAACCCATGAAGCCCTTTTGGCTAATGGTCTTAGGCATAAGGTAAAATTACGCACCGATGGACATATCCGCACTGGGCGTGACATGCTTATTGCATTTATGCTTGGAGCAGAAGAATGCAGTGTTGGTACAGCCATGTTGGTTAGTCTAGGCTGTATCATGTGTAGGAATTGTCACAAAGGTAAATGCCCAACGGGTATTGCCACCCAAGAAGAAAAATTACGCGCCAAATTTAGCGGCACACCCGAACATCTGATGCGCATGTTTTTCTTTATGGCTGAAGACTTGCGCCAATATATGGCTAAAGTTGGCATAGCCAAAGTGCAAGAACTCATTGGACGCGCTGACCTGCTAGAGTTAACTAAAGATATTGCATCCGAACGCGCTCAAAGCCTTAAACTGTCACATTTCTTTAATTGTACCACCAAAGGACTCAAGCCATGGCAAAAAGATCTTCATGATGAACAAGCAGCCCTTATCCCGGCCTCACTTGATGCAGCCATTATGCAAAGTGCCGCTCCACTACTGGAAGGTAAGCCCATAAGATGCACTTATAACGGTAGTATTATTAATACTGATCGCGCCATTGGTACACGCCTTGCCGGAGAAATTGTCCGCAAGCTAAAAAAACGTCGTTTACCTCAGCATTCATATACCATCAACCTCTGGGGCTCTGCTGGTCAAAGCCTTGGTGCGTTTTTAACACCAGGGGTAACCATTACCGTGCGCGGTGATGCCAATGACTATGTAGGTAAAGGCTTAAGCGGCGGTATTATAGTGGTTACACCTGCTCGCAAGAGTAATTTTGTGGCAGCGGAGCAATCCATTGTGGGCAATGTGGCTCTATACGGTGCAACATCTGGCGAAGCGTATTTTTGTGGCATGGCAGGAGAGCGTTTTGCCGTGCGTAATTCCGGAGCTATGGCCGTAGTGGAAGGCATTGGCGACCACGGTTGTGAATATATGACTGGTGGAGTGGTTGTTATACTTGGTTCTTGTGGCTATAACTTTGCAGCTGGTATGAGCGGTGGTGTAGCCTTTGTATATGATAAGGATGAACGCTTCCAAAATCGCTGCAATACACAAAGTGTAGATATGGAGTCAGTAAAAAGCCAAGAGGATAGCGACTTACTACGCGCTCTTATTGAACAACACAATCACTATACCGGCAGCAAATATGCTGAGGAACTGCTTAAAAACTGGGATGCATCCTTGGCATTATTTGTCAAAATTATGCCCATTGATTATAAAATGGCCCTAGAGCGACAAAGAGAATGCATTAAACATGGCAATGAAACCATATCGGCCACTGAGGAAGTGTACTTGGTAGATGATTAGTTCTTATATAAAGTTCACATTTTATATTTTAGAATATGTACGAGGCTTAAAAACTTTTTTGAAAATTTTTCAAGCCTCGTACAAAAAAACTTTAGGCCATTAATCTTGAGCCCTAAATTTTTTATAACTAAGCTTATATTTACGCATACGCAAAGCCATAATGCGTTCGGTTAGCCCAAGCATTTTTGCAGCATTACCAAGATGCCCCTTTGTTTGCTCTAAACTTTCCACAATAAAAGCATATTCTAGTTCATCCAGTCTTTCTTGTAAGTTTATTTCATCATTAATTTGCAAATTTTGCTTGGTGGTCAAGGCAAGGTTTTGATGAGCATACTGGCAAGTACTGGCATGCAAATTAATAGGAAGATGCTGTGGTAAAATAAGACCATCCTCTCCCACCAACAGTACGGCCCGTTCCATAATATTTTGCAACTCTCTGGCATTGCCTGGCCAATCATATCGCTGTAGCATATCCACCGTTAGTAATGATAAACGCACATTGGAACGCCCATTGGCAGCTGCATATTTTTCCATAAAATGATTGGCAATAAGTGCAATATCATCCTTGCGCTCACGTAGTGGAGACAAAGTAATGGGAAATACATTTAGGCGATAATAAAGATCTTTTCTAAATGTACCCTGCTCCACCATGTCTTCTAAAGACCTATTGGTGGCCGCAATAATACGAATATCTACTTGACGAGTTTGCGTGCTACCTAAACGCTCAAAGCGTCTATCTTGTAATACGCGCAAAAGTTTTGCTTGGATAAGCAGGCTAAGCTCACCAATTTCATCAAGAAAAAGCGTACCATTATGAGCCATTTCAAAACGACCGCGCCTAGCAGCTATAGCTCCAGTAAAAGCACCCTTTTCATGCCCAAAAAGCTCACTTTCAATTAAGTTCTCTGGCAAAGCCGCACAGTTAAGCGACACATATGGTTGTTCAGCTCTTGGACTTGCAGCGTGAATAGCTTGGGCCGTAAGTTCCTTACCAGTACCACTTTCACCACAAATCAAAACTGTAGTACACGATGATGCAACTTGTTCAATTTGAGTATACACCTGCTGCATAGGTTCAGAGTTACCCACAAAAGCATGAGGGCGCGGTGCTGTATTACTTTGACTTGGGCTATTCCTAGCCATATAACTTTGACGCACCTTAGCAGCACGAGCAAGCATGGATGCAATAATAGAGAGTAAGCGTGCATCTTCTTCTAAATTTTGTGTTGTATCAAAAAGCCTATCTACACTTAATGCCCCTACGACTTGATCATCAAGCTTAATGGGCACACATAAAAAAGATACTTGCTCTTTTTGAGTATTGCGAGAACGAGTGCGATTTAAAAATAGTGGTTCATCAGAAATATGCGAAACCAACATGGGCTTTCCGGTGGCAATTACCTGACCTGTAACACCTTCTCCCGTTTTATATTGTCCGCGAGCTTTCTCAATAGGGTTAAGACCATAGGCTGTTTCAATATGGATTTTATCACCTTGAGGTGATAATAGCGTAATGCTTCCACGCATCATATTAAGATGACGAGCCATTAGTTTTAAAGCCCCGTCAAGAGTATCTTCAATATGGGCAGCGCTGTCTAAAAGCTGACTTAATTCAAAGAGTAAGCGTAATTCACGTACATCATCTGCAGGTATGAGGGAAATAGTGTCTTGTAAGGATTTATCTTCTTGCTCATCATGTTCCGGCAACGTACTGACTGTAGAGTCTTTTTTGAGTTTCATAAACAATCCTATATGCCAAATAACTTTGTAGCAACTTCTTGGCAATACCTAGTATAACACTAGTTAATATAAATTTCAAGGATTAGTTTTCTATCAATAGTAATTTATTTACCAAAGACACGATAACAATTGTAGCTTGACACTAGTAAAATACGCCAAGTATACTATCCCTTAACAGAGTCATACTTAACCCTACCATACATTATCCACCAATAACAAGAGGAATAACATGGAAAAAGCTAAAACTAAAACCAAAACTAAGAACAAAACAGATAAAAAATCTCAAGTATTTTTCACCGACATGCGCTGCAAAGTTGGCACAAGCCTACAAATGAAATTAGAAAAACTTATTCGTAAAGCTGGCATAACAAAGATGAAATTAGATGGAAAATTTGTGGCCATTAAAATTCACTTTGGTGAACCTGGCAATCTTTCCTTCCTGCGGCCAAATTTTTCCAAAACTGTGGTGGATGTGTTACAAAGCAAGAATGCAAAGCCCTTCTTAACCGACTGCAACACCCTCTACGTGGGTAGGCGTAAAGACGCTCTAGAACATATTTCAGCTGCTTACGAAAATGGTTATTCTCCATTTTCTACCGGATGTCATGTTATCATTGGTGATGGACTTAAAGGTACAGATGATGTGGAAATACCACTCAAAAACACCACTTATTGCAAAAGTGCCCGTATTGGACGCGCTATTATGGATGCAGATGTGTTTATATCCTTAAATCACTTCAAAGGACATGAATTAACAGGCTTTGGTGGAGCCATTAAAAATACTGGTATGGGCTGTGGTAGTCGTGCTGGTAAAATGCATATGCACGCCGATGGTAAACCTAGTGTTAATGATAAATGCCGTGGCTGTGGAAAGTGCAAAAAATACTGTGCCCATGGAGCTATTAGTTATAATACCAAGAAAAAAGCTAGCATTGACCACGACAAATGTGTTGGATGTGGCCGATGTATGGGAGCTTGTAATTATGACTCCATAGACCCAACCTATGACGCAAACCCAGATGTACTAAATTGCCGTATGGCTGAATATGCTCTTGCTGTAGTACAAGATAGACCACACTTTCATATAAGTATTGTCAACCAAGTTTCGCCATATTGTGACTGCCATGGCGAAAACGATGCCGCAGTAGTACCTGATATTGGTATGTTCGCAAGCTTTGACCCTGTGGCATTAGATAAAGCATGCATTGATGCCGTTAATGCAGCTCCTGCCATTGGCAATAGCATTATGAAAGATTGCGGCTGCAAGCATGGTCAGGCAGGAGATCACTTTACCATGGTACACCCCACCACTGACTGGCGAAGCCAAATTTCACATGCCGAAAGTATTGGCCTTGGTAATGGTGATTATGAACTTATTACCGTAAAGTAGTAATTATATTGTACTTTAAGTTAACATCATTATGTTGACATAAATGCCCAAAAAAGCTCTGCATAGTTTAATCACCATGCAGAGCTTTTTATATGTTTTTTGCCAGTCACACTACAACATTTGTAAGTATCCTTGGATAAACACAAAAATAATTATGCACGGCAAAATATATGTTAGATAAAAGCGCAAATAGTGTGGAAATTTTCGCCCCTCACCGGTATTGGCTTCCTCTAAAAACTTTGTATAACCCCAACCATAGCGCGATGTGCAGAAAAAAAGCATGAGTAATGAGCCAAGAGGTAAAAGGTTTTTACTAATGATAAAATCCTCTAAATCTAAAACGCCTGTTCCTTCGCCTAAGGGTTGGAAGCTTGACCACTCATTAAAACCCAAGATACAAGGCAATACACCAATTAAAATGGCTACTAAGGTAACTAGTGTGCTTTTTATACGTGTAAATTTATGTACATCCATAAAGTAAGCAATAATACTTTCAAAAACCGCAATCACCGTGGTCAAAGCAGCCATGGACATAAAGATAAAGAAGAGCAAACCCCAAAAATTTCCTCCACTCATTTCATTAAAAACATTAGGTAATGTAATAAATATAAGAGCAGGGCCTGCATTTGGTTCAATGCCATAGGTAAAACAAGCCGGAAAAATAATAAAACCTGCCATGATAGCTACAAAAGTATCAAGACCAATAATATAGGCTGCCTCGCCTGTTAATGAGTTTTTCTTACTTAAATAAGAACCAAAAATCATCATAGAACCAATACCTACACTAATGGTAAAAAAGGCTTGATTCATGGCATCATTAAGTAAATTAAATATACCGCTTTTTTCAACTTTGCTCCAATCAGGAGCTAAATAAAAACTTACCCCTTCCGCAGCACCGGACAAGCTTAAAGAATGAAATGCAAGCACAATTAGTAGAAACAAAAGACCAAGCATAAGATATTTTACCACACGCTCAACGCCCTTTTGTACTCCAAGAGAACAAGCTCCAATGCCTAATACTATAACAAAAGCTGTCCAGCCGTACATAACCCACGCATCTGCAAGCATACCGCCAAAAAACTGCCCAACTCCGCCTGGATCTAAAGGAGCCAATGTACCCACAGCAGTATGATAACAATAGGCAAAAAGCCATGATGCTACTGGGATGTAGTACATCATTAGTATAAATGATCCAAGTGGCCCAACTATGCTAAATTTATGCCAAAATGTACCTTGAGGAACTAAAGTCTTAAAAGCTTGACCCCAACTTTGATTAGAAGCACGCCCTATGGAAAACTCCATAATAAGAATTGGTAACCCTACGGATAGTAAAAAGAAAAAATAAGCAGCAAGAAAGATTGCACCACCATGCTGACCTGCAATAAAAGGAAAACGCCAAACATTACCGAGCCCTATAGCACATCCTGCTGAAACTAATAAAAATCCAATACGTGAAGCTAACTGTTCTCTTTGCATAAATATTCCTCTCGACTAATTTTCATATAAACTTCGTAATGTATTTTGTGTACAGTAGTTGACAAATTATGTCAAAAATATTTCCATTTAAACCAGTTTCTCAAAGCATAATGAATAAAAATATACTTTTATACTTAAGCATTGTAAAAATTTTTTTATTAAAACTTTGCGCAAATTTTTTTCCAACATTGACAAAAATTTTGCTTTTATTTAATATGAAAATAATAGGGTTATGCTTTTGCATAAGTCTAGTTTTTATCATGTTGCTGTTTTATATATTTTTTATTCTTATTCACACGCGGCATTTTGAATTTTTGACTCTGGAGCTACATCATGCAACAGTATAAATTAGCAGCACTTGCTTTAGAAAATCTAAACTTTATATGTTATATCACTGATTTAACTACATACGATCTATTATTCGTCAGTAAGCCAACCGGTGGAGATCTAAGCAAACTTCTTAAAGGGGATTTTAAGAGCAAAAAATGCTATACACACTTACGGTTGAACGAAACTCCCTGTTCACACTGTCGTAACTCATCGTTGGAATTTGGTAAAAGAATACGAAACAATATTTATGATGAAGTATCTAGAAAACAATTTATTCAGATTGATACCTTAATTGAAATTGATAATAAGCCAGCTAAGCTTGCCATAATTTATGACCCCACATTGGACGGGGAAGATATTGAAAGTATTACTCAAAAACTAAGCCTCGAAGAAACACTCATATCTTGCATTCAAACCCTCATTGAAGATACAAAAACCGATAATGCCATCCAAACCCTATTAAACATAGTGGCTAGTTATTATGGGTCAAAACGTGCATACGTTTTTGAGGTAAACTATAAAGAACACAGCATTTGTAAAATTCATGAATGGCAATCTGAACATATCCAAGCATCGCAAATTGCTGTTCATAAAAAATTCCCTCTAAAACAATTTCTACCCTTATTAGACATATTTAGCAAGCATGGTGAGCTAGCCTTTAAGGCAGTAGATAAGGAACTTGAGCCAGATAGTATTATTTATAATTTTTTGCAAAGTATTAATGTAAATTCCATCTTAGTTGTGCCCTTTGTCGTAGATGGTAAAATCACCTATTTCATGGGTACTGATGCCCCTACAAAAAATACACATCAACTAAGCCTATTGCATTCGGTCATATTATTTGTAGTTGATAAAATTAAAAAGCAGAAGGCTTATAACCACCTGATACATCTTTCCTATTCAGACCAGCTAACAAGCATCTGGAATAGAAATAAATACAGCCAAAGGATTGAAGAACTAGAAAAACAAAATCCAGAAACCCTTGGTTATGTACATATAAGCTTAAATGGTTTGAAAAAAATTAATGAGCTATATGGTGAAGCCTACGGCGATGATTTGCTTAAACAAACTGCAAATATATTAAGACAATTTCTAGGTGATGACTTATTTCGTTTTGGTGGCAATGAATTTATTGCTCTTCACCCTAATACAAGCCCGCATGAATTTGATCAAGTTCTTAACAGTTTAAGACAAGAATTAAAGAAATATAGCGAAATATCACTCTCCATTGGTAGCATTTATCAATACAAAAAAATTGATTTACGCAAAGGACTTGAGCAAGCATATGACATTATGTTTGCCGAAAAACAAAAATACTATAAAGAGCAAAATAACGAGACAATTCAAACCCGCCCAAATGCCATGCAAATTATTTTGGAAGAATTAAGGGCAGGCAATTTTACTGTATATTTGCAACCAAAAGTCAATTTACTAACAGAAGAAATATCCTCAGCTGAGGCTTTAGTACGCAAATTTGATAAGGATGGTAAAATTATTCCTCCGGATAATTTCATCCCTATTTATGAAAATGAAGGAACTATTAGGCATGTGGACTTCTTTGTGCTTGAAGAAGTGTGTAAACTATTACATCGGCTTATAAAAGAAGATAAAGCTTTAAAAATTTCGGTTAACTTTTCTAGAGTAACATTTATTTCACCAAATTTATTAGAAGAAATCATTGAAACTTGTGCAAAATATGAAGTACCGCACGAGTATATAAAAATAGAAATAACTGAAAGCATTGATAAAATGGACTTTGAATTTTTTGATAAAAAACTTAAAAAAATCAAAAATGCCGGCTTTGAGATTTCTTTAGATGACTTTGGGGCTAAGCATTCTAACTTACTCATGTTAACCATGACTGAATTTAGTGAGGTAAAAATTGACAAAGGCCTTATTGATTACATCACTCAAAGCGCGCAAAATAGAGCCTTAGTAAAAAATATCTTAAAAATGATCTCTGAGCTTGGAACATCTATCTGTGTTGCTGAGGGCATTGAAACTAAAGAACAAAGAGATATGATTTTGGATTTTGGTTGTACGCATGGCCAAGGGTATTTATTTTATCGTCCCATGCCCATTGAAGAATTCTTGCTTATATATGAAATTAACCGTACTCGCGACAAACTTAAAAATGCGATGCAGCAAGACTTTAGCCTAAACTTCACTCTAAGTTACAATGAAATGTCAGCAATTATTGATGCCATGCCTTTTTGCGTAACCTTGCTAAATGATAAAAATGATATGCTTACTTGTAATCAATGTGTTGTTGATACCTTTGGTCTAAAATCAAAAGAAGAATTTTTAAGTAAGCTATTTGATCTATCACCGGAATTTCAGCCAAATGGCGCAAAGTCTAGTCAGCTTGCTGCAAAGTACATACAAAAAGCTTACGACTTTGGACATCTAAAATTTCCTTGGGTTCATCGCACCAAACAAGGTAAAGAATTTGCTACTGAGGTTACATTAAAAAAACTTACGGTTAAAGGCAGTGAAGAGACACCACTTTTAGCAGGCTTTATTAGAGAGTTAACCCCAGAAATAGATGATAAAAACACCTTTGAATGGTCTGAAAGTTATGGCTTTCATAATGAAGTATCAGAGCGAGCCCTTATTACTACCTTATTAGAAATTTCCAGTTCTTTACTTTGGACATTTAACTATAAAACCAATCAGATGATGTTTTTTGGAGAGGGACATGAAGAGCTAGGACTACCTAGGGGTAAATTTAAATTCCCAGAAGAATTTATGAAAGGAAATTATATATATGAAGAAGATATGGAAGAATTTTTGCGTTCTTGTGACAATTTAACCAAGGGAGAACATAGCCCCACTGAATTACGTTTTAATGTACCAAATAAGGAACCACGTTACTTTAGACTAACCTATAAAATTATCAAGGATTATGAAGGTAACCCCCTCACAGCCATAGGCAAGGTGCTAGATATTAACGATCAAAAAACACCCTCACATCTTTCGCAAATTGACCATTTAACCAAATGTTATAATGACATAACTGCAAAAATGCTTATGGAGGAGTGCATTAAAAATAACCAAAACTCTACTCATGCCCTATTTAGACTTGATATAGATAACCTTAAATACATTAACCAAAATCTTGGTCACCCCTTTGGCGATAGTATCTTGGTAGACTTAGTACAAGACTTACAAGCAAGCTTTCGTGATGGCGATATAATTGGGCGTGTTGGCTGTGATGACTTTGTAGTGTTTTTAAAAAATGCTCCCAATACTCATATTATTATGGATAAAAAAGATATTATTGAAAAATTACTTATTCGCGACTACTCCACCACCAATCATAACTTCTCTGTTTATGGTAGCATGGGTATGGCCCTATATCCCCAACATGGCAAGACCTTAGATGAACTACTAGAGTTTGCTGAGGCTTGTGTCAAGAAAGAAAAAAAATCTAAACTCATATCACATTAATCTTGCAAAAATAAACTTGCCAGCACTATTGTAACTTTTCTTGTAATAATCATAAAGTTATACTATATAATAATTTGAAATAGTTTAACTTTATAAAACGAGAAAAGTCAGTGTTTAGAAATTATTTTTGTATCTTAACTTTACTTTTTTGCCTGACACAGGTGGAGCTTATTACCCCTAACTATGCAAAATCTGCTGTTGGCATGGCAACTAATGAAGCAAGTGTAAGCCCAGTATCGCAAATATTACAAACCGTACTGGAAAAACAAAGTTCAGTGCTCTCCAACATAGAGTTTGAACAAAAAAGCTATGCTCAAAACTTAAAAAAAGACATAATAAAACTAGGCATAGAAAGGCAAAAAATTTACAATAATTTTAGTGAATTATATATAATATACACTTCTGAAGAGGGTGAAGCAGTTGAACTTAACCCAATTGTCAGACAATTACACAATTTTCTTTATGAAATTAACAAAATCAGCACTGTCCTTGAACAAAAAAAAGAGCATATTAATATTAGATTACAACAATTAAGCCATCTTATAGAAAGTCTAACGGCTATAGATGACCTTCATGTACAGACCATGCTCAAGCGTGCACATATACTTAGATATGAATATGACATTTTTAACCAAGAGTTACAAAAAGCATCTGTGAGCACAGAAAAAATAGTAAATAGAATTTCCATTGCTTATGACGAATTAAATGCTAAAATGCCTATTTTCTGGCTTAATTTTTATGTACACAAAAAAACAGACTATTTATCCCAATTTAAAATCATTTTTCAGCCACATTTTATAAACCATTTCTTCTCCAATATTAAGCTTGCCTTACTACGTGAAATTCCTTCAAGTTTTGATGAATGGAGGGAGTTTTGTGCTAATACTATTTTTATTAGTTTAATTTTTTCATTAATTTTCTTTGCATTTCACAAGGCCAGTATTCTACTGCCTCAAGCAATACAAAATACTTGGAATTTATTATTAAAAGAGGCAATGCCTTGTTTTATATTGGGTATAAGTCTTTTTTATGCATCACAGTTTGGAACATATGATGCCATTACAGGCATTTCTGTTATTTTATTATCTTATGCACAAATTCGCATGGCTTGGATTTTACTTTGCATTAATAGAGAAGAACAATGCACAAAAAGTTCACCATTCATGCCAGTGCTTATATTATATATAGTTAGCTTTACATTGCTCACCTTTTTTAACTCTGATGCTATACTAAGTTTTTGTTGGATAATTTTCCTCATTTACTTTCCATACTATATGCGCAAAATTCACCCCATCAATTTACACTTATCACGCTTACTCATTCGCATTTTTTATGTTGTTATTACTGTAAGTTTATTTTTAGTATTAACAAAAAATCTTGTACATTTATCTTTCTTTATTATCTTGATTTATGTTTGGCTTATGCTTGGTATACATCAAGCCGAGGCCTGTTTACATGCTGCATCATTACTCAGTAATTACATATCTAAGAGTAATAATTCAGCCTTGGCATATGGTTTTTTACTATCTTTATCCACACCAATACTTTTGATAGTGGCTTTTCTATCGCCACTTAGTTTGCTTATTACTTATCCAGGTGGTGACTATCTTTTCAAAGCTATTAGTAATTTCAATATAACAATTGGCAAGGTCACTTTTAATACAACCCAAGCACTTGAAATAGCAATATGTTTTTACTTAATAAAATTGCTTATTAAAATCTCACACGCCTATATTGATAATACATGGACTGGCAATGTTAACTCTTCTTTAGCCTCCATCACCACCCCCATAAAAACAAGTATTTTCTTTGGTGGATGGGGATGTTTCTTACTATATGTATTGAAAATAATAGGTTTTAGCCTCACTAACTTAGCAGTTGTAGCTGGTGGCTTAAGCGTTGGGGTAGGCTTAGGTATGCAAAATATTGTTCAAAATACTTTTAGTGGTTTTCTTTTAATTTTTGGGCAAAATATCCGTGAGGGAGATTACGTTGAGGTAGATAGCACCAAGGGTTTTGTTGAAAAAGTAAGTTTGCGTGCTACTATAATACGTACTACCGATAACGCTATTATGTTCATACCCAATTCAGAATTTTTAGCCAAAACATTTACTAATTGGACACATAATGGCCGCATGGTACGCTGTAGGATTAACTTTGGGGTGGGTTATAATTCAAATATTGATATGGTGAAAGAAACTGCACTTGCAACATTAAGTGAAGAACAACACATCCTAAAAAACCCTACACCTTCCATACGTTTCATAGAATTTGGTAACAGTGCACTTAATTTTCAAGTACGGTTTTGGATTGCCAACGTAAATTTAAGAACGGCCATCATTTCCGATGCCTATTCTGCTCTCAATGCAGCCTTTAAAGAAAAAAATATTGAAATACCCTTCCCACAAACAGATATTCATATTCGAAATAATGAAACAAATATGCATGGAAAAAGTTTAGAGATAACCCAAAGTTAAACCCCCTAACCTAATTTCTTGGCTAGAGGGTTTAGCAATTTAATGTTAACTAAAATTTTAATCAATCAAATATGTTAAAACTTTTTAACTCGCTTTCAAATTATCGATAATTTTCGACAACTCTTGAGCTTGAGCCGTTAAGTCATGAACAGCAGAAGATGCTTCTTGCATGGCGACACTAGTGCTTGAAGATATATCCCTTATTTGCTCAATGGCATCATTCATTTCACTAACAGTTGCAGATTGTTCTTCGCTAGCAGTGGCAATAGACCTCACTTCACTAGCACTATATTCTGCAATTTCAAGAATATTTTTCAACGCTTCGCCACTCAAATTAGCAAGTTCAGTTGCTTCTTCAATAACACTAACAGCTACATCTACCTGTTTTACATTGCTTTCTGTACTTTCTTGAATGGCTGTAATAGCACTAGCAACATCAGTTGTTGAAGAAATAGTTTTTTCTGCCAATTTGCGTACTTCATCAGCTACCACAGCAAATCCACGTCCGGCTTCACCAGCGCGCGCAGCTTCAATGGCTGCATTTAAAGCAAGCAAGTTGGTTTGATCTGCTATGTCAGAAATAACTCCCATAACCGTGGTAATGGACTGAGCATGTTCTGCAAGGGCATTCATATTCTTGCGTAAAATCATAGACTCTTGCTGAACGCGAGTAATTGATTCTTTGCATTTTTCCGTAATTTCAGCACCATGCATAGCTTTTTCCTTGGCACCTTCGGTAAGCTCAGCACTAGAGCCAGAGCTCTTTGCAACTTCAATAATAGTGGCATTCATTTCTTCCATGGCAACGGCTGTATGGCTAATACGATCTGCTTGATCTTGAGCACTTTGTGAAGAAAGTTCCACTTGTGAAGATAACCTCTCAGAAGCAGAAGTAACAATATTTACAACACCTTCCAGTTGTTGGGCAGCATCAAGTAAACCTTCACGACGGGCATTGCTAGCAGCCTCAGCAGCCTCAAAGGCTTTTTGTTTAGCTTCTTCTGCCTCAGCCACTGCCTTTTGAGCTTCGGCTGTGGCATTGGTTGCTTCTGTAACCATCTTGGCAAGATTTGTAATCATGGTACGCAACCCAATAGCCAAGGTGGAAATTTCATCGCCGCGCTTTATGCCATTTTCTAAACCTTGCTCTTGTTCCTTGGTTAATTCTAAATTCCCAGCCGCCACATAGGTAGCTATATTAGCTCCATCACGCATGGAGGTTACAATACCCTTGGCTACCACAAAAATAACCGCACTAGTTATAAGAGCAATAATACTAGCAAGGATTAAAATTTCATAAATAAGACTTGTTGCATCGCTAAGTACTTCTGATACAGGCACATCAATCATTACATACCAATCGACTAAAGGAACATGAGCAAAAAAACCTATCATCTCCTCGCCTTCAAACATGTAAACAGATGAACCATTTTTTTGCGCTGCTATATTAGCACTTTGCGGCTCTGCGGCATCACTAGTACCAAGAAATTCTGTATGATTATCCATAATAATTGTAAACTCTGAATCATACACATAAGGGGAAGTGCTAGGCGTTAAAGCAATGGAGCCCACAGAGTTTTTGTTAAGCTCATTAAGGTCTAATTCAAATATAAGTGTACCAACAATTTGATCATTACGCTTAATTGGTGCACCTACAAGAGCGCTTAGTTGATTAGTTTGTTTAGATGTTCTTACTTCAACATAATTTTTACTACTCAAAGCCTCTCTAACTGCTTTATAGTCCGCTATGCTAATGCCAACACGCTCAGGACTGGAATGCGAAATGATAGTCCCTTCGGCATTGGTTATAAAGCAAGCTGAAATATCTCTATATTCTTTTGCTATGTTCGTGAGATAGGCTGAGATACGTTCTCTCATAGCCTCATGATCTGGATTACTAATACTATGTTGCTCATCATCCACAAACTTGGTAATCGTAGAAATAGTACCTGTGGAGTTTGCTATATCAATAATATAGCCAATAATATTATTCAATTCACTAGCTTGCACTCTTGTTAACTCTTGCAGCTGCAAACGTGCTGTGGCAAGAGAATCAGACCTAACTTGTACTCCAGAAAAAGCAGCCAAGGCCACAAGACCAATAATGGCTGGGGCTAAAATATAAAGCATCATCTTACCAAGTAAATTTAAGCGCATTTTTTTCCTCACTCTCTCGTTTTTCAGATCACAATAATAATTTATCCATAAAAATTTTCATCGTACTAATACTGACTATACGGCAATAGCCCAAAATACTTTAGAGCTTTATAATAAGCCATATGTGGTGATATTATTAATAAAAATAAAGATAAAGTCAAGTAATCCTACTAAAAAGCTTTGGAATAAATTTCAAGTGCATCGGCATAGCTAACCTTCCTCGGATTATTGGCAAGAAGCCTTGTTACCAATAAAACTGACTTGGCAAGCCTTGGAATATCATCCATTGTGACCCCAAAATCCTCTAAATGTTTTGGTACGTTAAGATCAAAAGCAAGAGCACAAAAAGCCTCAAGTGCATCACGCACTTGAGTTTGTTTATCCTTCCCTGCTGTATTTAACCCCATAAATGCAGCAAGGTTCGCAAATCTATCTACATTAGCACTACAGTTGAATTCCATCACCGGAAGAAACATAATAGTATTAGCCACACCATGTGCAATATTATACTCTGCACCAATGGGATAAGCAAAAGCATGCACCGCCGTTACCCCAGCATTGGAAAAAGCCATACCAGCAAGCAAACTACCTCTTAGCATTTGAGTTCGCGCTTGTAAGTTTTGACCATTAAAATAAGCTTCACGTAAATTTGTAGTTATAATTTTAATAGCTTCTATGGCCAGTATATCTGTCATGGGCGTGGCATTAATTGATGTATATGCCTCTACCGCGTGAATAAGTGCGTCCATGCCAGTGGAGGCTGTAACTGTCGCTGGAATATTCAAGGTAAGTTCTGGGTCTAATATGGCCACACTTGGCAACAGATAAGGGCTTGCAACGCCTTTTTTAAGTTTTTCCTCATGGTCAGAAAATATAGCTACAATAGTTGATTCACTTCCACTACCGGCTGTGGTTGGTATCAATATTAATGGTGCACCTTTATTAGGTATCAAATTTACCCCGAAATACTTATGAATAGGCCCTTCATTGGTAGCAAGTACAGACACACCCTTAGCTAAATCTTGAGCAGAACCACCCCCAAAACCTATAATGACCGTAGCCTTTGACTTTTTATATGCTGTCAAAATCTCCCCTACCAATTCATAGCTTGGATCTGTTTCAATTTTATCAAAACGCTCATAAGCAATTTTATTGTCGGATAAAATGTTTTCAAGAACATTTATTAAACCACTTTTAGCTATATTTGGCCCAGTAATAATAAAAACCTTCTCACCACCAAGCTCTCTAACTTCTTTTGCTATATTGCTAATA
The DNA here is from genome assembly GCA_964368845.1 of uncultured Desulfovibrionaceae bacterium. GTDB lineage: Bacteria > Desulfobacterota > Desulfovibrionia > Desulfovibrionales > Desulfovibrionaceae > CAYJAD01. The sequence goes on from CAYJDF010000004.1 coordinate 35,635, forward strand.
CTTCCTACCCCAAATACAATTTTTGGGGTACAGCGAAATGTATCTAATGTCATATTTTACTCCATTACTTTTTTACTTGTGGAGCAATATTTAATATACTCAAACTTGTCAAGCATAGGTAAATTATTTATAATTATAAATGAGTTACAATAATTATTCACATATGACCGATTATATATAATTTGCACTTTAGTCAATATTATTGTATATGTGCAGTGTTACTTTGCAGTTATTTAGTGCATTACCATAGTTTCAAACAGTATAGCCCACTCACTTTATTATAAAAGGTCTAGCATGCTAACAGAACTATTTTTTACTCCAAGTGCTGCCCAAGCCATCATGGTACTTTCTCTTTGCATTGTAACAGGACTTTTGTTTGGCAAGATTCGCTTTGGTACTATTAGCCTTGGTGTTGGCGGGGTACTCTTTAGCAGCATTGCCATTGGGCATTTTGGCTTTAATATTGACAATCATGTGCTACACTTTGCTAAGGAATTTGGACTTATTTTATTTGTATATTCCATTGGCATGCAAGTGGGACCAAATTTCTTGGAATCCTTAAAAAACAATGGTATACGTCTTAATCTACTAGCGGCCTTTATTGTATTAACAGGTACATTGATAGCTGGGATTTGTTTTATTGTTTTTGACGTTCCCTTGGCTGTAATAACTGGTCTTTATAGTGGTGCTGTTACCAATACCCCTTCGCTAGCGGCTTCAACAGCTATTTTTAATGATGTTTTACCCAGTGCAGAATTAACTGCAGAGTATCTAAAGCTTGCCGGACTTGGCTACGCTGCAGCATATCCTTTTGGTATTTTAGGCATCATTTTAAGCATTCTCTTGGTACGTTTTATATTTAAAGTAGATATTGCCAAAGAAAATCAAACCATGGAAGACCTTGCCACCAAACTTAGCCCCAAGGTGGAAAATCTCACCGTTGAAATTGTCAATGAAGCCATTATCGGTAAACGTTTTGACGAGGTACAAGCCTTAAAAAGCTTAGACTTGGCATTTTCACGTATTGAGCAAATGAAGGGTATTGTCAAAACCCCTAAGGCTGAAACTATCTTGACTAAGGGCACATTATTACTTGCCGTTGGTAGCAAAGAAGAACTAGAAAAATTACTTGAAATAGCGGGCAAAAAATCTAAAATTGACCTTCAAAAAATACAAGGTGGCTTGCAACGCACAGATATTACAGTCACTAAAGAAAAATCTGTAGGTAAAACACTTAAAAAACTACAATTAACTATTGAAAATGGCATTGTGCCCACTAGGGTTATTCGCTCCGGTTTTGAATTTACTGCCCATTCTAATAGTATATTGCACCTAGGTGACACGGTACGCATTGTGGCAGATATTAATGGCATTGATTTTGCGCGCAAAACCCTTGGCGACTCACCACGCATGCTAGACCACCCACATGTAATACCTCTATTTATTGCGCTTTTCCTTGGTATTATTCTTGGGAGCATACCCGTGCATATTCCTGGTTTACCTTCAGCCCTAAAACTTGGCTTAGCAGGTGGGCCACTACTTATTGCAATCTTGCTTAGTCGCAGACATAAAATTCTAGGCATGGTTTGTACCATGACCCCTAGTGCCAATCTCATGGTCAGAGAAATTGGCATATCACTCTTTTTAGCTACGGTTGGTCTGAATGCAGGGCCAGGCTTTGTGCCAATGATGCTCAGCGGTTCTGGTTTATATTGGATGGGCCTAGGAACACTTATCACCTTTTTGCCACTTATGAGCACAGCACTTTTTGCTTGGGTAGTACTAAAGTGTAATTACCCAACCATTTGCGGTTTGCTTGCTGGTAGTATGACTGATCCACCAGCTCTGGCATTTTCCGGACAAATTCTTGGGTCTGACGCTGCAACACCAGTATATGCAACTGTATATCCACTGACCATGATTTTGCGCATTTTATCTGCTCAATTACTGGTATTGTTTTTGTTCCACTATAATGCATAAAACAGATAAACAAAAAGGCCTCTGCTGTGATTAAGCAAAGGCCTTTACGCTAAATAACACTATTCAAATTAAATCACCACAAAATGCAACTTATCATCTTGCACGTCCACTTGTACTGTTTGTCCATCAAGAATTTCTCCACCTATGAGTTTGCGAGCCAAAGGTGTCTCTAAATTATGCTGGATATAACGCTTTAAGGGACGCGCTCCATAAACAGGGTCATAGCCAGCACTAGCCACAAAGGCGCGGGCTATTTCGGTCATATTTAGCTTGACCTTACGTTCATCAAGGCGCTCGCGCAAACGCTCAAGCTGCAAATCTACAATATGTTCAATTTGCTCCAAGGTTAATGGCGTAAAGAGAACTGTTTCATCTACCCGATTTAAAAACTCCGGCCTAAAATGCTTACGCAAATCATGCATGGCCTTTTCTCTGGCATCTTCAGCCAAAATACCATTACTATCAATACCTTCAAGCATATGCATAGATCCAATATTGGAAGTCATAATAACAATGCAATTGCGAAAATCTACCGTGCGCCCTTGATTGTCGGTTAGGCGGCCATCATCTAATAATTGCAAAAGTGTATTAAAAACATCTGGATGAGCTTTTTCAATCTCATCAAAAAGCACCACAGAATAAGGCTTGCGCCGCACTGCTTCGGTTAACTGCCCACCAGCATCATAACCAATATAACCTGGAGGTGCACCAATGAGCCTTGCTACAGAATGCTTTTCCATATACTCGCTCATATCAAGGCGAACTAAATTATCTTCCGTATCAAATAGGGCTTGAGCCAAAGCCTTACAAAGTTCTGTCTTACCAACACCTGTTGGACCCAAAAATAGGAATGAACCCGTTGGGCGTGCAGGATCAGAAAGTCCTGCTCTTGCCCTTAACACAGCATCCGCCACAGCACTCACAGCTTCTTCTTGCCCTACCACGCGCTCATGCAATTCATCCCCAAGGCGCAAAAGTTTTTCGCGCTCAGACTCAAGCAGGCGCGTTACCGGAATACCAGTCCAGTGCCCCACAATAGAAGCAATGTCATCTGGGCGCACTTCTTGCCTTAAAATACTTTGTTTGCCTTCACTATTGCTTTCACTTTCTTGCAAGGCTTTTTCAAGACTATGCAGGGTAGAATATTTTAATTCTGCCACGCGATTAAGATCATAGGCGCGTTCGGCTTGCTCAATGGCAATCTTAGTTTGCTCAATACGTTCTTTAATGTCGCGCACCGCATCAATGGAGCTTTTTTCAGACTCCCACTGTTCACGCAACACACCTTGATTAATACGCAATTCTGAAAGCTCACTCTCCAATTTTTGCAAACGCTCTTGTGACGCCATATCATTTTCACGGCGCAAGGCCTCGCGTTCAATTTCAAGCTGCATGACCTTACGATTGGCAACGTCCAATTCTTCTGGCAATGAATCAATTTCAGTACGCACCATGGCTGCTGCCTCATCCACAAGGTCAATAGCTTTATCTGGCAATTGTCTATCTGCAATATAACGGTGCGAAAGAGTTACGGCATCCACAATGGCTGAATCACTAATTCGAACCCCATGATGCACTTCAAAACGTTCTTTAAGTCCACGCAAGATAGAAATGGCATCTTCCACCGTTGGTTCATCCACCAAAACAGGCTGAAAACGACGCTCAAGGGCTGGATCTTTTTCAATATATTGGCGATACTCATCAAGTGTGGTAGCTCCCACACAATGCAACTCACCGCGAGCCAACATGGGTTTTAGCAAATTACTAGCATCCATGGCTCCATCTGTCTTACCTGCGCCAACAATGGTATGCAATTCATCAATAAATAAAATTATTTGCCCTTCGGATTTTTCTACTTCTCCAAGTACAGCCTTTAATCGTTCTTCAAATTCACCTCTAAATTTTGCTCCGGCAATAAGTGAACCCATATCCAGTGCATATAAAGATTTACCTTTTAAACTTTCCGGCACATCACCATTGACAATACGAAAGGCTAAACCCTCCACAATGGCAGTCTTACCCACTCCAGCTTCACCAATAAGTACTGGGTTATTCTTGGTGCGACGCGATAAAATACGCACTACACGACGAATTTCATCATCACGCCCAATGACAGGGTCCATCTTACCAAGGCGCGCAGCTTCAACAAGATCACGGCCGTATTTACTTAGAGCCTCAAAGGTATCTTCAGGGTTGGCAGAGGTAACCCTAGCCCCTCCGCGTAACTCCTCCATGGCCATCACAAAACGAGCCTTGGTAATATTGTATTCCTTCCAAAGTCCACCTAAAGGAGAGGCTACTGGTTGGTCTGCAAGGGACGCAAAAATATGGTCTACACTAACATATTCGTCCTTCATTCGCTTGGCTTCAGCCTCTGCATCGGCTAAAACCTTGGCTGTGCGTTGGGTTATAACAAGCTTGTTTAAATCTGAACTGGCAGCACTTACAGCGGGCCGTTTGCGCAATTCATTTTCGAGGCCTACTTCCAAGGCCCGAACTTGCACCCCCATATGTTCCAAAATTCTGGGTACAATACCCTTTTCTTGCTTAATTAAAGCTAGAGCCACATGCTCCACATCAATTTCAGGATGCTTATATCCTGCACATATATTTTGCGCCTCAGTGATGGACTCACGAGCTTTTTCTGTAAATTTATTAATATCCATAAAACCACCTCAATAACGATATTTATACACTTGCTAAAAATTTAAACACGCAAGCATTTACAGCCTAAAAATAATGTCAGAAAAAGTTTCGTCAATATTGTGCTTTGTGATATTTTACCACAATAAGCCTCATCTTTTATCTTTTATTCACCATAATATCCATTAAGTTAATATTAAAATGCTTCACATTTTCAAACAAACTCTGGCAATACTGCCAATAATACTTCTCGCATCTTTAGCCATACTATGGGTTAAACGGCCACCTTGCCATGCATGCCAAGGTGAGCTGCAAGTAAACAACCACCCAGCTGATTATACTAACAAACTTAATAATTTACCACGCTACATCAATTAATAAACTTTGTAAACTTAATTTGATTTCTAGCATCATTGAAAGCACGGCATTCTAGTTGTGTGAATGATTACTGTTAAGAAAGTTGTTCAAGAAAATTATATAATTGAATTGAGTTCTTCGTGCCTTTACCCCCTTGCGAAGCAACAAGGGGGTCGATGCGTAAGCATCGGGGGGTTAACTTCCGCTATTCGTTTTTTGCAAAATGAAAGCATGTATGCAGAAATAGTACGTGCAAAAAACGATGTGACTTTTTTTGGCAATGTTGTGTATATTTTTGATTTTTTCCTGTGGCAAGAAAAAATTAACTTTTGGAAGGCAGAATGTACTCAAGTACATGCGTTTCAAAAGTTAATTTTGACGAAGCCACAGGGGAAAAGGAAAATATCGTAACAGTGTCAAAAATCTAAAACACTCAACATAGTAAAATATTATATAAATTACTACACGCAAAAATCAAAACATTTCTTAATAGTAATCATTACACAATTAGAATGCCGTGTCATTGAAAGCCGTAAATATTAAGATAAAGTAAAGAGGGGGACAAGCTTCCTATCAGTACAGTAGCATCAATCAACCACAACTATAAAACCAAACTATCAAAATACATTTACATGCAAATTGGCACTTGCGCTGGCACTTCATACT
>CAYJDF010000005.1:0-22836 GCA_964368845.1 uncultured Desulfovibrionaceae bacterium
TCTTGTCATTAAGTCAATAGGATTAAAAGGTTTTGTTATGTAATCATCCGCACCTGATGAAAAGCCTGTGAACTTATCTATATCTTCTGATTTTGCAGTTAGAAATATAATTGGTAAATTATATTTTTTGCGAATCTCAAGACATGTTTCAGTGCCATCCATTTCACTCATCATAGAGTCAAGCAAGACAAGATCTATTGTTTTTTCAGTGTCATCATCTAATATTTGAATACATTGCAGACCATTTTGAGCCTCAAGCACTTCATATGAGTCATTCAGTAAGTATAATTTTATAAGGTTTCTTATATCATTATCATCATCAACAACTAAAACTTTCATTAATATACCTCTTTCAAAAAAATTACCTAGAATTATGACTTTTTTTTGAATAATTGTAAACTTCCACTTCTTACTGCAACGCAAAATATATTTAAATAAATTTTATAAAAACTTTCATATTAATTTCATTTTGTTTAAATTAAGCTACTTATTAAGGCTAAATCTACTTTAGTGAGTGCAGTAGAAATATGTTAATCAAGTATCTTACGTACAAACTCTGATTTTAGGCCCATTTTTCCAATACCTGGTATTTTACAATCAATGTCATGGTCGCCATCAACTAAGCGAATATTTTTGACCTTAGTGCCTACTTTTACAACCGTTGAAGCCCCTTTAACTTTTAAATCCTTAATAACGGTAACGGTGTCACCATCTTGTAATACAGTACCATTGGCATCGCGTACGATTGAGCTTTCGTTACTGTCTATGTCCTGCTGGTTCCATTCATGTGCGCATTCAGGGCAGACAAAAAGGCTTGTATCTTCATAGACGTATGGTGATTGACACTTGGGGCATGGGGGTATTGTACTCATTTTATTCTCGTTGGTTATAGGTTAGGTTTTGATAAAATGACTATGGCCTAAGAGTCACTCTCTTATTTGACTTGCAACATATCTTCGGAAATTAAATTGCCATTTATTATAAATGTTTCTTAAACATACTTCATAGATGATGTACCATGGCTTAAGATGCATCTTATGGTATTGGTCAATGCCTGTTGCTTTAAGCTTAGGTGGAATATTTTAACGTTTTGGTGATTTTTCATTGTTACAGTATTAAAAAATTTCTTTTAAATATGTTTATGTAGGGGTATTGCAATTTTGAGTAAAGAATAGTTCTACAATATTGGTATATTCTTCAAACTTATATGTGTAAGCTTTAACTATTTGCTTTACTAAAAACAGGCCTAATCCACCAACAGGACGTTCTTTAACGCTTAATGTTGTATCTGGGGTGGGTGCATCCATAAATGGATTATAGGCCTTGCCCCAGTCTGAAATAGTAAGACGTAGTAATGGTTCGTTATTTATATGTGTTATATCAATTTCAAGCCTAACTTTATTGTGCATATTGTTAGTTGAGGTGGGTATGTTAGTGGGTAAAACCTTATCAAGGTAGGCATACATTGCGATGTTAATGAAAATTTCTTCAAGCGCTAATCTGGCTTTTGGATAGCACACTTCATAGCCTTTTGGAATTTTTTCATTTAAAAAATTCATGACGTTATCTAATTCAGAAATGTCTGCGTTAAGTGTAATGCAAGACATATTTAACCTTCTCCTTAACAATCTACTCAATATTTTTAAAAAGTTTCAATAGCAGTGGTTTGAGCATCATAAATATCCAATATTGTATCAAAACCTGAGATATTAAAAACTTCAGACACATTAGGCTTTAGGTTACAAAGAGCCAGCTTACCTTTAGATACCTTGATAGCTTTAGATAGGCCTAGTATTTCCCTAAGTCCAGCGGAGCTAATGTACTCAAGCTGTTCCATATCAACTAAAACTTTAACTTTACCTTCGCTAATAAGCTTATGAACTAATGAGTTAAATTGTGATGCTGAGGCTGAATCTAAGAGGCCTTCAAGGTTTATAATTGTGATACCGTTATTTTCAGAAACATTAATATTCATATATCTCTCTTTTGGAATTTGAGCATTGGGTGTAGTTGCCTATTTTATGACAATATGTTAAAAATGTCTATTATAAAAAGTACTTTGTCAAGAAGTAAGATTTACTTTTCATGTGTATATTCTAAAAACTTTACTAGCATTGAGAACTGTCATGCATACTTCACAAGAAAGCAAAAAAATAATTGATTTAAAGAAAGAAATTTTAAAAAACTTACCTTTGGATTCAGTAATTGCACCGCTTACAGATAATCAAAATGCTATTTATATTGCTTGTTTACAAAACGTCAAAAGCACTATGTATAATATACCTTTGCACATTAAATTTAATAAAACTCCAGATTTAAATGCTGCAAAGCTACAAAAAACAATAAACACTGTATTAAAAAACCATCCTATTTTGTTTTCATATGTAGAGAACATAGATAACAAACCACATATAGTTGGAGGGGAATTTTTTGACGCATGTGAAGCCATGCAATGTGAAGAAAATGAACTAGCTACACTTGTACAGGAATTTCCAAAACCATTTCAATTTCATAGCGCACCTTTATTTAGGGCAAAACTTATTGAAACTAATGAAAATATACACTTTCTTCTTGATGCACACCACATAGTTTTTGATGGTACTTGCATAGCATTAATCTGCAAAGAAATAGCTGCAATTTTGCAGGGTGAACAAATTGCTCAAGAGCAAGTAAATCCTTTTAGTTTACATATATTAGAAGAAAACATCAAAAAAAGTTCTATTTATGAGATTTCCAAAAATTATTTTAATACTTTTTTTGCAGAAATTGAAGTTGACTCAAATCTTGCACCCGACAATAAGCCATTAGATGATGAGGAAAAAATACCTTGCAAGCTTTATGAAGTGACCCTTGATGAAGGATTAAGTGCCCAAAAAATTCAAAGTTTTCTTACATCCCATAATATCACAGAAAATACGCTTTTCATGACTGCTTTTGGCTATGCTTTGGCTAAAATGACAGGACAAGTAAAGAGTCTTTTTTGTGCAGGCACACATGACAGATTTGATAAATCACTGACCAACTGTGTTAGCATGATAGCAAAAACTATACCTGTGTACATAAATTTTAAAGATGAATTAGATATAAAAAATACTTTACGCCAAGTGCAAGATGAATTTTATGCAACGCTTAATCATTCTCATTATGCATTTGATGATTTGTCAAAAGAATATAATATAAAGCATGATGTTTTGTTTACATATCAAGGTAACTTTCTTGATGGTATACATTACGATGGTCAAATTGCACCACTTGAAATAATTGAAACTAATAGTGCAATGTGTAATTTGAATTTTATAATATTTAAAAAAGAAAATAAATACCAATTACAGTTAAGATATCGTAGTGATATTTATGAAAAGTATAATATTGAAAATTTTGTGAATATTTTTATAAATATTTTACATGGTTTTTTTGATAATGATGTATTTAAAAATATTGTATTAGTTAATAAAAATGAACTTGAACTACTTGAAAAATTTAATGATACTTTATTTGAATATGATAAAGATAGCACAATTATTGATTTATTAAAAAAACAAACCAAAACTAACCCAAGCAAAATTGCAGTTGTTTATAAAGATAAACAACTAAGTTATAAAGATATTAATTCAATAACAGATAATATTGCTAATTATATTATCGATAAAGGTCTAAAAAATGGTGAAATTGTATCTATATTGATAGGGCGTAATGAATTTATGCCTATAGCGGCTATTGGTGTTCTTAAAGCAGGTATGGCTTATCAGCCTCTAGATGCTAGTTATCCTGTTGATAGAATTGAATTTATGATGAATGATGCTCAGACCAAACTGCTAATAGTTGATGACGAGCTTTGCAATTTAGTTCCTTCGTATGCTGGTATAATATTAAAGACATGCGATATTTATTCACTTCAAAGTGGTGAACTAACTACGCCAAAACTTAAGCCTGATAATATTTTTGCCTTACTTTACACATCAGGCTCAACAGGCACTCCTAAGGGGTGCATGTTAACTCATAAAAATATCAATTCTTTTGTTGCTTCTCAATTACAAGTTGCAGACATGAGTGTTGATAGTGTTTCAGCAGCTTTTGCTAGCTTTGGTTTTGATGCCAACTTTATGGATATGTATCCAGTTTTGTGCGCTGGTGGGCAATTACATATTATAGCAGAAGACATTAGGCTAGATCTTGATAAACTTGAAGAATATTATATAAAACATTCTGTTAGCCATAGTTTTATGACTACACAAGTTGGTAGGCAATTTGTTGCTCATTTGCACAAAATTCCAAGTATAAAATGGTTTGCTACTGGCGGCGAGGCATTACTGCCAATAGTTGCCAGTGGTGATTGTGCTTTTTATAATATATATGGGCCCACAGAATGCACTGTTTATGCAACATGCTTTAAGGTGAATAAGCTTTATGATCCGGTACCCATAGGCAAACCTGTGAATAACTTAAAACTTTATATTATTGATAGTTATAAAAGACTTTTGCCAAGGGGTGCCATTGGTGAGCTTTGTATAGCTGGTCCACAAGTTTCATTGGGCTATTTAGGTAGAGATGAAATTACAGCTCAAGTTTTTACTAAAAATATTTTTTGTAATGATGAAGAATATTTACGTCTTTATCACACCGGTGATTTAGTTCGCATGCTTGAAGATGGCAATATTGAATTTGTTGGTAGACGTGATATGCAGGTTAAAATACGAGGATTTAGAATTGAGCTTACAGAAGTTGAGGGCATTATTGCAGACTACCCAGGAATTGTTGCTGCAACCGTGATTGCCAAAGATATACCAAGTGGAGGAAAGGGTTTATTTGCTTATATTGTTGCTAACAAAAATATTGATATTCAAGACCTTAACAATTTTATTTTAGATAAAAAACCTCCTTATATGGTGCCAAGTGCCATTTTGCAAATTGATAGTATTCCCTTAACTCCTAATCAAAAAGTAGATAAGAAAAAACTTCCAGACATTACCTTGGTTCAAAATGATGAGTCTGTATCACGCAATACTCTCACAAGGTTAGAAAGAGAATTAATAGATATCATAAATAAAATTTTAGGTGTAAGTGTTGATGTTAGTACATCTTTACGCATGGCAGGGCTTTCGTCCATTGATGCCATCAAGCTTGCTACAGAGCTTAGCAAAAATTATGGATTTAGCCCCGATGTAAAAACCATACTGAAAGATTTAACAGTATTACAATTAGAAGATGCAATTGTACAACATTTATTAACTCAAAGTCCAGTTGAGCAAGATGCAAAGATATATGATAAAGTTCCCTTAAGCCAAACTCAGCTTGGAATTTATCTGGACTCTCTAAACAATACTTCGGCATATACAATTCCCATATTGGTTAAGCTTCCTAATGATTTAGATATACAAAAATTAAAAGCGGCCATAGACACTGCGATTAAAGCACATCCAAGTATGCTTTGCGCCATCAAGGCGGATAAGCATGGCGATCCTTTTATGTATCCAAGGCCAGATTTTGAATATGAAATCCCAATAGCACCTTGGCAGGAAGGAGTGATGCCTGCGCAAACCCAATTCACTTTCAGTGATGATGCTTTGTTTTGTATTCGCTTGTTTGAAGCAAAAGAGCATATTTATTTGTTTTTTGAAATACATCATATCATTGCTGATGGTGAGTCTGTTCATATTTTTCTTTCTGATATTGATAAGGCTTATGCTGGACAAGTACTAACTAGTGAAAACTATACTATGTTTGATATAGCACTTGATGAACAAAAAGAACGCAAGAGTGCAAAGTATATTGAAGCAAAAGAGTATTATCATAGTATATTGAATGGAGTGTCTGTTGATATTTTGCCAAGTAGAGATGTATTTGATGCAGAGCATGTCGTTAAAAATGAATTTAATATAATTAAAAATATAATTACTGATATAGATGCATATTGCCAAAAGCATAAACTTACTAAAAATGCATTTTTTACAGGTGCTTTTGCATTGTTATTGGCTAAATTTTCTGCACAAGATGAAGCTTTATTTAATGTTATATATAATGGGCGTAATAACCCTAAATCTTTTTCTACTTTAGGAATGCTTGTTAAAACATTACCACTATATTGTGATATTTCACTAGATATAAGCCCACAAGAATTTATTAATTCTATCGAAAATAATTTACGTAAGTTAAAAGAGTATGACATATACTCTTTTGCAGAAGCAAGTAGTGAATATAACATAAAAAATGATATTTTGTTTGCTTATCAAGATGAAATGTTACAAAATATAAATTTTTGCGGTAAGACTGCTGAGGTTTTGGAAATTGAGGCAAATGCCACAAAAGCTTTATTAAACATTGATGTGTTTAAGCAAAAAAATAATATTAAAATTATCATAGAATATGATGGAGCTTTATATTCAAAATATTTTATACAATTTTTTTTACAAGCTTATGAGGCATGCATTATAAATTTATTGTATGCTGCCAGCTTGAGTGAAGTTTCAGTACTAGATGCAAAAAGTAAAAGTGACAATGAAAATAAGCTTAAATTGTTACACGATACATCATGGAGTGTGGATTATCGTCCTGCTTATAGATTATTACAAGATAGTGCTGAAAATTTTTTTGAAGATATGGCCGTAGTCGCCAATGGAGAAAAACTTAGCTACAAAGAATTAAATATTTATGCCAATAAACTTGGCAATGTGCTTGTTGCTCACGGCGTTAAAGTAAATGATATTGTGGCTCTTATGCTTGAGCGTAGTAAGTTTGTTTATATTACAAGGCAAGGCATATTAAAATCTGGTGGTGCTTTTCTATCTATAGATCCAACCTATCCCGATGAACGGGTTGATTTTATTGTTAAGGACTCAGGAACAAAGGTTCTTGTTATTACAAAGGATATTTATGCACAACGTAAAGATTTTATTGATGGATTAGGGCTTATATTATGTTTTGTGGATGATGCAGAACATTTAGCTCTTGCAGATGGTGAGAATTTAAATATAGCCGTTCCGGCCGACGCTTTGGCCTATTGTATTTATACTTCCGGTTCAACAGGAAAGCCCAAGGGGGTTATGATTACGCAAAAAAATCTTATTAATTTTGTGGATAACAACCCTAAAAATCATGAAATATTGGGTTATACCGAATATGGCAAGGTGTCTTTAGCTTTGGCTTCTATCACCTTTGATGTTTCTATAATGGAAGAATTTATACCCCTTGCGCATGGTTTGAGTATTTGTATGGCGACTTTAGACGAAATACATAACCCTCTGGCTTTGCGTAAACTTTGCCTTGAAAATAAAGTAGATATAATAAGTTGTACACCATCATTTTTACTTAATTTTGTTGATATTGAGGAGGTAAAAGATGTGATTTATGCCTTAAAATCCATAGATTTTGGGGCAGAGGTTTTTCCTCCAACTCTATATACTAAGCTTAGGGAGCTCAATCCTAATCTATATATTATGAATGGTTATGGCCCAACTGAAGCCACCATCAGTTGCACCATGAGCGCAATAAATCAAACTAAACAAATTACCATAGGCAAACCCAATGCCAATGTGAAAGTATTTATGGTTGATGCCCATAATAATATATTACCCATGGGTGCCTTTGGTGAAATGGTTATTCTTGGTGAAGGTGTTGGCAAAGGTTATATTAACCGACAAGAGCTTACAGATACAGTATTTACAACTTTTTGGGACATGCCAGCATATAAAAGTGGAGATTTCGCAAGGCTATTGCCAAGTGGAGAGATTGAGTATAGGGGAAGACGTGACAATCAAATAAAACTTCGTGGTTTACGTGTGGAACTTGGAGAAATTGAGGCTGCAATTAATACTTTTGATAGTGTAAAAAGTTCTTTTGTTATGGTGAAGTCTTCTTCATCTGGACAGTATCTTGTGGCGTATTACACAGCAGATAAACATATTTTTACTGAGGATTTAAAAAAATATCTTACAGCAAGCCTTACAGAATATATGGTTCCAAGCGTACTTATACAAATAGATACATTTCCCTTAACTGCCAATAATAAAATTGATAAAAGTAAATTACCAGATAGCGACTATCAAGTACAACAAAAAGAATACGTTGCTCCAAGTAATGATATAGAAGAAGATTTTTGTGAATTTTTTAGGCGTATATTAAGTATTACTCAAGTTAGTGTTTTAGATAATTTTTTTGAACTTGGCGGTACATCACTTAGTGCTTCTAAGTTAGCTGTTATGGCCATGGCTAAGAGTTATCCTATTGTATATGCGGATATTTTTAAAAATCCAACTCCGCAAGCATTGGCAATGCTTTGCTTAGATCAAGACAAAACTATTCAAAATACTCAAACCACTACTCAAGATCACGCAATTAGTAATAGTGCTAACCTTGCATATAACACTATGCAACATATTGATGGTATAGAAGAAAATACCATTGGAGACGTTGTTCTCACCGGAGTAACAGGCTTTTTGGGTATACATATCCTTAAAAGCTATCTTGATAATGAAGATGGCATGATTTATTGCCTAATGCGTAAAGGAAGTTCACCAACACTTGAAAAAAGGCTAGCTTCGCTCTTAGTGTATTACTTTGACAATGCTATGGCTGAGCTTATGGCAAAACGTGTAATTTGTATTGAGGGAGATATTACAGATAAAAAATCTCTACAACAGCTTGAAAAAAAATCATTTGATACACTAATTAACTGTGCTGCTATTGTGAAGCACTTTGTCCACGATGATTCTTTAGAAAAAGCCAATGTTATTGGTGTAAAAAACCTTATCGAGCTATGTAGGCAGTGCCAGAAGCGTTTAATTCATATTTCAACCATCAGCATTGCAGGGGAGGGTGTAGATAATGTGCCTCCAGTGTATAAGCATTTGCATGAGCATGAATTTTTTATAGGGCAAACGCTTGAAAATGCTTACATCAAATCGAAGTTTGATGCTGAAAAAGCAATGCTTGAAGCCATAGAAAATGGCCTTGATGGAAAAATTATGCGCGTTGGCAATTTAATGTCGCGTATAAATGATGGTGAATTTCAAATTAACAGCCGCACCAATGGTTTTATGCGTCAGTTAAAAGGTTATAAGATATTAGGTAAATATCCTGTAAGTGCTATGTCAGCACCGGCTGAGTTTTCACCTATTGATGCCACTGCCCATGCTATTCTTGTTTTATCTAAAACGCATGAACGCTATACTGTATTTCATCCATATAATAATCACGTCATATATATGTCAGACGTCATTGCAGCTATGAATAGCCATGGATTTAGTATTGAAATTGTATCTGATACAACGTTTCAAGAAGAACTTATGCTTGCTCTAGGTGACCATAAACGTAGTGACGGTATTGAAGGACTATTAACATATTTAGATAATTCTTCAATAAAAAAGCATGTAATTGATGGCAATAATAATTTTACTACAGAAGCACTATATAGGTTAGGTTTTTTGTGGCCCATTACTGATATGCAATATTTAGAAAGAACCTTTACCTTGCTTGATGACTTTGGTTTTTTTGATTAAGATTGAGTTGTTTTTATTAAATTAAAACTCTGTATATCTTACTTGTAGGTAGTTGTGTAGCGTTGATGGCAGTTAAATTGAGGATGAATATGGCAGTAAATTTTCATGTAAGACTTACTTTATACATTACAATTGCAGTAGTATTATTTTTTATTTCAATTTTTTATTATAATTTTTTGTATACACAAAATAAAATTCGTGCATTAAGCCTTGATAATGCCAATGCATACTCCATTTCAGCAGTAGAAAAAATTGAAAAAACTTTAAGTAGTGTTGAACAAGTTCCATTGTACCTTGCTCAATTGCTGAAAACACACGATTTTTTGGGAGCTGAACTAGGTAATACAATAAAAAATTTTATTTTATCAATGCCCAGCGTATATGGTTGCGCCATAGCTTTTGCTCCAGGGGTTTTAGAAGATGCTCCTAGTCACTTTTCTCCATATTACCATAGAGATGGCGATAATATTGCATTGGCTTATTTGAATTCTAGTCATTATAAATATTGGGAAAAATCATGGTTTATTGAGCCTCAAAAGGATAAAAAACCTGTATGGAGTGAACCCTATTTTGATAAGGGTGGCGGTGAAAATCTTATGACTACATTCTCTGTACCCGTATACAGAAAAGATAAATACGGCAAAGAGTATTTTTATGCTGTGGTTACAGCAGATGTAAGTACAAAATGGTTACAAGATATAGTCACAAATATTAAAGTATATAAAACTGGACATGCATTTATTGTGAGTAGAAGTGGGCTTCTTGTTGTGCATCATAATAAAAAAACTATTAGTACCAGCTCTATTTTTGATCTTCCTGAACTCAATACTTTTCCTAAGTTAAAAAACCTTGCCCAAGAAATTACTAATGGTGCAAGTGGTATGTCCTCATATGTAAATTCGCAAACTGGGCAAGAAGTTGAAGTGATATACAGACCACTTCCTTCTAGCGGCTGGAGTTTAGTACTTTTTATTCCAACGAAAGAGCTTTTTGCACAATTGTATGAACATAGTTTTGTTGTTGTTTGTTTTGCATTGATATGGATTGCTGGCATTGCTTTGTTAATTAGTGTGGTGGCGTATAAGGCTACTGTGCCCTTACGTCAACTTAGTAAAAATACGGAAGAAATTTCCAAGGGAAACTTGGATATTGAGCTACCAATTATAAAACGTTTGGATGAAATAGGCAAATTGACGCAAAACTTTGATAATATGCGTAACTCGCTAAAAGAGTACATTATTAACTTGACCAATACCGTTGCTATGAAGGAGCGTGTAGAAAGTGAATTAAAAATTGCAAGAATTATTCAAGCAGACTTTTTACATAAAATTTTCCCACCTTTTCCGCAACATAAGGCGTTTGACATTTACGCATCTCTTATTCCAGCACGCGAAGTTGGCGGTGACTTATATGATTTTTTCTTCATAGATGATGAACAGCTCTTTTTTTCCATAGGTGATGTTTCAGATAAAGGTATTCCGGCAGCACTGTTTATGGCTATTACAAAAACTTTAATTAAAAGTATTGCTGAATATGAGCATAATCCAGCTAAAGTACTAGAGCGAGTTAATAATGAATTATCATTAGATAATGAAAGTAATATGTTTGTAACAGTTTTTTGTGGCATACTTAATATTAAAACAGGAGAAGTAAGTTATACTAATGCTGGTCACAATGCACCTCTTTTAATACGTGAAGGACAAGAAATACAAGAAATATACGTCCCCAAAAGTTTGGCTTTAGGTGTTGCTCCAAACGTGTCATATGTTAATACTAAGTTTACTTTAAACCATAATGATAAACTCATATTATATACAGATGGTATAACCGAAGCCATGTGTAAAAATAAAATAATTTTTGGACTCGATAAGTTTAAGGATATACTGTATAAATCCTTTGCAGATACTTTAATAAATATATCTGAAAACATAAATGATGCCGTTAAGGCTCATGCCGCAGGTGCAGAACAATCTGATGATATTACGTTAATGATTGTAGAATGGTTTGGTGTACAACGGTAAATTAAACTTATAAACGTAAATTTTTATAATTTAGTTACAATTTAAGTACTTTAAGATAACAAAATATCATTTTAAGGTTTATTATGTTTCCAGTCCCAAGGGGTTATGGGGTTTTTATCTTGCCAAAGGCCTTTTTTGCTAGCTTTTGCTTGTTCTTGTAGTCTTTTCCAGTCATTGCAAATAGCTTGTTTGCAATATCGTGGGTAGACCCATGCAAAACCATTTTTGATTAACTCAGCTTGTAAATTTATATCGTTAGCATAAACTAAGGCTATGCTTCTTTTGTACCTATCCTTAGAGATTACTTTATAGGTTAATGCTTTGCCTTTGATGAAAGACTTTAAAAAGCGTGCTGCTGCTTTATTAAAAGCTTGTCCTCTTTCTGGTGCATCAATACCATAAAGGCGAATCTCAACATTTTTAATGTAAAGCGAATCACCGTCAACAATATATGTTTTTGCAAAGCTTATATTGTGAAAAAATAAAAGAACCACAAAAATAGCTAATTTCATCTAAATATCCAATTGTTATATAAAAAATTAAGCTTTGTTTTTTTTGCTTCTTACATCATGCATTAATATTAAAGCATTTTTATTATATGGCGTCAATATTATGTCAATATGTTTTAGGTTAACTAGTACATTATGATATATAAATTTTAGTAATAGTTGAAAAATAAATGCCTATATTTTGTGAAGTTTGACCATTTTTTTGTTAAGTGTTAATTTGGTAAATATCACATCATATAATACACTAATTCATTGATATGTTGGTTAACTTTTGCTTATTTTTAACAATGAAATTTACGAAGACTAATAAAGCAATATTATGCAAATTTCACTTCTAATAGCTACCATAAACAGAAAAGCAGAACTTGAACGTTTGCTTGAAAGCTTGTGCAATCAAACTTATAAAAATTTTCATGTACTTATTGGCGACCAAAATCCATTAGGTTTTCTGGATGATGTTTTGTCAACCTTCTGTGACCGATTGCAAATAACCGTTGTTCCTATACAGTCTAGGGGTATTTCAGCAGCACGTAATGCACTTTTACCCTACATACAGGGTGATATTGTGGCCTTTCCCGATGATGATTGCTTATACTTACCAGATACTCTTGAAAAGGTAATAGATTTTTTTAGGGCTAATGAGCATGTAGGCGGATTAATGGGTGTTTGGGGTGATGATGAGGCTCTCATGCAAAAAAATATTCAAAAGTTTACCAATAATACATCAATTGCTAGACGCGCTATTTTTTTTCATAGTGAGACTTTTTTGCAGTTTTATAAATGTGATGTTGTTGCTAAGGTAGGAAAATTTGATGTAACATTAGGGCCAGGTACTGGTTTACCCTATGGCGGTGGTGAAGATACAGATTATGCTTTACGAGCATTGGATTTTGCACAAATACGGCGTGTTACTTCAGTACGAATTTTTCATCCTGAATTAGCTAAAGAACGTGCCAAAGAAAAAATTTATGCTTATGCTTATGGGCGTATGTATCTGTTAAGAAAACATAATTTCCCACTTTGGTTTAAGTTTGTTAATATATTATTTCCACTGTATAGGCTACTTCAAGAAGATCGACAATGCTGGTATTTTTGTTGGCATATGTTTGTGGGGCGTTTATATGGCTTATTTCAAAAAGATAAGTTAGAAAGGTAGGTTAAGTGCATATAGTTAATGTTAAAAGTGTTTTACATGTCACATAAATAGAGTTTTTGTATCATCCAATTCATGGTACTAACACCAGCAACAACTGATAAGTCCGCCATGATTTTGGATTGCAAAAACTTTTTCCAAAGTGCTTCATTTTCCCATAGTTCTATTATGGTAAATTCATGACTATTAACAGGGTTTTTTGAAAGCACACAATGAAGACAACCTGGATACTTACGTATATCTTCTAGGCTTTTGCGGGCCGCTTCAAGAAAAAGTGTTCGTTTTCCTTCAATGGCAGTGAAGGTATAAATTATAGTTAACTTGTTTGACATATTATATTGTAAATAATTAAATGATTTTTAGCAACGCAATGTTTAGCTGATGAATCATATACTTTTTATTAAACATCCTAAAATATGTTATATATTAATTGTTTGTATGCACTGTTTAATATAGTTAATAGAACTTTCTCTTTGGGTATTAATAGATGAGTCAACTACACTCCAATCAATATTATCTGCTAGTTGCTCATGCTCTAATCTTATCTTTGTAAGATCTAATAAATTACGCAAACGGCTGGATCTTGTGGATGTTAAACCCATTTGGCCAAGCATAAATGGTTTGTGAAAGGTCAAAGCAAAAACTAAGGCGTGAAAGGAATCAGTAAAAATAATATGAGCATCCCGCATGGCTGCAAGTAAGTCCATAACTCCAGTTTCTGTCCATGTTTCTTCTCCTAGTTGCGGTATAAGGCAAGCTGTGACTATCTTTAATTCAAGGCCCATTGTAGTAGCCCTATGATGAGCTTTTTTGATTAGTTGAGCATCAGGATTAATTATATATAAAAGAACATACCCTTGCTTACGTTCTGGCTTATGATTTTTTAAAATATCTTTCCATTCTTGAGGATTAAGCAGTAGGGTTGGGTCAAGACAAAGGGTAATTTCTTTAGTTGTAAGCTCTTTGGCAAGTGAAACCCCGCTTATTTCGCGTACAGAAATAGCAGTAAAGCCTGCAAGGTGCTTTTTATACCAACCAATTAAACTGTTTGGCAAATTTTCAAGACCAAAGCTTGCTGCATAGGCAAAGCGTTTGTGTGCTTTGGCAAAATCTAAGAAATAATGTGTATCATCTTTAATTATTTCATAATTCCAAACTTGGTCACTACCAACAAAAAACATGTCATAGGCTTCATCAATTAAAGTATCATCATTATACGGCTTGGATACATTGAGGTAATTATTAGCAAAATCTTTGAATAATAATTTTCTTTTATTGTGCAAAGTTTGCATTTTTTCACGTTGTTCCATTAAGCGGGCAAATTTTTTCATGCGCTCTAATGACGCCTGATTATTGTTTTTTTCTTCTAGTTTGATAGAAAATTGTATAAATTCTGGTTCACAAGTTAGTTTTTTAAGCACTTCTTGTAAGGCAAATGATTGCCATGCTGCCCCGTAATTTTTTGCATCATGAAAAGTGACGATTCCAACCTTCATGGTTATTTCCTTATTTTTATAACATTTTTTGGTAAATTACTACGGAACTCAAGCCAAAAAGATTGCAAGAGCCCATGAGCAATATTTTTATAGTGCTCGGCATCACATTGGCAATAGGGTAGAAGTGTGAGCAAAAGTTCTACCATGGCTTTTATGCGTGCACTTGTTTTTTGTACACCTCGCTGGGAGTGATGATGACTTTCTATATGTCTGCGATAAGAAAGTAGAACTCTATCTAGATAATGGCATTCCACTCTGCTTGCGGCTGGTAATAAAAGCTGCAAATTTTGTCCTACAATGGAGTCTGGAATTTGCATTTTAGGATAACATTTTCTAAATAACTCAGTTTTCAACATATAACAACCAGCAAGGCAATATGTTTTGCTCTTAAATAGTTTGTCAAAAATGTTTAAGCATTGCTTATCCACAAGATTTGCACTATGTCTGCTTTTTTGTAAAATTAATCCATCATCATTAAATTCTAGTGCATTAGAACGCAACATGGCACATTGTGGATGCCTTTGCATATATGCTACCTTGGCAGAGATATTTTGGGGGTGTAAAAGGTCATCTGAGTCTGCCCAAGTTAAAAACTCACCATTAACTAATGGTAGAGCAGTGTTAAAGGCTTGCGCTTGCCCAGCATGATCTTTCTTAATGTAGTGAAAGTTAATTCCTTTTTGCTCAAAGCGTATGGCATAATCTTGGATAATGCTTGCACTGTTGTCATCACTACCATCATTAATCAAGATAAATTCTATATTATCATAGTCTTGCATTAAAACAGAGTGCAAAAAGTCTGCAAGATATTGCTCCGCTTTGTAAGTTGGTGAAATTAAGCTTACCAAGGGTGCTTTAGCTAGTTTTTTCATGTTTTTTATTGTGTTTTTTGCGCAAAATGGATAAGTAATCCTTGCGTTCTTGAATTTTATGGCAAGCACTGGTGCTCTTGGGGTGTAAGCGGCGTAACAATGTGATGCTTTCAATATGTAACTTAGTTATGCTAGCCTCTTGGGCACGCACAAGCCAATCTACGGTTTCTGCTGTCTTTAAGTTTACATCAAAACTTCCAACTTGTTCAAAAGTATCATTTTTTATTAGCATTCCCGGTAGTGTCCCTGCATATGGTACAGGTCTTGGGTTAAATAATTTTTTTTGTTCAGCATTAAGTTCTGGTGAAATAAAGTCAGAGGTGAGAGCGCAAGCCATTTGCATGTTAGGGTTTTGTGTCAAAGCAGTGTATAAATCGCTTACGGCATGCTCAGTTAAAAGATCGTCTGCATCAAGAAAGAGTATATAACTTCCTTCTGCTTGGGCTATGCCGGCATTGCGCGCTGCACCAGCTCCTTTGTGGCTTTGTTGGATAAATTTATGTGCCCATTTTTTGGCTATACTTGCTGTATTATCACTTGATCCGTCATCTATGACAATTAATTCAAATTTCACATGAGCATATTGTGCAGATACAATACAACTTTGTAAGCATGCTTCAAGGTATAAGCTAGCATTATATGCCGGAATAACAATAGAAATATTCATAGTTAGCGTTGCTTGTGTTTGGTGCGATAAGCATTTACTATAGAGGTTTGTCGCAAAGTTAGAGATATATTTTGAGCATGTAAACGGCGGTGTAAAACTATGCCTTCATAGTTTATATAATTAATACCTTGTAACTTTAAACGCTTAAATAAGTCTGTATCTTCAGCATAATGCAAATTCTCATTAAACACTCCATGGTTGGCAAAAAAATTTTTATGTATAACACTAAGAGCATGAAACTCCCCCTTACTTTTGGCAAGCATAATGTGAGCAAGTGGCATATTTTTTACTTCCTGACCATGAAAAAAATTATGTATCATCCCACAGGCAATAGTTTTTTGAGGATATAACTCTTCAGCCAGTGGAACTAAAGCAGATAGTCTATTTTGGGGCCAATAGTCATCAGCATCTAAGAAAGCTATATAGTTTCCAAGGGCTGCTCGTAAAGCCGTATTACGAGCTATGCTTACACCTAGTTTGGGTTCATAAATATAGCGTACTGTGGGATATTTTTGAGCTATTTCCTTGGTATTGTCAGTAGATGCATTATCCACCAGCACAATTTCATAATTGGTGTAGCTTTGGGCTAAAACACTTTCAATGCATTCTTCAAGATAGTTTGCATAGTTATGACAAGTAATCAATACAGATACATGAGGTGGGTTAGGTTTTTCTAAAGTTTGAGGATTAGATTTAGGATTACGGCGCATTCTTAATTGCTCTAAAAGGTTTCGCTTATTATTTTCAGATGGTTGAATAAATTTATCGATAAGCTGATCATATGGTAAGTTGTTCAAAGCAAGCATAAAGTCTTCGCGCTTGGGCGATGCCATGGTAGGTGATAAAAGCCTTGGCTGTTCATTTTCAGATAAGGTTGTAGGTTCAAAATCAAATTCTGCTTGCACACTTTCCCAAAGTTCTTGACCTTTTTTAGTATTGATAGAAATGGCACTTGCAATATTGTTGTTTGTAATATTCAAATATTTTTTTTGTGTATTGTGCAAGTCAGCTAAAGTTATGTCAGCTCCTCGTTCATTTTTTGTATAGGGGCAACTATGACATGAAGGACGCAAAATTATGTTTTCAAAAAATAAACGCATAAATGACGATAAGCTATGTGGTATAATTTTTTTTGTGCCGTCAACTGTGTAACTTATAAATCGATTACCTTTATTTTCTACACGTTCTCGAAAGGAAAATTGCGTTACATTACCCAATGTTTGTAAATACTTATCATAGCACTTAGGGCTTGCAACCCCATAACATACTACTTCTAAACAATATAGATTGGCGTGCTGTTGGGCTAGGCGTTGTACTGCATTAATTTGACATGGCGTGCCGCAAAATAAAACAATTGTATGACATAACTGTTGTAAAACTTGCGGTAAAATTTGTCCTATGGGGCTTTGAACATATTTTGAACCTTGTAAGATTGATACTTGTGACCATGTTTCAGCTCTATGATGCTTTACATATAACTTGTTATGTTCATTAGTAAACCCTGCTCCAAAAACAACGCCTCCCCTAGCAAGTATGGTTTTAGCAAGGGCAGGAAAAACTGCACCAGAAGAGCTTTGTGCATATGTAGGTATATCCCTATTTACACAAGCATAATAGGCTTTGGGTATACTTTTATTTTCACTGTGGTGTAAGGCGGGGCAGGTGGTGAGACACAAACCGCATGCTTCGCAAAGGGATTCATCAAGGTGAGGATATAAAAACCCCTCTGCATCTTCAGACATTTGAATTGCAGACTGGGCGCAAATACTTTGACATGCTGCACAACCAAAACATCGTTGCCTTGGCACATGCTGAAGTACATGACTATTTTTTGTCATTTTTTAATACAGGCCAGCCTTGTTCTTCATCCACATCATGTATGGGGTCAGCAAGTAAAATATCTCTTGAATCATCAAACTGTTCCATATCAAAAGTATACTCGCCAGCCACAGCTTCTACATCAAAAATTACTTGTATTCCTGAAGATGCATCACACTTGGTTAGAATGTCAGCTTTTAGTAATTTTTCAACAAAGGCATTAAATTTTTCTTCGATATTGTCGTTTTCTAGAGGCAATTGTTTAAGGGCCGCTATTATACTAGCTTCTGAAGCGCCCTTTGCTAGAAAGTCAAAAGTAAGCGAACCTAAAATATTTAAAGCATAATAATCTCCAGTTGATGAATCGATAATTATTGCTTGGTTATCTGCTATATCATAAAACATTTTATCGCTATTTAGGCTATACATAATATCCTCAAGGGTAATTTTAATTTTTTGCGTAGCAATTTCAATTGAAAAATATAACTGGTTTTACCTAATTAGTAAAGTGCGCAGTGATTAATCTCGTTATATGGCCGTGTGTAACTCATTGTAATAAAATAAATTTATCTTTTTAAAATTTATTTTCTACATTAGTGCTATTTACTGTATATTGTTTTTATTGTATATTTATAAATTGTTTTACATAGAAGACTAGGAGTTTCCCTATGCGCGTAGATAATATAAGTGATATGAACAAGCAAAGAGTTTTTGATAGTCTTGATAATAGATTAAAACAATTTGGAGCACCAGTTTTTATTAAATATTTGCAAATGGGTTCTCAAATTGTTCGTCTCATCAACTACTCTGCCTCATTCACTCAGCATGTAGAATTGCAATTAGGTTATATTCTAAAAGATGATGCTCCAAGCTACCATTGCACCTTAGTCATATGGCAAGAAGAGGATATTACTAATATAATAATACCATTGTCCTTTATTTATAATACAAAATTGTATCGTGAGCTACGTTTAAGTCGTGTAACAAAAGTTGCGCCTAAAGTACCCACGGATTTAGAAGAGTTACGTTTTTTTGATGAAAATATTTTTTTAGATAAACCCTTTTTGCATGCTGACATTCTATGTCAAGAATTTTCAGCTTTTAATCCAAATACTAATACCTACTATTTTAGTCTGTCTAATTTATCTACAGAAGAACTGATGAAAAAAGGGCATATATTTATTCATACTTTTAATAAAATCTTAAAAACCCCTAACACAAATCTTGGGCACGGGGCAATTGTGGGCCTTAATGATATAGGAGTGCTTATTTGTGGCATTGGTTATAGAGGTAAATCAACCCTTGCTGTAAGTGCCATGCTAGACGGCTTTGAATATGTTTCTGATGATTATCTTATTTTGGAAAAACATGGTGAAAACCTACTCTCATGGCCCATATATTCCATTATAACTCTTTCACCGAATATTTATAATAGTATGTTGTATGACTTAAATGCAAAATTTGTTTCTAACAATGGGCGAAAAGATAAATATGTTTTTAATATTGCAGAGTATCATGCGCAATTCAAACAAGCATACCCCATTAGGCTTTGCATGTATCCTCGTTTTGTGGAAGATGCTAATCCAAGTATTGAATTAGGAGATAAGGATATTGCCACTCAAGAGCTTATTTTGTCTACCTTACGCCAAATGGGTGAAGCAGAGGATGTAAAAAATATTGCCAAAAAATACTCTTTTGTGGAGAATTTGCCCTTTTATCGTTTCAATTTGAGTAATGATATAAAGAAGAATACAAAATTTTTACGTGAATTTATTGAAGATTTTTCTAAAAAATAATATATTTACCGATTGTGAAGCATTACTATTGTTATCAATACAAATAAAATTCGTACTATTTCAAAGTTTTTAATATTTTCACTAAAAAGCAATGCTTGAAAGGAAGTGAGATGCCAAGTTCCAGTTCATTTAATATAATTTTAGAAAAATTATATGCCCAATATGTGGAGCGTGATGATGTCTTATTGTTAAATTTAGTTTTTGCTAAAAATCCCACTCAAGAACTTTTAGAAAGTACTATGCAATCTTATGATATTAATACTCTTGGAATGCATAAAATTCTTTTACTTTCATATCTTATGCATGATAATCCTCATCTTATTATGCCTAATAATATAGCTCCGCGCCTTAAAGGTTTAATTAAATATTTTCGCTTTGCCAATTTAAAAACTATTGCCAATTTTGTTAGAATTGGCACAGAATTAAATAAAACCAATATTAGTATGCTATTGCTAAAGGGGGGGGCAATCAAGTGTTTGCGCCCAGCACTTTCGCGCCCCATGGGTGACATAGATATTTTAGTTCATGAAAAAGACTTAAAAGTAGCTGTAAAAATTGGTGAAAACATGGGGTATGAGGCAAATCATGAACCGCATTCAGTAGATTTGCTTTTAAATGGTAAACATGCGGTTGATATACATAATGCTGTATTTACTAAGCATAAGTGTAAAGATAGTTTTTACCGTGACTTATTTTTAAGGGCAAAACCCATTAAAGCCTTTGGGGTAGATGTGTTTTTGCCCTGCCATGAAGATTTATATTTTTTGGCTCTTACCAATCTTACTAAAAATTTGCGCGAACATAGTTCATTGAAAAGTATTTTTTATACCCTATGTGATTGTAAATTTTTATTACAAGATGCCACGCATTTTGATTGGAATATTGTGCATGAAAATGCTAAAAATACTCATAAAGAGCTTGAATTGTATTTTGCTACTCGGTTTATAAATCGTATTGTTGCTGACACCATCCCTAGGGAAGGTATAAGCTCTCTTGGCAAGCAGCAATCAGAAGACTTTTATGATCAAATTATTTTTGATGAAAAATATTTTAGAGATATTCAATTTCAATGCCAACAAATCCGAGTGGTTGAACTTAAAAGTAAGCCCAAAAAATTTGGCAAAATAATTCTTAAAGGATTATTTCTTAAAAAAATTCGCCAATATCCAATGCTTGTACGCTATTATCTAAATAAATATGGTAGATAAGCGTTAAATACTCTTTTGTGGACTAGGATTAGTTTTATGTTTTCAGCAAAAATATTTAGTGATTTTACTCGAATTTTTTCAATTCTTCCCGCTAAATTGCAGCGTAAAACGTGTATTTCATTTGGTCTTATCACCTTACAAGCTATTTTTGAGTTGCTTACAATTTTGCTTATTTCTTTTCTTGCTATGGTTATTATTTCTCCCGAAAGCTTATCAAACCACATAGCTGTGCGTACAGTGCTTGAGTATATACCAAGCCTACATGCATATATTGATGAACCAAGATTTTTTGCGACCATAAGTGCATTTTTCGTGGTGGGTATTATTATTTTCAAAAATATTATTACGGCTGCATGCGCATTTCACAATGATAAGCTGGGTTCATATGTGGCTCTCTATGCCGGCGAAGTCATTTTTTCAAACTTTTTATATAGCTCGTATATTTATCATATTGCTGGCCAAGGTTCCCAATTTTTTACAGGTCTTTCATGGCGTACTGCCCTTGGGAACATGATGGTTCGTTTAATGAATTTCTATACATACATTATTATTACCTTGGTTTTAATATTAGCCTTAGCTTTTTTTGTGCCACCACCTGTGCTTTTAGTTTTAGCTTGTTTAGGTATTGCATCTATTATTATCTATAGAACCTTTCGCAATAAGGTAAATGAAAAAGGTAAGGAAGTAGCTGAATTGGGGGCCAATGAAAAAAGTGCCACCATGAATGCCATGAGCGGTATTAGAGAAATTCTTATTTATAATCAACAACCTGTATTTTTAGATTATTTTATGACTGCATGTAAAGAAAGTATTGCACCAAAAACATACATTGCCCTTGTACCTGCATTTCCGGTTTGGATATTGGAGTCATTGGGCTTTTTATCTATACCTTTAAGTATGATTATAATGATAGTAGCTTATGATGCAAGTTTGGCAGAAATCACACCTGTACTCACTATGATTATGCTTATTGCATGGCGTTTATTGCCCATGTTTAATCGTTCTGTGAGTTTGATTATGAGTGTGCAAAGCTTTAGGTTCAGTGCCATGGAATGCCTAGAGATGCTAGAAAAAGCTTTGCAAAATTCACTAATTAATCCAGTTGAACCAGACCCTAATTTTTCA
This sequence comes from uncultured Desulfovibrionaceae bacterium, assembly GCA_964368845.1. Lineage (GTDB taxonomy): Bacteria > Desulfobacterota > Desulfovibrionia > Desulfovibrionales > Desulfovibrionaceae > CAYJAD01. Next base: position 22,160 of record CAYJDF010000005.1, read on the forward strand.
TTTACCAAACACATAACATTTCAAAATGTGGACTTTTGCTATCCTAATGCCAAGCATAATTGCTTGGAAGACATTACTTTTTCAATTCCATGTGGTAAACGTTTAGGCATTATAGGTAAAACAGGAGCAGGAAAAAGCTCCATTGTAGCATTGCTAAGCGGACTTATAGACCCAAGTGCTGGACAAATGCTTGTTGATGGGAAAATTTTAAGCGCATCTCAGCGCGCGGCCTATTGTAAATCCATAGGTTATGTGCCACAAAATCCTTATATTTTAACGGGCAGTTTGGCAGAAAATGTGGCTTTTTGTAATTGGGGTAAACCATGGGATGAAGAAAAGGTTTTACAAGTTTGTGCTATGGCAGAGCTTGAGATTGCAAAAACTCGTGGTATTGATACTTGGCTTAAACAAGGTGGTATTGGCCTTTCTGGGGGGCAAGCACAGCGGGTATCTATTGCGCGCGCCTTATATGCCAGTCCATCCATATTAATTTTTGACGAGGCCACAAGTGCCTTAGATACAAAAATTGAAAAAACTATTATGGACACTATCTATGCCTTACCTCAAAATATAACTACTATCATAATTGCCCATAGATTAAGTACTGTTGAAAGGTGCGACAATATTTTATGGGTTGATGAGGGGATGATTCGTATGTATGGAGAGGCTAAGGATGT